>JAITFU010000051.1 GCA_031281125.1 Prevotellaceae bacterium | reverse complement strand
TATAGTTGCCGTTTGCTTTATAGATGATGTCTCCTCGCTTAAGTCCGGCACGGGCAGCAGGGGTATCGGGATAGACAAATCGAATCACCCCAAAAAAATAGTCTGTACCGGTAAAGCGTCCCCAAGCAAGCGAGTAGCCAAAAGTCGTTTCCACTCCGTCGCCACCCTCTATAAAGGAGTCATAATCGTCTGTTATGTAAGACCATCTGTCTTCATCTTTGTACAACAACTTCATAAAATACTCTTTTGGATCCCTCTCATATTTAACATCTATATTTCTAGGCATCAGCGCCGTCCACAAATAAACTTCATCCATCACGTCAAAAATAAAGTTGTTCACTTTTTGAATCAATCGTGGCGCTTGATCGTCATCCGGTTTGGGATCAGGTATCGCATCTTTATTACAAGATGCCAACACAACCAAAACCACGCACAATAGCGCAAATTTACAAAGTACAAACTCTCTTTTCATACGATAACAATTTAAAGTTGCAAATATACAAAAAAAAGCAGGTTTATGCCGCTTTTGTATTTCTTAAACGCCCGGATACCCTACCGGTTGCCCAAGAATCACTTTACAGTTCTGCAAACCCAAAATCTCAATAACCGCAGCACGATTGACCCTCCCAAGCACCACCGTTGCCAAACCCTCTGATGCACAATAGAGATACACATTTTGACTTACAAAACCGGTATCGGTGGCAGAGTAAAACTCTTTGTTGGCTTCGTCGTAACGTCCCATTCGCTCAAAATTAGCCACATACACCAATAGTGCGCCACTGGGAGCGCCCTGAGATGCTGCTGCCGCACGGTGATCTCCCGTTACCTTTAGTTCCAATGTGTGGTTTTTAACGTCATACAGATAGATACCTTGAGAAAGAAACACATAAACATCTATCTCCTGATTGTTCGAAGCAGTGGGTGCCGTCATCCTGCCGTCCGGACGGTTGACGCCGGTAGCAGCCCATAACAGATTGGAAAGATGTTGTTGGGAGAGTGGTTCTTCTGCTATGTTGCGGTTGGTGGCACGGTCTTGAAGCGCCTCCATCAAAGGTTTACCTCCGGTTGTTTGAGGTTTTGGTAATGTAATGTTCTGCGCATACAGCATCATGGTGCAAAATAGAAGCAAAGAGGTAATCAAAAAACGTTTCATATAGTGATTATTTTAGAAATGATCGAGGATTCTTTTTGGATTCTCATGCAAAAATCGTGCCTGATCCCAGCACCTCCTCTCCGTCATACCATACAGCAAACTGACCGGGAGTGATGCCTCTTTGGGCCTCTTTAAAATCGATTGTAATGCCTTGATGGGTACGGTGAAGCGTTGCTTTTTGGAGCGGTTGGCGGTACCGGATGCGTACCAAATAGGGACGTTTTTCTCCCTGCTTCATCTGTGAATTTGGGTCAATCCAATGAATATCTTCACTTTGTATAAAAAGACTTTGTTTATACAGTTCCGGATGATCTTCGCCCTCTCCCACATAAACAATATTCTCTACTACATCGGTTTTGATCACAAAAAGGGGCTTAACGTGCCCTCCGATGCGCAAACCTTTGCGTTGTCCAATGGTGTAGAAATGTGCGCCTTGATGGGTACCGATGACCTTTCTTGAGTCAACATCCACTACCGGTCCCTCTATGGCCGACAATTTCTGTTGCAAAAAGATCGGCAGATCGACCTTTCCCACAAAGCAAATCCCCTGAGAATCTTTTTTATCGGCAGAGGGCAACCCTGCCTGCTTAGCCAGCGCCCGCACTTGTGGTTTGAGTATATCTCCAATCGGAAATATCGACTTAGATAGCTGGTATTGCGATAGTTGAGATAAAAAGTACGATTGATCCTTATTGGGGTCAACGCCCGATAGCAGGCGAAAACGTCCATCGGCAAGCCGCTCACTCCGTACATAGTGCCCTGTTGCCACCGCATCCACACCAAGATCAAGTACATATTGCAAAAAAGCATCAAACTTGATCTCTCTGTTGCACAAAATATCCGGATTTGGGGTTCGGCCCACCGCATATTCAGCAAACATATAATCGACAACCTTTTTGCGATAAGTTTCGCTTAAGTCAACAAAATAGAAGGGTATCCCAAGCCTCTGCGCCACCATCTCTGCAATGGTGCGCTCATCCTCCCACTCGCATTGTCCATGCAACGTTCCATCCGTATGATGCCAATTTTGCATAAACACACCAATTACATGGTGTCCCTGCTCTTTGAGCAGCAATGCCGCTACACTCGAATCAACTCCTCCGGATAGACCAACGGCAATGTTCATGGGATTGAGTTAAAAAGGGGCAAGCCCCTTATATCGCACCGCTACAACCTCCTACCCTTGCTGCCTTCCGGCCCTGGGGGAGTTCGAAGGGAGCTGGTCGTATAAGACTTGCCCCATAATGGTGTTGTTTACTTTACTTTGTTGATCACCTCTTCAAATGCTTGAGGGTGATTCATGGCTAAATCGGCTAACACTTTGCGATTTAGACCAATATTTGCCTTTAACGCCTTGCCCATAAACTCAGAATAGTTCATTCCATGTTGGCGGACGGCGGCATTGATGCGTTGAATCCATAATGCACGAAAAGTGCGCTTTTTGTTTTTGCGGTCGCGGTAGGCGTAGGTTAACCCTTTTTCGTAGGTGTTCTTAGCTACTGTCCATACATTTGCGCGGGCTAAAAAGTTGCCGCGCGTGAGTTTGAGAATTTTTTTACGGCGCACTCTTGAGGCTACCGAATTTACCGATCTTGGCATACATTTGTTGTTTTAAGAGTGTCAGCGCTCTCCTCCAATGAGAAACTTTTCTGCTGTGCACTCAGGTTAATAAAAAAGTTTACGCGACCAATAAGCCTTTAATCCGCTTTTCGTCAGATGGATCAACAAGAGACGAATAGGTGAGATTCCGTTTTTGCTTGGTGGTCTTTTTAGTCAAAATGTGACTTTTGTAGGCGTGTTTACGCTTCACTTTTCCGGTTCCCGTAAGTTCAAAGCGCTTTTTGGCTCCGGAATTTGTTTTAATCTTTGGCATTGTTATATCAATAATTGTTTGTTACTTTTTCTTAACGGGAGCAAGCATCATAATCATACGCTTTCCCTCTAACTTAGGCATCTGCTCCGCTTTTCCCCACTCCTCCAAATCAACGGCAAAGCGCAACAAAAGTTTCTCTCCATGGTCGGAGAAAAGAATCGAACGTCCCCTAAAAAAGACAAAAGCCTTTACCTTTGCCCCTTCTGAGAGAAATCCCTGAGCATGTTTTAGTTTAAACTGATAGTCATGCTCGTCGGTGTTGGGTCCAAACCGTATCTCCTTTACCACAATCTTTGAAGCATTTGCCTTCATCTCCTTGGCCTTTTTCTTGCGCTGATACAAATACTTTTGATAGTCAACAATCTTACATACAGGTGGGTCAACCTGTGGAGAGATCTCCACCAAATCGAGATCCAATGCTTCTGCCATCTTGATCGCTTCTGAGACTGAAAAAATCCCTGATGCGGGGATATTATCCCCAACCACACGCACACAAGGAGCAGTGATCTCTCTATTCACTCTGGGTCCTTCTTCTTGTTGGGGAGGGACATAGCGCCCTCTGTTGTTGCGTCCGTCGTTTCTTGCAGCGCCGGATGGACGGGGTTTATAAGGTGTTGCTATAGTAGTAAAAATTTATGGTTATTTGTTTTACGGTTAATTATTTCAATGGTTCTTTTAAATTATCTATCTCATTGGACAACATATCAACAAACTCCTCTGTTGACATCTGTCCAATATCTCCTTTGCCCTGCTTACGCACAGATACCAAGCCGGTGGCTTCCTCTCTCTCTCCCAGCAAAATCAGGTAGGGAATGCGCTTTAGCTCATTCTCTCTGATCTTCTTACCAATCGTCTCGTTTCGGTCGTCAATGGCGGCGCGAATATCGGAATAATTCATGAAACTACAAACTTTTTTTGCAAATTCGTTGAATCTCTCACTAATAGGAAGGATTATTACCTGATCCGGAGCCAGCCAAAGCGGGAATTTTCCTCCTGTATGCTCGATCAATACCGCAACAAAACGCTCCATTGAGCCAAAGGGGGCGCGGTGAATCATTACGGGGCGGTGGCGCTTGTCGTCCGATCCGATGTAATCGAGGTCAAAGCGCTCAGGAAGATTGTAATCGACTTGGATGGTGCCCAATTGCCACTTTCGGCCAATGGCATCCCGAACCATAAAATCGAGTTTTGGTCCGTAAAAAGCGGCTTCTCCCTCTACAATCACCGTCTTGAGTCCCTTTTCGGCAGCGGCTTCGATAATGGCGCTCTGCGCTTTTTCCCAATTTTCGTCGCTCCCAATATACTTGACGGCGTCTTTTGGATCGCGTAAAGATATTTGTGCGGTATAGTCGTCAAAACTTAGCGTTTTAAATATATATAGCACAATATCAATAACTTTACAAAATTCTTCTTTTAATTGGTCGGGACGACAAAAGATATGGGCATCGTCCTGTGTAAACCCGCGTACCCTTGTGAGGCCGTGCAGCTCTCCGCTTTGTTCGTAACGATAGACGGTTCCAAATTCTGCCAACCGAACAGGCAAATCTTTGTAGGAGCGCGGTTTGAGCTTATATATTTCGCAGTGGTGGGGACAATTCATTGGTTTGAGCAGAAACTCCTCTCCCTCCTGAGGGGTGTGAATGGGCTGAAACGAATCTTTGCCATACTTTTCGTAGTGTCCGGAGGTGACATAAAGCTCCTTTTGACCAATATGGGGAGTGATTACTTGCTGGTACCCGTGCGCTTTTTGCACCTCTTTGAGAAAGTTTTCGAGGCGCTCTCTTAATGCCGCTCCTTTGGGAAGCCATAACGGCAACCCCTGTCCTACCCGTTGCGAAAATGCAAAGAGTTCCAACTCTTTACCAATCTTTCGGTGGTCCCTCTTTTTGGCCTCCTCCAACATCACAAGGTGCTGATCCAATAGACTCTTCTTTGTGAAAGTGATTCCATAGACTCTGGTGAGCATCTTTCGGCTTTGGTCACCTCGCCAGTAGGCACCGGCTATCGAAGTGAGTTTGACGGCTTTAATCAAAGATGTATCGGGAATATGGGGCCCACGGCAAAGGTCGGTAAAGGCACCATTGGTATAAAACGATATGGTTCCATCCTGTAAATCATTGATCAATTCACACTTATACTCATCGCCTTTACGGGTATAGACATCGATCGCCTCTCCTTTTGTAATATCTTGTCGAACAAATTGTTGCTTCTCTTTTGCCAATTCAAGCATCACCGATTCCACTTGAGCCAAATCGGCTTCTGTGATGCTTTTATCGCCTAAGTCGATATCGTAATAGAATCCATTTTCAACGGCAGGGCCAATTCCAAATTTAACGCCGGGGAAGCACTTTTCCAATGCGGCAGCCATCAAGTGGGACGAAGAGTGCCAATAGGTGTTGCGACCCTCCTCATCATCAAAAGTAAAAAACTTTATAAACGCATCTTGAGTAAGCGGACGGTTCACGTCAAGAAGTTGTCCGTTCACCTTTGCCAATAGCACCTCAGAAGCTAATCGGGGGCTGATACTCTGAGCAATATCCAAACCGGTTACACCGGATTCATACGTGCGAAAATTCCCGTCCGGGAAGGTGATTGTGATCATATTCATCTTTTGAACCCGCAAAGTTAAGAAAAAATCGTTATCTTTGGCAAAAATTTAAAAATATGAAAACCGAATTTTGGAATTCCGCAGCTTACAATGGCTTGCTATTGGCCTTAGTATCAATTATTTTCACCCTTACAAAAGCCCTCATTCCCACCACGGGAATTGCCGCTGCTTTGACCATCACAAAGCTCGTTTTCACTGTTGGTGTTCTCTACTACTTTATAAAACAGTACAGTCGCGAACAGGAAAATTTCCTCTACAAAAATGGATTCAGGTACGGTTTTGCCGTCTCTCTCTGTTCTGCCGTTGTGTTGGCCGTTTACGCAGCCGTTCACTATCTCTACATTTTTCCCGATGCACTTGACAAGGAGATCGAAACTGTTCTCGAAGTCATGGAGAAAGCCAACGCTCCCGGCAATCCTTTTTTAGATATGATGCTCAAACACTATTTGCCTGTTAAAGTTTTTGGCGAGTTTCTCAATCCGGTGATTTGGGGCCTCATTGTGTCTGCGATCTTGGCTTCTTTTACAAAAAAAGAAGTTCCGCTCTTTGACCCATCAGGTGAATAATATGGACCTTTCGATAGTTATCTCTCTACTTAACGAACGCGACTCGTTGCCCGAACTGCTCGATTGGACAGTAAAAGCGATAGGAGTAATGGGAATCGATTATGAGGTGATTCTTGTTGACGATGGCAGTAATGATGGTTCGTGGTTGTATATTGAAGAGCGATCGCTTTTGGATACCCACATAAAGGGGATTAAGTTTCGCCGCAACTACGGCAAGTCGGCAGCGCTTCATTGCGGTTTTGAAGCGGCAAAAGGAGAGGTAGTGGCCACTATGGATGCTGATCTTCAAGATAGTCCGGAAGAACTCCAAGAAATGTACAATATGATCAAAAGCGGAAAGTACGATTTGGTATCGGGTTGGAAAAAGAGGCGGTACGACGGTAAGGTGAGCAAGAACATCCCCTCTAAGATTTACAATGCTACCGCGCGAATGGTCACCGGAATAAAGTTGCACGATATGAACTGTGGCATTAAGGCATATCGTAAAGAGGTGATAAAGAGCATTGAAGTCTATGGAGATATGCACCGCTACATCCCCTACTTGGCTAAGTCAGCAGGTTTTACACGTATTGGAGAAAAGGTGGTAATACATCAGGCACGCAAGTACGGCAAGAGCAAATTTGGCCTTAACCGCTTTGTAAACGGATACTTAGACTTGCTCTCCCTTTGGTTTTTATCCAAATTCGGCAAAAAACCGATGCACTTTTTTGGACTGATCGGCTCACTCACCTTTTTGGGCGGCTTTATCTGCTCTACCATTATCATTGTAAATAAATTGGTGGCGCAGACCCACGGAATAAAGTACAGAGCCGTCACCGACCAGCCCCTCTTTTACATTGCATTGGTTGCACTGATTGTGGGTATGCAGCTATTTTTATCCGGATTTTTGGGCGAAATGGTTTCCAGAAACAGTACAGAACGGAATCGGTATTTGATTGACAAACGGATAGAATAGATATTATAGGTGTATCACCTCTCCGTGTGCCGCAGCCGCTGCTTCCATAATGGCCTCGCTCATAGTGGGATGCGGATGTATGGAGTGGATAATGTCTTTGCCTTTGACCCCAAGTTGGCGTGCCACTACCAACCCCGAAATCATCTCCGTCACATTTGCGCCAATAAGATGAGCGCCAAGTAGTTCTTCAGTAACAGCGTCAAAAATCAGTTTTACAAAACCGTCCCGTTCCCCTGCTGATGCCGCTTTTCCCGATGCAGTAAAGGGGAACTTTCCGATCTTTACATCAAATCCCTTCTCCTTTGCTCCTTTCTCGGTAAGACCTACAGAGGCAATCTCCGGTGAGGTGTAGGTACATCCGGGGATATTGTCGTAACAAATCTTTGGCGGGTGCAATCCGGCAATCTTTTCGATACAGTGAATCGCTTCGGCTGAGGCTACGTGCGCCAACGCAGGAGTTGCCAAGAGATCTCCAATAGCATAAATACCTGACACATTGGTTTGATAGTTATTGTCCACCCAAATTCGGCCTCGTTCCACACAAATCCCCAACGCCTCCAAACCAATATTTTCTATATTGGGCGTAACGCCTACTGCGGAGAGTACCTGAGAGGCCTCCACCTCCTCAATGCCCTTTTTGGTTTTTACGGAGAGGCGGCAGAAAGAGCCGGAAGTGTCAACAGATAAGACCTCTGACGAAGTCATCACCTTGATGCCCACTTTGCGGAAGGAGCGGGAGAGTAACGCAGAAACCTCTTCGTCTTCCAACGGGACAATGTTGTCGAGAAATTCGATGAGCGTCACTTTGGTGCCCATGGCGTTGTAAAAATGGGCAAACTCACTTCCAATGGCACCGGAACCAATGATTGCCAACGATTCGGGAATTTGCGAGGGTGTCAATGCCTGACGATACCCAATGATTTTGATGCCGTCTATGGGTGCAGAGGGCAACTCGCGGGGACGGGCGCCGGTGGCAAGAATAATATGGGGCGCAGTGATATGGGTGGTTACGTTATCCGCACCAACAATGCAAACGGTCTTGTCGGGTTGGATTTTGGCTATACCAAAAATCGTATCTACGTTGTTCTTTTTCAGGAGATAGGCTACGCCTTTGCTCATTGACGCGGCGATATCTCGGCTGCGTTGCACCACTTGGGTGATGTCGGGAGAAACGGGGTGGATAGACACCAGTCCATAATCGGTGGCGTGTTGGGCATAATGGTGGGCTTGCGCACTCTTTAACAATGCTTTGGTGGGAATGCAACCCCAATTAAGGCAGATTCCGCCCAATTCGGCTCGCTCGACGATAGCAGTTTTCAATCCCAATTGCGCTGCCCGTATGGCAGCAACGTAACCTCCCGGCCCGCTTCCGATTACAATTACATCGTAATTATTACCTTCCATGGCACTGTTTGTATTTTTTGCCGCTGCCGCAGGGGCAGGGGTCGTTTCGGCCTACTTGCTTCTCTACGTGGACAGGGGCGTTTGATTTAGGCTCGCTGCCGGAGGCCATGAGGTCGGAGCGGCTGGTTTGGGTATT
>JAITFU010000058.1 GCA_031281125.1 Prevotellaceae bacterium | reverse complement strand
GGCGCTACTGTTTTTATTGCCACCACAACCATTTCGACTTCTTCCGACGCTTTGGGTAACTTTTCGATTTGGGTACCTGTTGAGGGAAGTTTTGATATAGTGGTATCACATATTAGTTACCAGCGTGTTTCTCGAACCATTAACGCACCAAAGCCTCTTCATACCATTGATTTTACTCTTGATGTCAATGAGCTGACCGAAGCAATTGTTATGCCGGGAATGAACATCAGGCAAAGAGACATGAACCTATTTTGGCGCAGAGTATTGGGAAAATTACCGTCGAAAAACGGATTGGAAGTGCTCAATCCTGAAAAGGTCAATTTTTACAGAAACCGGAACAATGTGTTAAAAGTGTCGTCCATCGAGCCCATAGAAATCGTGAATCACGAAGCGGGATATTTCATTACCTATTATCTGGAAGGTTTTGATCACAAATATAGAGAAGGCAACACTCATATACATGGAAAACCCTTTTTTGAAGAACTTACACCGCGGGATAGTAAACAAAAAGAGCAATGGGAGAAGAAGCGTCAGGTCATATATTCCGTTTCTCTCATCCGTTTTTTTAGGGCGCTTTATCACAAAAAGACCCGTGAGGAGGGTTTCCTTTTGGTAGAAGCGGACTCCATAAAGAGGGCAAATACGCTTTTTCCGTTAGAACGTATTTTGCGATTTGGTGAAAACAAGGTTGAGGTCAGCATTAAATCAAATATGTATTTGGGCGGTATAAATAGATATATTTCAGACGATGCAATTGAAAATACCCACTATACACTTACCAATAGACAGCAGGGATATTCGGCGAACAGAGTCGTGGTCGTACTTCCTCCGCAAGAATTCACTATTTACTCAGATGGTTCTTATTCAGGGGACTTAACAATACATGACCCCAATTATTCTATCATAGGGTTATCAAATACATTGCCAATGGATTATAAGTGAAATGGCCAAACGTACAACAAGCATATTGGCAAGCCGAAGAGAGCTCATAGACAATTTGACAAAAATAACATATTAGAAAAATAATTATTAATCGTCCGAGAAGGACACATAAACTTGAATAAATGAAAAGAATTGCACTATTAGTACTGACACTCTCCATTTTAGGAGCTTCATGTACATCTAAAAAAAGTGGCATTAATGGAACCTTTATCGGGCTGACCAATGACACACTGTGGATAATGGTAAATGTATTGAATGATGAGTTTCGTTTTGAACGAAAAGCAATGGACACTATTGTTGTTAGGAATGGAGAGTTTTTCTACGACCCGCAGACAAACAACTTGACAGAATTAAAAATTTATCCCCTTGAAAATATCGAACGCTATCCAAACTCACCTGTTATGGCGTTTGGTGGTCCGGGAGAAAGCTTATCATTGCTCTATTCACCCGGCGATCGTATCCAAATGGATGCAGTTATTAAAGAAAAAATTGTTGCTTTTCAAGCAAGTGGGAATCGCTATAACGAACAATTATCTACATTACATGCAAATGCCCAAAATGCTTTTAAACAGCGAAGCGAGGCATTGAAGATTATTCGCGACAACTCTTATGATGGGGACAAAACAGTTTATCGAGAACAACTCCAAGAAGCGGTCCAAATCGTGAATAACAATGAATTGAATTATATCCGTGAGAATCCTGATGAACCCTTATCGGCTTATTTTGTCGCTTCTTTTCGCGAAGAGGCAAAAGTATTTCAATATATGGACAGCTTGGGAAATAGAGCAAAGGAATCCATTATGGGGCAACTTCTTGAGGGGAGGATAAAAGGTATTCATGCAAGTAATGTTCTCAGGGAAGAAAACGCGAGAAAAGAGAAGGCCCAAAAAGAAATAATTGGTCAGTCTGCTCCTGATTTTACCTTGAAGGATGCTGACGGGAATGATTTTTCACTCTCCTCATTACGCGGAAAATATGTAGTTCTTGATTTTTGGGGAAGCTGGTGTGGCTGGTGTCTGGATGCTATTCCTCGTATAAAAGAATATTATGCAGCCCATCCAAATGAATTTGAGATAGTCGGAATAGCTTTTAGCGACAAACCCGACAATTGGTGTGCTGCGGTAGAGAAGCACGCATTGTCGTGGATCAACTTAATTGATACTGAAAACGACTCTGTGTCTAAGAGCTATTACGTTGTAGCGGCACCGACTTATGTTTTGATAGACAAAGGAGGCACTATTGTTGGTTTTCCATCTTATGATAGTGATGCGATGGAGAAAATTGACGAGTTGAGGAGACTAAAGCTGTTGTAGAAGAGGAGTTTTCAATTATGGCAGTGATACATGGTTTTAAATATGCCTGCCTCTAACAAGGGGTTTCCCACAAGTGAGGGTGTAACTTCTAAGAAAGTTGGTGGGTAAAAGGAAAAGTGTACCTTTGCCGCTGCCGCACAAGCCCCAAAACGTTATATGACACCCGGAGGTAGTGTCTTGTATGTCGAATGAGTGTCAGAGCCGAAAAAAGTAAATGTAATGAACGAATAAATCAAAAAATTATTACCTTCGCAAATCTTATGTAATATCGAAACAAAAAGTAATCAATAAAAGTAACAGTAGCTTAATGAAATAAATAGATGGAAAGAATAGTAAATCTTCAAATAGAAAAGTTGCCGGAAGGTGTTTATTTAGCAACCTCAGACAATGTACAAGGGTTAGTTGTTCAAGGAAATAGTATTACTGAAACTATTGAAATTGCAAGAGATGTTGCGAAAAAACTCATTGAAGCACAGGAGCAACAAATTGTGAATTTAGCAATGTTCAGTAGTTCTTTTAACTATCCATTAGTAGTTACAGTCTAGTATTATGGGGCGATTATCGGGTCTCAAATATCGAGAAATAGTGGTTCCGCTGAAAAAGTTGGGCTTTGAATTTTATAGGCAAGCGGCAGGTAGTCATGAAATTTGGTATAATCCTCAAACAAATAGATTTACAACTATTCCAAATCATACGGGAGATATGCCCGAAGGGACATTAAGGGCAATCTTAAAACAAGCAGGTATTAATGCCGATGTTTTTTTAATACAACTTTAACCAAGCAGATGGGCGTCATATAACAAGGGGTTTAGCACAAGCGAGGGTGGAACTTCTAATGAACAGTAGTGCGGAATAATAAAAATTGTACCTTTGCCCTACCGCACGCCCCCCCCACCTGCACCAAGTCCCAAAAAGTTAGAGGCAAGCGGACGACAATGCAGCGAAATTCCGACAGAAGAACAGTAAACAATTAAAGGGACAACGAAGTCGTAAAAGAAAATAAAGTATACACATCAAAAAATGGAAAACACCAAGAAATTGTCTTTAATCATTGTGCTGTTGTTGCTTTTTTTAACGACACAAGTTGGTTTTTCACAAAGCGGAATCATAGGTGATTCCATCATATGGCGTATTGCCGAAAATGTGCTCACGATTGGTGGAACAGGGGCAATACCAAATTATGGACTTATAATTGCTGATAGTAGTGGTCGTTACACCATTGCACCATGGGGAATCCATCGAAAATCTTTTACAGTCGCTGTAATAGAAAGCAATGTGATATCTATCGGAGATCTTGCATTTTATGGTTGTACTGGTTTAACGTCCATAAATGTGGATTCTAACAATCTGCATCTTAGCTCAGTTGATGGTGTGGTATTTAACAAAGACCAAACTACGATGCTACTATATCCTCGAGGTAAGCAAGGCGCTTATGTCATTCCTGACGGCGTAATATCTATTTCAGGGGGAGCATTTTTTGATCATCTTGATTTAACTGCTGTAACCATTCCCAATAGTGTGAACAGGATTGGAGGTCGGGCGTTTCAAGGGTGTACAGGATTATCTTCAATAATCATTCCAAATAGCGTGACCGAAATTGGATGGGGCGCATTTCTCTACTGCTCAGGATTAACCGCGATTACCATTCCAAGCAGTGTGACTTTTATTCAAGGACATAGCACATTTGACGGTTGTATCCGCTTAACGTCCATAAATGTGGATCCGGAAAATCCTCATTATAGTTCTATTGACGGTGTTGTATTCAACAAAGACCAAACCAAATTGATAGTATATCCACGAGGGCGACAAGGTGCTTACATCGTTCCCGACGGTGTGAATTCTATTGAATGGGAAGCATTTTCCAGATGTGCTGGCTTAACTTCGATAACCTTTCCAAATAGTGTGACTTCGATAAAAACCTATGCATTTACCTATTGCACTGGCCTAACATCCATAACCTTTCCAAGTAGGATGGAAACAATACGATACGATGCGTTTCGATTTTGTGACAACTTAACTTCTATGGATGTGGCGCCGGATAATCCTAATTTTAGTTCTGTCGATGGTGTAGTGTTCAACAAAGACCAAACAGCTTTGGTGCTCTATCCTCGAGGGAGACAAGGCGCTTATGCCATTTCCAACTGCATATCTACGGTAGAACAAGGAGCGTTTTACGAATGTGCCGGCTTAACTTCTGTTATCATTCCGAATAGTGTAATTGCAATAGGCGATTACGCATTTGAACGTTGTACGGGTTTAACTTCTGTCACCATCCCTGATGGAGTGACTTGGGTAGGAAACTCGGCGTTTCAATATTGTTTCAATCTAACATCGATTTGTATTCCAAATAGCGTAATTTCGATAGGTAGCTTGGCATTTTCTGCTTGTACAGGACTTGTTTCAGTAACTCTTTCAAAAAGATTAATTTCGATTGAAGGCAATGCGTTTTCAGGTAGCACAAGCCTAACTTCTGTGATTAGTCGAAGTTCTACTCCACCCACTGTTCTACAGTCGTTCGGAAGCACATTGGGGGCGTTTTTTGGCTTGAGTAACACTTGTCTGTATGTGCCGAAAAAAAGTGTTCGCACCTATCAATCTGTCACCGGTTGGAGTAATTTTTCGTGTATTAAGGCAAGGTAGCATGAGAGAGTCGGAAGTATGAAGTTGAAAAATCAACAAATGCCTGCCTCTAACAAGGGGTTTCCCACAAGCGGGGGTGCAACTTCTAATAAACAGTTGTGCGGAATAATAAAAATTGTACCTTTGCCCTACCGCACGTGCCCCCCCCGCCTGCGCCACGCCCCCAAAACGTTAGCCGCCATTTGGGGAGAACCGTGGAAAGAACAAATTGAAATATGGAAAGATGAAAATTAAATCACTTGGGAAAACGGATTTTGAAACAATCACCAAAGCGTGTATTGATGCTTTTGCCGATTATGAGATTAAACTGAACGCAGAAGAACTTAAAACTATGTGGAAAAGGCGTGGTTTTAGTCCCGATTTATCGTTTGCAGCATTTGAGGGAGGAAATATTGTGTCATATACGCTGAATGGTATTGGGAATTTCAATGGAATAAAAATGGCTTACGACACAGGAACAGGAACGTTGAAAGAGTATAGAGGACAAGGATTGGCAACGAAGATTTTTGAGTATTCAATTCCTCATTTGAAAGCAGCAAATATCAATCATTATCTATTAGAAGTGCTGCAACATAATACCAAAGCAGTTTCTGTCTATCGAAAAATTGGTTTTGAGGCAACTCGTGAATTCAACTATTTTATGTGGAAAAACGAAGAACTGAAAAATGAAATCAAAAAGACCGAAGTTCCGTGTTCTATTGAGAAAATTGAAATAGAGAAACTCTCTTTTGTATCAGGTTTTTGGGATTTTTATCCCTCGTGGCAGAATAGTTTTGAATCTATTCAAAGAACACGAGAAGACTTTATCATTTTAGGGGCATTCGCGGAAGATAAACTTATAGGATATTGTGTGTTTGAGCCTGTTTCCGGCGACATTACGCAAATAGCCGTTGACAAACCGCATAGAAGAAAAGGAATTGCGTCGTTATTACTTCACGAAGTAGGCAAATTCAATAAAAACACAACAATGAAGTTAGTAAATGCCGATATTTCCTGTAATTCGATAGTAGAATTTCTAAAAGTGAAAAATATTGAAATATCGGGAAAACAATTTGAGATGATAAAAGAGATATAAACGGCGTCTAACGAGCGGTTCGGCGTTAGTGGCGGTGTGGCTCGCCCTACAATTTTGTAAGATTTTGCAAGTTTATCGCCCGTCCGAGCGGCAGTGAGACCGCCACCAACGCCAAGCCCCCGGAACGTTAGTCGCAAGCGGCGGACAGCGCAGCGGGACAATAACAATGAAACACAAAAGTAAGAAACAATGGACATAAAACTAAGAAAATGGAATGAAGCGGACTTGGACAGTTTAGTAAAGTACGCAAATAATTGGAATGTTGCAAAATGGTTGACAAACGGTTTTCCGCACCCATACAAGCAGGAAGACGGAAAAGCCTATCTGTCAATGATTGCAAATGATAATCCCGTGAAAGTCTTTGCTATTGTTGTGAATGGAGAAGCCGTTGGTTCAGTTGGCGTTTTTCCACAATCGGACATTCACGAAAAGAATGCGGAAATGGGTTATTGGTTAGCCGAAGAGTGTTGGGGACAAGGGATTATGACAAAAGCCATTCAAGAGATTGTTGAGTATGGATTAAGGACATTTGATATAGTTAGAATATTTGCCCGACCGTTTTCTACAAATTTACAATCTCAACGAGTATTAGAAAAAGCAGGATTTGTCCTTGAAGCAAAACTGAAAAAAGCATTATTCAAGAATGGAGAATTTATGGACGAATTAATATATGTGAAACACAAAGAATGAGAAGAACGCCAGCAG
>JAITFU010000099.1 GCA_031281125.1 Prevotellaceae bacterium | reverse complement strand
GGCGCTAAAAAGAGGGGCTGGACACCCAAATCTATTTGGCCGATTTTCATTCTATTTTTTTGCCAACAACCAATCAATAATGTTTACCGACTTAACACCCTTTTGGCTGTAATCAAAATGGTCGGCAGTAATAAGCACCTTTTTTTCGGGGATGCCGTCAAAAGCATTGATTTCACGGTTCATGGTCTCGTCTGAATCGATGTGGTAACACACTTGAATGTATTCTGTTTCGTTGTTCTTTTCAGCTACAAAATCGATCTCAGCATTGCGCTTAATGCCAATATGAATTTTGTATCCTTTTGCAAGTAACTCATTGGCCACAATACATTCTAAACGTCCGCCAAGGTGTTCATTTATTAAACCCCTTTTGAGTTGCAACAAACCCATATCTGTTATGTAGTATTTTTCGAGGGTTGCAAAAATATTTTTTCCTTTGATATCATAACGGTGAACCTTTGTAAAAAGCAATGATTCCACAATATAGTCCACATGATTGTATAGTGTTTCGGCTGAGACGCTACGGCTTTGCGATTTAAGGAATTTTGATATGGTGTGGGCCGAAAAAATGTTACCCATGTTTTCCAGCAGAAATTGAATAATATTATTCAGCAAATTGATGTCTCTGATTTTCTTTTTTATAAGTATGTCGCGTAAGATGATTGTATCAAAAACATCTTGTAAATACTTTTGGGTTTCGGATTCTGTTTTAAATATATACCGACCGGGCATACCACCCCATTTTAGATAATTATCAAAAGCGAGGGCTATGTTGGTCTCGCCTGTTATTTGCAAAGACTCTTCAAAAAGGAAAGGCGTTATCAAAAACTTTACATACCGCCCCGAAAGATGGGTGGCAAGTTCGCCCGAGAGCAAATGTGCATTAGAGCCAGTGATAAATATGCTGCAGTTTCCTTTTGCTCTAAACGAGTTAATAACAAGCTCAAAACTATTTACCATTTGAATTTCGTCAAAGAATAGATAGTATTTTTCTCCCCTTTTTACCAATGAACCCACATATTCATGTAACTCTTTTGCGGTATTTAGGTGCGCAAATTCAAAAAGCTCAAAATTGATAAAAATGATATGGTCTTTATTGACACCTTTTTCCAAAAGTTCTGCTGCGATTTGGGACAGCAAAACAGATTTTCCACATCGGCGAATACCAATGATCACT
The DNA here is from genome assembly GCA_031281125.1 of Prevotellaceae bacterium. Taxonomy (GTDB): domain Bacteria; phylum Bacteroidota; class Bacteroidia; order Bacteroidales; family UBA932; genus WRBG01. The sequence continues at coordinate 20,988 of JAITFU010000099.1, read as the reverse complement.
TTGACCAAGTCCGTTACTTCAAAGAAAGGACGAATAGGGTTGAGGAAGAGTTCACGTTTCATCATCTTTTCGATATACATTTAAAAACATTGCAAAAATAGTAAGTTTTTTCGGTATAGCAATAAAAAGTTTTAATATTTGCATTTTGCAAAGATAAGCGCTATATTTGTATAAAATTTCAAAAGTTTATAATGTCAAACACAATTAAACACATCGGCGTACTCACATCGGGAGGAGACGCTCCGGGAATGAACGCAGCGATTCGCTCCGTAGTGCGCACATCCATCTTTAACAAGAGAGAGGTCACAGGCATTCAACAAGGATATTGTGGGCTGATTGACAATAAGTTTGTATCGCTGCAATCCCACTCTGTTTCTAAAATCATCTCTTTGGGCGGCACGTTTTTAAAATCGTCCCGATGTCCCATATTTCAGACTCCGGAGGGAAGAGCGCAGGCAATAGACAATGTGCGAAAAGCGGGAATTGATGCCTTGGTGGTGATTGGGGGTGACGGCTCTTTTCGCGGTGCGCACCTCCTGAGTCAGGAGTTTGGTTTTCCTGTAGTGGGAGTACCCGCCACGATTGACAACGATATTTACGGAACCGATTTTACCATTGGTTTTGACACGGCTTTAAATACGGCGGTACAAGCGATTGACAAACTTCGGGATACTGCTGATTCGCACAATTTGGTCTTTTTTGTGGAAGTGATGGGGCGGGACGCCGGTTTTATTGCCCTCCACTCTTCTATCGCCACCGGAGCGGAGGCCACTTTAGTCCCTGAATTTCAAACAGACATCAAGAAGCTTTGCGCTTATCTTGAGTGGGAGCGTCGTAAAAACAAAACGTCGGGTATTGTAATCGTAGCCGAAGGTGGCGAACAGGGGGGGGCCGTAGAAATCGCCCAAAAGGTAAAAGAGATACTCCCTGAGTATGATACACGTGTCACCACATTAGGCCATATTCAGAGGGGGGGGTCTCCAAGCTGCCACGATCGTGTTTTAGCCAGCATCTTGGGTTACTCGGCAGTCTCCGCGTTGTTAGAAGGGAAAACAGACGTTATGATTGGTCAAAAGAACGGTCAAATCGTTTATACTCCCTTTGTGGAGGCGTGTTCCCGCCACAACAAAATTAATAAAAAGTGGCACGAAATTTCGTATATCCTTTCTCTTTAGAAATTAATTACTATCTTTGCAGCCCTTTATTAAAAAGGGAAATCGCAACATTTTATTAGCTATTAATTAAAAATCAAGAAAGTGGACACACAAAGCTACAAGACCCTGTCGGAAAACGCCGCTACCGTCACTAAAGAGTGGGTAGTGATCGACGCCACCGACCAGGTATTGGGACGCCTTGCCTCACGTATTGCTCTCATTTTACGCGGCAAGAACAAAGCCGGCTTTACTCCTCACGTGGACTGCGGCGACAACGTTATCGTAGTCAATGCAGAAAAGATTCGTCTAACAGGAGACAAGCTGACAGAGAAGGTGTACGTTCGTCACACCGGTTATCCCGGCGGTCAGCGCTTTGCAACGCCTAAAGAGTTGCTTAGCCGCAAGCCGTTTGCGGTAGTAGAAGAAGCGGTTAGGGGTATGCTCCCCAAAAACCGCCTTGGTGCTAAGCTGTTTCGCAACCTGTATGTATATACAGGCCCTGAGCATCCCCATGCTGCGCAACAGCCCAAAACAATTACTTTAAACGAAATTTAAACAAGAATGGAAGTTATCAACGCCCTTGGAAGAAGAAAATCAGCAGTTGCCCGCATTTACGTAAACCCGGGAAAAGGCGCCATTACGATTAACGATCGTCCTTTAGATGCCTATTTTAAAGAAGGCACACTTCAGTACATCGTGCAACAACCTCTTGAACTTACGGGCACTTTGGCTCAATTTGACATTAAGGTAAACCTTGATGGCGGTGGGATCAAGGGCCAAGCCGAAGCTCTGCGCTTAGCCATTGCCCGCGCATTGTGTAAGATCAACAGCGAAACGTATCGTCCGGTGCTCAAATCAAATGGCCTTCTTACCCGCGACGCCCGTGAGGTGGAGCGGAAAAAACCGGGCCAACCGGGTGCACGCAAACGCTTCCAGTTTAGCAAACGTTAAGAATCAATCGTTTGTAAAACTATGCACAGCACGGGTATAAACTTACAGGATCAATCACTTTTGCTACCCATAAGTTGCCCTGCTGCGGAAAACCTTAGGATCGGAAGTCCGCTACCATAAGGTTGATGTAATGAGAGAGCTATGCTCAAAAAAAAATTAGAAACCGAATTAAAAATTAAACAATGCCCAGAACTACTTTTGAGGAATTACTTGATGCAGGCGTCCATTTTGGACACTTAAAACGCAAATGGAACCCTAAGATGGCTCCCTATATTTTTATGGAGAAAAACGGGATCCACATTATTGACCTGCACAAAACCGTTGTAAAGATAGACGAAGCCGCCAACGTCATTAAACAGCTCGCTTATTCGGGCCGTAAAATTTTGTTTGTGGCCACCAAAAAACAGGCCAAAGAAATTGTGGCCGATGTTGCCAAATCAATTGGTATGCCTTATGTTACGGAACGCTGGCCGGGTGGAATGCTCACCAATTTCCCCACGATTCGCAAAGCCGTAAAAAAGATGAACACCATTGATAAAATGATGACGGACGGCACTTTTGAGACTTTGGCCAAACGCGAGCGGTTGCAAGTTACCCGTCAACGTGCCAAATTAGAGAAAAACTTAGGCTCTATAGCCGATCTGACCCGCCTTCCCGCCGCCCTTTTTGTGGTGGATATCCAAAAAGAGATGAATGCCGTAAAAGAGGCTGTTCGTTTGAGTATTCCGGTAATCGCAATGGTTGATACATGTTGCGATCCCACTCCCATTGATTTTGTGATTCCGGCCAACGACGATGCAGCTAAATCCATTTCACTCATTTTAAACATCCTCTCCACTGCTGTGAATGAAGGCTTAAACGAGCGTAAGTTCGAGAAAGAGAAAGAGGGTTCGGATGTAACCCTTCCCGAAAGGAGAGAAGAAGCGTCCACTCAACGCAGGCGCACCCGTAAAAATGCCGATTTATCAGCCACTGTGGCAGAACCAACGGTTGAAGAACCTGCAGAAACAGTTGAACAACCTTCAACAGAGACGATCGCTGCCCAAGAACCTATCGCTCTCACAGAAGAGCCTAATGAAACAACCTTACCAACAACAGACTAAATATCTTATTATGGAAATAAAAGCAACAGATGTTGCCAAATTGCGCCAAATGACCGGCGCCGGCATGATGGACTGCAAAAACGCATTGGTAGAAGCCAATGGCGACTTTGAACGTGCCACAGAGATTATTCGCGAAAAAGGCAAATTGGTGGCCGCCAAGCGCGCCGACCGAGATACCACCCAAGGTTCCGTTATTGCTTTGGCTAACGATCCGCGAAATCGGGCGATCTTGGTTTGTTTAGGCTGCGAAACCGATTTTGTGGCTAAAAATGAGGATTTTGTCCAACTATCTAAAGTCATTGCCCACACGGCCTTAGACAATATGCCCGCAGATTTGACGGCGTTAAAAGCACTCTCTGTTTCTGGAACAACCATCGAAGAGGCACTAACCGCCCAAACCGGAAAAAGCGGCGAAAAACATGCCATTCCTTTTTATGCCAAATTGGAATCCCCCTTTATTGCCACCTACATTCACATGAACAATAAAGTGGCCACCATTGTAGGATTCAGCAAAACGATTACTCCCGAAGCCGGAAAAGATATAGCGATGCAAATCACCGCTATGAATCCTGTGTCCATTAGCAAAAACGATTGTCCCCAATCGGTTATAGAAAAAGAGTTGGAGATCTATCGCGAGCAAATTCGTCAAGAGGGTAAGCCCGAACAGATGGTAGAGCAGATTGCCAAAGGAAAGCTAAATAAGTTTTTCAAAGAGAGCACATTAGAGGAGCAAATCTATGTAAAAGACGGTAAGATTTCTGTGGCCGAATACCTCAAGTCTATTGATCCTGAGGTGAAGGTAACGGGATTTTTCAGGTTCTCGCTTAACGACTAAACAATTCGCTCATTTCGACTTCGCTCAATGAGCGATAGGTAGCAACCATCCTACTTCTCTGTCACGGCGCCGGCAACAGCATTGGCCACCAACCCACGCAATCGGGTAACACTACCTTCATCATGGGGATGAACCCTATGCGCCAACAATATAACCGCTGTTTGCGATACAGGGTCAATCACAATAGAAGTTCCTGTATATCCGGTGTGGCCGTACGTTCTTTCCGGATCAAACAAATTCCCATTGTTGGAGGAGTATGACGAGTAGTTGTCCCAACCTAAACAACGTCCTAATGATTTGATTTCTTGTGGAACACGTGTCATAGTCTCTACTGTAAGGGGACTTAGTATTCGTTTGCCGTTGTACGCACCGCCATTCATCAGAGCGGCAGCCAACAGCGCCAAATCTTCTGCACAGGAAAAGACGCCCGCATTGCCTGAGTTTCCGTCATTTAGTAAAAGCGCCAACGGGTCATGCACCTTTCCTAATAACACCGACCCATCAGGTTGTTTTTCTGTGGGAGCGCACAACGCCAATATCTCTCCCGTGGGATTGTAGGTGGTGTGCTTCATTCCCAAGACATCAAAGACATTCTTTTGGGTATAATCGCATAATTTTTCACCGGTAATGTTTTGCAGTACGTTTTGCAACGTTATAAAATTGAGGCAACTGTACTGGAATTTGGTGGTGGGTCTAAAGTCTCTTCTGCTTGTTGCAATGGAATCGATCAAGGCCTGCGGATTGGGAGAACCATACCTTTTGGTAAGTAGTGTGGCCGTAATGTAAGAGGGCAAACCGGAGGAGTGTGTCAGCAAGTCTATAATCCTGATCTCGACTTTTCGGCCGGTTTCCGGATCAACCCAGGGATGGAAGTTTGGTATGTACATCGACACCGGGTCGGAGAGGCGGAGATAACCCCGCTCAACCAACTGCATGATAGAGATTGCCGTACCCACCGGTTTGCTGACCGAAGCCATATCAAACACCGTATTCTCAGTCATTGGTTCTACTGTGGGATATACCGATTTATTACCATAAGCCTTAATGTAGGCCAATGAACCGTGGCGCACAATGGCCACGACTGCTCCGGGAATCTCTTTGTTGTCAATTGATTCCTGAATAATAGCGTCCACGCGGGAGAGTTTTTGCGAGTCCAACCCCGCTTTTTCGGGGGTGGTGCGTTGAATAGGTTGCGCTGCCAAAGCGCATACAAAAAAGAGAGAAAGGCAGGATAAAAGAAATTTTTGCATAGCGATAAATTTAAACGCTCAAATGTACAATTTTTTTTTACTTTTGTACCTTGTTTCTTATGAAAACAACAAAAAACTGGACATATCTCTTTTCGGCCAACTTTTTTGGCATCTTGAATGACAACTTTTTAAAGAACAGTATCATCTTCTTTGGAATGGTATGGGTAATGCCCTCATGGCTCAACTTATCCCAACTCACCACATTGGTTGCTGCCGGTTTGGTGGCGCCCTATCTCTTATTATCTCCGTTGAGTGGAAAAATGGCTGTAAAATATTCAAAACAAGCCGTTTTTAGATGGTGCAAAATTGCTGAATTTCCTATTGTCTTGCTTGCATGCCTCGCCTTTTGGAAGCAATGGATATTGGTTGCCGTTTTATCTGTATTTATCATGGGGATTCAGAGTTGTTTGTACTCTCCCTCAAAATATGGCCTTATTCGCGACATTGGTGGCGAAGAAGGTGTCCCATTTGGAAGCGGGGTGTTTGAAACAATGGCGTTTTTGGCCATTTTGGTAGGAACAGTAATCGCCTCTTTTATGGCTGATTATAGTTCTGATATGGTGGTCCGGATCCTCTTTTTTGTTTTTGCCCTTTTGGGATACCTCTTTGCGCGGGCAATTCGTGTGAGGGAGTTGCCTGTTGAACAGGAGCAAAAGAGTTCGATTAATCCGATCCGTTTTTTAAAACAATCTTATCGTTTTGCCGCACAATACCCCTGCATCAATATCGGCGTTTTTGGGGTTTCGATGTTTTGGCTCATAGGTGGTTTGCTTCAGATGAACTTGGTAATACATTGCAAACAATCGCTTTGCTTCTCCTCTACAGCCACAGGAATCATCATGGCCATTGCAGCCACAGGAATCGCTGCCGGATGTGTGCTGGCGGGAAAGATCACCAATAGGAAAAAAAATAAGCGCGTGATTTTCATTGGATTAGTTGGAATGATACTCATTTTGATGCTGATTATACTGCTCAATCCCGGATTCTATCTATTGGCAACATTGATCTTTTTTTTGGCATTGATGGGCGGACTGTTTGAAGTACCTTGCTTGTCGATGATCCAGCAAGCAAATATTGGCCGAAAATTGGGTGATATGCTTGCTTACATGAACTTTATCACCTTTGTTTTTGTACTTATCGGCACGCTGATCTTTTCCTTTGTTACACAACTCACCCACGAAAACAGCATGGCTGTTTTTGCCTCCATTCTTGTATTGTGCTTGTTTACAACCGTTGTGATGTACGCACGCCGGTCAAAATTTTAGTGAGCAGCCGGACGAGGTCCACGACGATCCCCATCTCCGCGGCGCTCTCCGCCACGACGGTCTCCGCGATCGCGATCACCTCCGCGTCGCCTGTCTCCGCGTCGCCTGTCTCCGCGATCGTTACGACGATCTCCACCTCCCATTGGCGCGCCGGCTACGGAAGCAGCAGAGGTACCCACATTTGGAGAGAGGTCGCGTTTGCCAAACACCTCGCCATTACATATCCACACCTTGATACCCAGCACACCTACCTTGGTATGCGCCTCGGCCAAAGCGTAATCGATATCGGCTCTAAATGTATGCAAAGGGGTACGTCCCTCCTTTAACATCTCCCTGCGGGCCATTTCAGCGCCTGCTAAACGTCCGCTAATCAACACTTTTATCCCTTCTGCACCCATACGAACGGTCGATGCCATCGCCATCTTAATGGCACGACGATACGACACGCGTCCCTCTACCTGACGGGCAATGTTATTAGCTACGATGGTCGCATCTAATTCGGGGCGTTTGATCTCAAAAATATTGATCTGCACCTCCTTATTTGATATCTTTTTTAACTCCTCTTTGAGTTTATCGACCTCCGATCCACCTTTACCAATAATAATACCCGGACGAGCCGTATGGATGGTCACGGTAATCAATTTTAATGTGCGCTCGATCACAATCTTAGACAAACTTGCTTTTGCAAGCCTTGTGGTCAAGTACTCACGTATCTTGGCATCTTCCAAGATTTTAGAGGCATAATCGGTTCCCCCGTACCAGTTGGAGTCCCAACCACGGATGATACCTATACGGTTGCTGATAGGATTAGTTTTTTGTCCCATATTTTTACTCCTCTGATTTAACGGTTTTGGGTTTTTTATCTAATACAATGGTAACGTGGTGAGAACGTTTGCGAATCCTGGCGGCGCGGCCTTGAGGGGCGGTACGGATCCTTTTCAATTGCGTTCCTTCTCCCACCATAATGGATGTAATGTGTACATTTCCACTTTCTAACTCTTTACGTTCCGATTCGTTTTTTGCTTCCCAATTGGCAATTGCCGACTTGAGCAACTTTTCTAAACGGATCGACGACTCTTTTTTGGTATATTTTAAAATATCCAATGCGCGGTTAACCTCCTGACCCCTTACCAAGTCTGCGACCAAACGCATTTTGCGGGGCGAAGTGGGAACACTATTCAGCTTTGCGTAAGCGGTGTGTTTCCTTATCTCTTTTTGCCTTTCGGCCATTTCTCTTTTTCGAGCTCCCATTTTTTTACATTTATAAGATTAACGATTGCCCGAATGGCCTTTAAATATCCGGGTGGGCGCAAATTCACCAAGCTTGTGACCTACCATATTTTCAGTAATATAGACCGGAATAAATTTATTTCCGTTATGTACGGCAACGGTGTGGCCTACAAAGTCAGGAGAGATCATGCTGGCTCTTGACCAGGTTTTGAGGACCTCTTTTTTATGCGTGCCTTCATTCATGGCAAGGACTCTCTTTTCGAGGCTTGACTCAATGAACGGGCCTTTTTTTAATGAACGACTCATACGTTATACAGTTATTCCGTTATTTTTTCCTTTTTTCAATAATAAACTTAGCCGAAGTCTTTTTAGGATTTCGTGTCTTGTATCCCTTTGCAGGTAGTCCTTTTCTGGAACGAGGATGGCCTCCGGAAGCGCGGCCTTCGCCACCTCCCATTGGATGGTCAACAGGGTTCATGGCCACTCCGCGTGTACGCGGACGGCGGCCAAACCACCTTTTTCTTCCCGCTTTTCCATGCTCTTCAAGGTTATGGTCAGCGTTGGACACCGTTCCAATCGTGGCACGACAAGTGGTCAACACCATACGTGTTTCCCCGGAGGGAAGCCTCAAAATGGCGTGTCCGCCTTCGCGTGCAGTGAGCTGGGCGAATGTTCCGGCGCTGCGTGCCATGGCGGCTCCTTGTCCGGGTCTAAGTTCAATATTGTGTACCAACGTTCCCATAGGAATTTCGGAGAGCAAAAGGGTGTTTCCGGTTTCAGGTGCGATTCCGGTGCCGGATTCAATTTTTTGTCCCACTTTAAGTCCTTTAGGAGCTATAATATAGCGTTTTTCACCGTCAGTATAGACCACCAAGGCGATCCGTGCACTGCGGTTAGGGTCGTATTCAATCGTTTTTACGGTGGCGGAGATTCCGTCTTTATCCCGTAAAAAATCGATCACTCGATATTGGCGTTTATGTCCACCGCCAATGTAGCGCATTGTCATCTTACCCTGTTTGTTGCGTCCACCTGATTTGTGGATTGGTTGCAACAGAGACTTTTCGGGAGTCGAACAGGTGATTTCGTCAAAAGCGCTGATTACTTTATGTCGCGTACCGGGAGTTACCGGTTGAAATTTACGTACTGCCATGGACTTAAATACTGCTATAGAAATCTATTTTATCTGAACCGGCCAAAGTGACAATCGCTTTTTTGGTATGATTGGTTCGGCCTGCCAATATCCCCGCTTTGGTAAAGCGGCTTTTACGTTTTCCGTGGCGGTTATTGGTATTTACATCGGTTACCGTAACCCCATACATCTCTTCGACCGCTTTTTTAATCTCCAACTTATTGGCTTCGCGGTCAACAAAAAACCCGTAACGATTCAATTTTTCGCCCAGAATCGTCATTTTTTCTGTTATAATTGGTTTAATGATTATTCCCATTGCTGATACAGTTTAAGCACGTCCCAATTGTTGCCCCAACAACTCCTGAACGCCGTCCATCAAGATGAGGTTGTGGGCATTAAGGATGTCATAAGTGTTTAACTCAGACAGAGTAATCACTTTTACTCGAGGTAGGTTACGAGACGATAAATAAATAATGTGATTGTCGAAGGGAAGAACCATTAAAACTTTTTTACCATCTATCTTAAGGTTCTTAAGCATAGCGGTAAACTCTTTGGTTTTGGGCGCTTCCGGAGTAAAAGGCTCCAAGATTGTAATCGCGGTCTCTTTTGCTTTATAACTAAGAGCGCTCCTGCGGGCCAATTGTTTTAGTTTTTTATTGAGCTTAAAGCCATAGTCGCGAGGTTGCGGGCCAAAAGTACGACCACCTCCAACATAAATAGGTGATTTGATGCTGCCGTGACGTGCGCCGCCGGAGCCTTTTTGGCGTACAATCTTCTTGGTGCTGTAGGCTACCTCCCAGCGTTCCTTTGTTTTATGCGTTCCTTGCCTCTGATTGGCCAAATATTGTTTTACATCCAAGTAAATGGCATGATCATTGGGCTGGATGCCAAAGACACTATCGTCAAGGATCACTTTTTTCCCCGACTCCTGTCCATCGATTTTATAAACTGACAATTCCATACTCATTTACTCCTCAATAATTACATACGAACCGTTGGCACCGGGAATTGACCCCTTTACCAAAAGCAAATTATTGTCAGGTAGGACTTTAATCACTTTAAGGTTCAAAATTTTTACTTTGTCGCCACCCATTCGGCCGGCCAACTTTTTACCTTTAAATACTCTTGAGGGCCAAGAAGATGCTCCCATTGATCCCGGCGCACGCAAACGATTGTGCTGACCGTGCGTCTGCCCACCTACGCCACTAAAACCGTGACGTTTGATAGGGCCTTGAAACCCTTTTCCCTTTGAGATTCCTGTAATGTCCACCCATCCCACATCGTCTGTAAAGACCTCTGAGACGGTTACTTTGTCTCCCAATTGCAACTCTTTGGAGAAGTCCGGATGGAACTCCACAAGTTTACGCTTGGGCGTGGTGTCTGCCTTTTTAAAATGGCCTAACAGGCCTGCGCTGGTGTGTTTCTCTTTTTTCTCGTCATAGGCAAGTTGTACGGCGGCATAACCATCTCTTTCTACCGTACACACCTGCGTAACTACACACGGACCAGCCTCAATAACGGTACACGGTATGTTTTTACCGTCCTCGTCGAAAACGGATGTCATTCCGATTTTCTTTCCAATTAATCCAGGCATTGGTTGTTAATTTGGTGTTATTTAGTTAATTAATATACTCCCGTAAAAAAATACGGGCTGCAAAGATAACTTTATTTTTTTGTTTGACAAACAATAGTTAAAAAATTATCTCTCTTTAATCTGGATTAATTAGCTTTGCAGCCAAATTTTTTTCATCCCACATACACTATGGAGACTCCTCTTTGCCAAAGCTGCGGTATGCCCATGAGCGCCACTGAACATTTTGGAACTAATAAAGACCTAACCGCCAACAAAGAATACTGTTGCTACTGTTTTGATGATGGACAATTTACCGAGGAGTTGACTTTGGACGAAATGATGGATCGATATGCCGAATTGGCTGAGTCATACTGTGTGCAAGCAGAACGTGAATTCAATCGAGAAGAAGTTTATAAAAAGATAAGGCAAAGCTTTCCTTTGTTAAAAAGATGGCGCGTGTCTCGTCTTGAAGTCGCTTATTTTGCCTCAGGTTGCTTTTGGGGTACAGAGTACCATTTTGCGAAGGCTCATGGCGTAATCTCCACTTCAGTAGGCTTTATGGGTGGTCATATTGATCATCCATCCTACCAACAGGTTTGTACAAAAACAACCGGTCACTTAGAAACCGTTGAGGTGGTGTTTGATCCCCAACAAACCACTTATGAATCGTTGCTCAAGCTCTTTTTTGAAACACATGATTTTTGCCAAACAGACGGGCAGGGGCCGGATATCGGGCCACAATATCTTTCCTGTGTCTTTTTCCTAAGTCCTGAGCAAAAGGAAATTGCAGAGAAACATATCGATATATTAAGAGAAAAAGGCTACCATATAGCCACCAAAGTTGCCCCCGCCGTACCATTTTGGAAAGCTGAGCAGTACCACCAACAATACTATGAACATAAGGGCGAGCAACCCTATTGCCATATCTATCGAAAAATCTTTTAAAAGATTTATTAACTTTGCCATGCCGGTTAAGATTGAATTGAATCATCAAAAGACAATATTATGACAAAGAAAGACGCTGTAAAGATTTTTGAGGGCAGAGAGGTGCGCTCCGTGTGGGATAGCGATGCTGAGAAGTGGTATATCTCTATTGTAGATGTGGTTGAAGTGCTGACTGAAAGTGTTGATCCTGCGGCTTATTGGCGTAAATTAAAGCAACGGCTCAAAGAAGAAGGAAATGAAACCGTGACAAACTGTCACGGTTTGAAAATGCAAGCTCCTGATGGCAAAATGCGCCTTACCGATGTTGCTGACGTAGAACAGCTATTCCGCTTGATCCAGTCTGTCCCATCACCAAAGGCCGAGCCATTTAAGATGTGGTTGGCTAAGTTGGGTAGGGAACGATTAGAAGAAATTGACGACCCCGAACAAGGTATAGATCGCCTATTGGAATATTATCATCGTAAAGGCTATTCTGAGACGTGGATTAACCAGCGGCTAAAGTCCATAGAAGTACGCAAAGAGCTAACCGATGAATGGGACAGGCGCGGCATCAAAAAAGGGCAGGAATACGCTGTTTTAACGGACATTATCACGCAGGGGTGGGCAGGGATGACCACCAAGCAATATAAGCAGTTTAAGGGGCTTAAAACGGAGAGCCTAAGGGATAACATGACCAATTTGGAGTTGGTTTTAAACATGCTGGCAGAAGCCTCAACCACAGAAATTTCCCAAAAGGAGCAGCCGGAAACCTTAGAAGAGAGCAAACACATTGCCCATCGTGGCGGAAAAGTTGCCGGTGTTGCCCGTAAAGAACTTGAGACACAAACAGGACAAAAAGTGGTTAGTCAGCTAAATGCTAAAAAGGGGGGTACCTCAATCCGATATCTGCGATAGAGTTAAAAACGTCAACACTCTTTTTTGCAGACTATTGACGTTTTTCATGGTGCTCGGGACGGGAATCGAACCCGTACAGGCATTACTGCCCACAGGATTTTAAGTCCTGCGTGTCTACCTATTCCACCACCCGAGCCCAATAACCAAAGAATTTTCAGGGGTCAAAGATATGAATTGTCTTAGGTTTTACCAAAAATCTTTACATTTGCACAGATTTTAATCGATTGTTTTTGCGCCAAACCGGACTTAGTATGAACAAATATACACCTTAATAACTTAAATATTAAAATTATGACTAAAAAATTCACTGCCGAATTTATCGGCACCTTTTGGTTGGTTTTGGGCGGTTGCGGAAGCGCTGTTTTGGCCGGTTCCGTGATTGGATGGGCAGGCGTTTCGCTTGCTTTTGGCCTCACCGTCCTCACAATGGCTTTTGCTATTGGCCACATTTCCGGTTGTCACCTCAACCCGGCCGTTACGTTTGGCCTGTGGGCGGGAGGTCGTTTTTCCGGAAAAGAGATTCTCCCCTACATTGTTGCCCAACTTTTGGGCGCCATTGCCGCTGCGGGGTTGTTGTACCTGATTGTTACTTGCCAATCGGGTGGCGCCATTGGCGGTTTTGCCGCTAACGGATACGCAGAAAACTCCCCTGGTGGATATGGTTTGTGCTCCGCTTTGATCACCGAAGTGGCCATGACCTTTATGTTCCTGATTATTATTCTTGGCGCTACCGACGAACGCGCGCCCAAAGGCTTTGCTCCCATTGCTATTGGTTTGGGTTTGGTACTGATTCACCTGATTAGTATTCCTGTGACCAACACCTCCGTTAATCCTGCCCGCAGTACAAGTCAGGCGATTTTTGTGGGTGGTGTGGCATTGAAACAGCTCTGGCTGTTTTGGATAGCTCCGATTGTGGGCGCAATGCTTGCAGGTATTGTGTATAAGTTCTTTAAACCAGGGAAATAGGCATACCACCTCTGATAAATGTAAAACCCCTGTCGCACGATTTGTGACAGGGGTTTTTCTTGAGCGGAAGACGAGACTCGAACTCGCGACCCTAACCTTGGCAAGGTTATGCTCTACCAACTGAGCTACTTCCGCAAAAATCTCCAATTTTTACGGGTCTGTTCGTCGTCACTCGGCATAGCTCAAGTAAACTTGGCTCTACGCTCGCTCCTAGAACAGTTCCGCAAAGGGAGTGCAAAGGTAAATATTTTTTTGATATCAGCAAAATTTTGATCTATGCCGTTTCAAATTGTTTGAGAAAGCGGATGTCGTTTTCAAAGTAGAGGCGCAGGTCTTTGATTTGCCACTTGAGCATGGCAATACGTTCGATGCCCATACCAAAGGCAAAGCCGGAATAGGTGGTGTTGTCTATGCCGCATGCTTCCAGCACGTTGGGATCAACCATTCCGGCGCCCATAATCTCTAACCATCCTGTACCTTTGCACACGTTGCATCCTTTACCTTTACATATATTGCAACTTACGTCCACCTCGGCACTGGGTTCCGTAAAGGGGAAAAAGGAGGGACGTAATCGGATTTTTGCATCTTCTCCAAACATCTCCCTTGCAAAAAAGAGGATCGATTGTTTTAGATCGGCAAAAGAGACTCCTTTGTCAATATAGAGACCCTCAACCTGATGGAATATGCAATGGGCACGGGCAGAGATGGCTTCGTTACGAAAGACACGACCCGGGCACACAATTCGGATAGGAGGTTTCATCGACTCCATGGCACGCACCTGCACGGAGCTGGTGTGGGTACGCAACAATACACGGTTTTCACCTGAAGAGACAAAAAAGGTATCCTGCATATCTCTGGCCGGATGTTCAGGCGGAAAGTTGAGGGCGCCAAATACGTGCCAATCGTCTTCGATTTCGGGCCCTTCCAAAACGCTATATCCTAATCTGGAAAATATTTGCAAAATCTCAGCGCGGGTAAGAGAGATTGGATGACGGGACCCAATGGGGAAAAAGTCACCGGGAAGAGTGTGGTCTTCTACCACAGTCTTCTGTTGCTCTTCTCCCGCCTCCTCTTTGAGCGCATTAATCTTTTCAGTCGCTCTGTTTTTTAACTGATTCAAAACCTGTCCAAACTCACGCTTTTGCTCCGGCAAAACCGTTTTAAACTCTTCAAAGAGCTGCGTGATCGATCCTTTCTTTCCTAAAAAACGTATCCTTATCTCTTCAACTTCAGAAGCGCAACTTGCTTTAAGCTCATCTATTTGGGCCAACAGTGTTTCAATTCTTTCTTTTAAATCCATTGCGTATATAATAAGGTTACAAAGGTAACGTTTTCCTGCGAACAGGCATGGTCATGCACCGCGCTCCGCCCCCACCTCTCGCCAATTCAGCTCCTGCCAAGGTGACAACGCATCTCTTTATCTGCTGTAAATCAACAACCCCGCTAATAACTTGCTCGGCAGTAATCACCTCAAATCCGTGACGATTCATCTCTTCTAAGGTATATAAATTACGGGCATACGAGATCACTTTCCCCGGCGCAAAGGCCAAAAAGTTGGCTCCGCTATGCCACTGCTCTCGCTCCTGATTCCACTCATCCTCATTTCCTCCACACAACACCGGCTCAAGATCCAAACCCAAACGCCGCAACACCGTTAAAATGCTCGATTCGCTCTTGATTTTGCGCACTTTTCCCTCTTCGATCGTAACCAACACCGTTTCAAAACGATTGTCGTCCATAATCAACGGCTTGAATACCATACATTTGTCCACATCTAATAACGTAAAAACCATATCTAAGTGGATAAACGATTCGGGAGAATCGGGAAGCTGTTGTACAATCACATACCGCTTACCTGACTTATACTTCTTACACAGTTGCCTCACCAACAGATCGATTCCCCGAGAAGATGTGCGCATTCCATTGCCAATAATCAAAATATCTTCCCTTGCCATCAGTATATCGCCACCCTCTATCATCACTTTAGGCTCGTTTTGAGCAAGATCGCAAGTGTTAATCACCTCAGAAGAGAAGTGGGCATTGTGCCTAAAAATGGCCTCCATAATCAACGATTCGCGATTACGCACCTTTGATGCCATTTTACAAATCAGCACATTATTGTCAATGGAGGCCGATGCGTCGCGAGTAAAGTAAAAGTTGTAGAGCGGCAACAGGGCGTAATAGTCGTCGTTCAAGAAGGCAGTAAGGGTATCCACCCGCGCAGGCATACCTTCTATGAGTTGAGACACCAATTTTTTGGACGACATATCCATCAAGTGGTCAAAGTAGTCGGTAACTTGCTCGGTAATACAAATTTTACCCACCAACGCCTCTCGTTTGGCGTAATCTTCTAACACATCAATAAGCAACTCTTTGACTTGATAGGTCTTAGTCACTTTTTCCAACACACCTAACAACTGCCCGTACTCCCGCTGGGCAACGGAGAGGTTCAAAATATCGCTGTAGAGCGCCCGTTGCGCCATTTTGGGCGTCATATTTTCGACTTCGGGGCCGGGTGTATGTACGATCACCGCTTCCAACTCCCCAATTTCGGTCTGAACCTGAATGGATTGTTTTTCTTTGTTCATAAAAATTTTTCCTCTTTTGCAAGGGAGATGTCAGTAATTAGTTGTTTTACGGTATCTTCTGTCCGCGGACAAATGAATAATACGTCCGGAGTGTTGATTATCAAATAGTTTTGCAATCCCTTAATGGCAATCAACTTACTCTTATCCTCTGAAATCACCACACAATCATTTACTTTTTCTAAAAAATTGACCGGTGCATCTATCGCATTTCCAAATGCATCTTTTTCTTTTTGAATATAATACGACTCCCATGTTCCCACGTCTGACCAGTCAAAATTGGCGGCAAACATACGCACATTTTGACTCTTTTCTAAAACCCCGTAGTCAATGGAGAGGTTTTTACACTTTTCATACACGCTTTGTATAAACTTTTGTTCTGCTTGTGTGTAATAGATTCCCTTCCCTTTGTGAAAGAGATCAACAATGTCGGGAATGAGCAGGCTCATCTCCTTGTCAATTGTCTTAAGGCTCCATATAAACAATCCGGAGTTCCAGTAAAACTCGCCGCTGTCCACAAATATCCTGGCCAACTCTAAGTCGGGTTTTTCTGTAAAGGTCTTAACTTTATATGCAAGATGGCCCTTCACGTCTGTAACGGTGGAGGTATAGGCTTGAATGTATCCAAAATTTGTTTCGGGTCGAGTCGGTTTGATTCCTAAGGTGATCAACACATCTTCTCGTTCGGCCAGAACGAGGGCAGCTTTAAGGTTGTGCAAAAATTCGTCGTCATTAGAAATAATATGGTCAGAGGGTGCTACAACTGCCAATGCGTCAGGGTCTTTTTCCAAGAGTTTGCACGTGGCGTAGGCAATGCAGGGAGCTGTATTTTTTCGGTATGGTTCCAACAGAATCTGGTCGTCGGTAAGCAGAGGTAACTGCTCCTTAACCAAGTCTTTATATTGCAAAGAGGTGACAACAATAATATTGGATGATGGTATTAGCTTAACAAAGCGGTCGTAGGTCATCTGCAAGAACGTCTTTCCAAGACCTAAAATGTCTAAAAACTGTTTTGGCTTGGCGTTTCGACTAATGGGCCAAAAGCGTGTGCCGGTTCCTCCGGCCATAATAATGCAGTAGTGGTTTTTCATC
Source organism: Prevotellaceae bacterium (assembly GCA_031281125.1). GTDB lineage: Bacteria > Bacteroidota > Bacteroidia > Bacteroidales > UBA932 > WRBG01. The sequence goes on along the minus strand of JAITFU010000099.1, from coordinate 4,016 downwards.
GGTAATAAGGATAAAATGCTTTGGGTATGTATTCAATTTTGATGCCGATCTGTTCAAACAGTACGGAGACAATGTCAAATTGTACCTCTTTTGTAATCTTATGTTTATATATGTATGCTCTTGCTGCTGAAATGATATTTTGTTGTTTTTGGTACATAACTGTTTGAGACGGTTCTATTAAACAAGGCTCTGAGCGAGATCTTACCTCAACAATATGCAGCATCTCTCCTCGCTCCGCCACAATATCCAACTCCTTGTGTCCATGCTGCCAATGAACACTCAGGATCACAAATCCATTCTGTTCCAAAAAGGTACGTGCCAGCTCCTCTCCCTTTTTGCCTTTTATCCATCGTTCATCCATCTCCTCTTGCAAAATAATTTGCGCGCAAAGGTACATAAAAAATATCTATTTTGTGGGCAATGTGTTTGTAGTTCCAAAAATATATTATATCTTTGCAACCCCGTTTATAAATCGGAATCAAGATAAAGTAAAGAATAACAATATTTTATGCCAACAATTCAACAATTAGTCCGTAAAGGACGCGAGGTAATTGAGGAAAAGAGCAAATCGCGAGCGCTCGATTCCTGCCCGCAACGTCGTGGGGTATGTTTGCGTGTCTATACCACTACTCCCAAAAAGCCCAATTCCGCTATGCGAAAAGTGGCACGTGTGCGTCTTACCAACCAAAAAGAGGTAAACGCCTATATCCCGGGTGAGGGCCATAACTTGCAGGAGCACTCCATTGTTCTTGTTCGGGGTGGTCGTGTAAAGGATTTACCCGGAGTTCGTTATCATGTTCTTCGCGGCGCTTTGGATACTGCGGGGGTTGAGGGTCGCCGTTGCGGTCGCTCTCTCTACGGAGCCAAGCGTCCAAAAGCCGGAGCTGCGCCCGTTAAGAAAAAGTAACTAATATCTATCAAAATATTCAAATCAAATGAGAAAAACGAAGCCCGATAAGAGGATTCTGCTTCCTGATCCCAAGTTTCATGACCCGGAGGTAACCCGTTTTGTGAACAACTTGATGTTACAGGGAAAGAAGAGTATTGCCTACGGCATTTTTTACGATGCCATAAACATTGTAGGCGAGAAGATGAAAGATTCTGAAAAGGCTCCTTTGGAAATCTGGAAAAAAGCGCTCGAAAACATTACCCCTCAGGTGGAAGTAAAAAGCCGCCGCGTGGGAGGTGCCAACTTTCAGGTTCCCACAGAGGTGCGTCCCGAACGGAAAGTTTCATTAAGTATGAAGAACATGATTCAGTACGCACGCAAGCGCTCCGCCCATTCCATGGCAGAAAAGTTGGCTGCAGAAATTGTTGCTGCCCATAACAATGAAGGTGGCGCTTTTAAACGGAAAGAAGATATGCACAAGATGGCCGAGGCCAACAAAGCCTTTGCCTTTTTTAGATTTTAACAGAGGGTAAGGGGAGAGAGAACGGTCTTTATATTATGGCAAGAGATTTAGGATATACGCGCAATATCGGCATCATGGCCCACATTGATGCAGGTAAAACCACTACCTCTGAGCGAATTCTGTACTATACAGGTAAAACGCACAAGATAGGAGAGGTGCACGAAGGCGCTGCTACCATGGACTGGATGGTTCAGGAGCAGGAGCGCGGAATCACCATTACCTCTGCAGCCACCACCGCTTTTTGGAACTATAATGACGATACTTGGCAGATCAATTTGATCGACACGCCGGGCCATGTTGATTTTACTGTAGAAGTCGAGCGCTCGCTTCGCGTTTTAGATGGCGCAGTCGCCACTTTTTGTGCAGTGGGTAGGGTACAACCTCAATCAGAAACAGTTTGGCGTCAGGCAGATAAGTACTGTGTGCCCAAAATTGCCTACGTCAACAAAATGGACCGAGCAGGTGCAGATTTTCTTGCTGTGGTGGAAGACATTCGTAATAAATTGGGTGTTCATGCCATCCCCATTGCGCTGCCCATTGGGTCTGAGGAAAAGTTTGAAGGGATTATTGACTTGATTGCCAATAAAGCATACTACTACGACGGGGACAGCAAAGAGTTGGTCAACTATGTCGAAAAAGATATTCCGGCCGATATGTTGGCAGAATCCGATGAGTGGAGGGCAAAGTTGATCGAAGCCATTGCCGGTCATTGCGACCATCTATTAGAAAAGTATTTTGAAAATCCCGACTCCATTACACAACAGGAACTTGTTGACACATTGCGAAAAGCAACCATCGGAATGTCGGTGGTTCCCGTAACGTGCGGGTCGTCATTTAAAAACAAAGGTGTGCAGTTTCTGCTTGATGCAATCATCCGATACCTTCCATCTCCTTTGGATAAATCTGAAGTTCGCGGAGTTAATCCCTATACAAGTAAAGAGGAGTCCCGACACCCCTCTGTAGAGTCTCCATTTTGTGCTTTGGTCTTCAAAATTTCTACCGATCCCTTTGTGGGGCGCTTGGCTTTTTTACGCACCTATTCAGGAAAGTTAGAGGCCGGAAGTTATGTACTCAATACACGTTCCGGAAAAAAAGAGCGGATATCTCGCCTCTTTCAGATGCACTCCAACAAGCAAAATCCTGTCGAATTTATTGAGGCAGGCGATATTTGTGCGGCGGTGGGCTTCAAGGAGCTCCGCACCGGAGATACCGTTTGTGTCGATTCCAGTCCAATCATGTTAGAGGCGATCAGTTTTCCTGACCCCGTAATTGGCTTGGCCGTAGAACCAAAGACCCAAAATGACTTGGATAAATTGAGCATAGCATTGGGTAAACTCTCTGAGGAAGACCCCACCTTTACGGTTCGTGGCGACCAAGAGACAGGCCAAACCATTATCAGCGGTATGGGAGAGTTGCATTTGGAGGTGATTGTAGATCGACTAAAAAGAGAGTTTAATGTCGAAATTAATCAAGGTGCGCCTCAAGTGAATTATAAAGAAGCGATTCTTAGCACCGTACAGCATCGAGAAGTGTTCAAAAAACAGACCGGTGGCCGCGGTAAATTTGCTGATATTATTTTTGAAGTTGGCCCTGCAGAGGATGGATTGGTTGGCCTTCAGTTTATTGAAGAAGTAAAAGGAGGAAACATTCCACGCGAGTTTATTCCTTCCATAGAAAAAGGATTCAAAGCCGCGATGTCAAACGGTGTATTGGCCGGCTACGAGCTGATGGCCATGAAAGTGGTTCTCAAAGACGGATCTTTTCATCAGGTTGATTCCGATTCGCTTTCCTTTGAAATATGTGCCCGCCGAGCGTTTCGCAAAGCGATCCCAAAAGCGAATCCGGTATTGATGGAGCCAATTATGTCTTTGGAGGTCGTCACACCTGAAGAGTATATGGGAGACGTTATTGGCGACATCAATAAACGCAGAGGTCATATCACCAATATGGATTCTAAAGGAAACGCCCGTATTGTCAGAGCAAAAGCGCCTCTTTCCGAACTATTTGGGTATGTTACGGTATTACGCACCCTCACCTCGGGACGCGGAACCAACTCCATGGAATTTTTGCATTATGCTGAGTTGCCCTCCAATTTGGCAAAAGAGGTTATGGAAAAACAGGGATGGGGACGCAGGAGTCCATCAACAGAAGATGAAGAATAACATAGATATTAATAGGATAACATCATTCTTATGAGCCAAAAAATCAGAATCAAACTAAAATCGTACGACCACATGTTAGTGGACAAATCTGCCGACAAGATCGTCAAAACGGTAAAAGCAACCGGTGCAGTAGTGAGCGGCCCCATACCGCTCCCAACTGACAAAAAAATCTTTACCGTAAACCGTGCCACCTTTGTAAACAAAAAAGCACGCGAACAATTTGAACTCAACTCGTTTCGCCGTCTTTTGGACATCTACAGCTCCACTTCCAAGACTGTAGATGCCCTTATGAAGCTTGAGCTTCCCAGCGGGGTAGAAGTAGAGATCAAAGTTTGATCGTCTTTGACATATCCTTTTTAGGAAGGGCCCATAGCTCAGCCGGTTAGAGCACCTGACTCATAATCAGGGGGTCGTTGGTTCAAGCCCAACTGGGCCCACTATG
>JAITFU010000001.1 GCA_031281125.1 Prevotellaceae bacterium | reverse complement strand
CGTCCATTATCCAAATCAAGTCGCACACTTGCAAGGCCATAGCGAGGTCGTGGGTGGAAAAGAGAATCGCTTTATTGTTGGTGCGTGTGAGTTGCTTGAGCAGTTGTATGATTTGGTATTTATTGCCCAAATCGAGAAAGGCCGTAGGTTCGTCCAATAAGATGATGGGCGTCTCCTGAACCAAACTCCGGGATATGGAGGCACGTTGCATCTCTCCATCGCTGAGGGTAGAGGAGTCGCGTAACGCCAAATGAGTGAGTTTAGTTGCTTCGAGTGCTTGATGAATCGATTCTTTATCTCGTTTTTGTTCTGAGCCAAAGATGTTGGTAAACCGATGCCTTCCTGTACCCACCATATCGGCCACACTCAGGCGGTGGGCACGAATGGGATTCGAAGGTACAAAGGCAAGATGGGTAGCTATTTGGGCAGGCGTCCATCTTGAAATATCTTCTCCGCAAAGAATCACCTCTCCGGACTTTGGTGGTTGAAGTCCCATAATTGTCTTTAACAGAGTGCTTTTGCCGATTCCGTTTCGACCAAAGAGGGCGATCAGATTACCCCTCAGAAGTGTGGCCGAAATCGGAGAATAAAGAGGTTTTTGAACTTTGTTAAAACCTATACTCAACTCTTTAAGTATCAAATAGTCATTATTGTTCATGACCTCTATTTTGAAGAATAATGACGATAATTACAGGTATTCCAATAAGGGCGGTTACGGTGTTGATGGGCAGAATCGAACCGCTTCCCGGAAGTTGAGAAATCAAATCGGCCAAAAGCATAGTGACGGCACCCAATAGAGCGCTTGAAGGGATTAACACCTTGTGGTTGGCATTCTTAAAGATCATTCGAGCCAAATGGGGAACCGCAATCCCAATAAACCCGATGGGCCCACAAAAGGCGGTGATACTTCCCGCCAAGAGTGCCGTACTGACAAAGAGTCTCCTCTTTAACGAGACCAGATTGATACCCAAACTTTTGGCATAACCCTCTCCCATCAAAATAACGTTTAGCTCTTTAATATTCAGGATAGATATGACGATTCCGGCAACCACCAAAACGGCCATAATCCATAAATTTACCCCTGTGACGTTGCTAAAACTTCCCATTGTCCACATCACATACATTTTTAACTCTGAGGCCGATGAAAAGTATTGCAGCAGAGAGATAAAGGCGCTGCCCACACTACCAATCATGATACCCAAAATGATAAGAGAGAGGGTACTCTCTACACGTTTGGCAGCCCATATCATCAAAAAACTGACGACCAAAGCGCCGCAAAAAGCGGCAAAAACAATACCCAAATCGAATAGTAAGGTGAGGGTAAGACCCGTAGAGAAACCCATTACAAAGAGGGCTACCCCCAGACCGGCGCCCGAACTAATGCCCAAGATGTAGGGATCGGCCAATGGGTTGCGAAAAAGTGTCTGCATTTGCACACCGCAAACGGAGAGCGCAACTCCGGCCAACAGGGCGGCACACGCTTTGGGGATTCTAAAGGTCCAAAGTATTTTGGACACGGTATCGGCCTCTTGTGGGGCAATCAGGGCCTCCCACAACCTATGGATGGGAATCGAGACCGAGCCCAATGCCAATTCAGCGGCAAAAGTTGCTATCAATAAGATAGTCAGAATTATAAAACTCAATCGATATGATTTCATCAAATGTAAAGATAGGAAAAACAAGAAATATCCTTACATTTGCACAAATATCATAACTCATATCGTTTAACAATAAACTCTATATCATGCGTCAAAAAATTGTAGCCGGAAACTGGAAAATGAATACCACAATTGAAGAAGGTATGGCATTGGCCCAATCCTTATTGGAAAGAAGTAGTGAAATCCCTCAACGGGTAACGATGGTGGTGGCACCTCCATTTACCCATCTTTATGCCGTTAACCAGCAAATCAGAGAGAGTAAAATCAAACTTGGGGCACAAAACTGTGCTACCCACGAAAACGGAGCGTACACAGGCGAGGTCTCAGCCCAAATGATTTCGTCGGTTGGGTGCCAATACGTGATTATCGGACACTCTGAACGCCGTGAATATTATGGTGAAGAGGCGACTATCCTCAACAAGAAGATAAAACAAGCCCTTTCATCGGGGCTTATCCCTATATTTTGCGTGGGCGAAAGGTTGGAGCAGCGGGAGTCTGACCACCATTTTGATGTGGTAGAGACACAACTCAAAGAAGTTGTCACCATCCTCAATCCATCAGACTTTTCCAAAGTGGTGATTGCCTACGAACCTGTTTGGGCCATTGGCACCGGAAAGACCGCCACCTCTGAGCAAGCGCAAGAGATGCACGCATTTATCCGCAAAGTGTTGGCCCAACACTTTGGTACGCTGTCGGCACAAACGCCTATCCTCTACGGCGGAAGTTGCAAACCATCCAATGCCACAGAGCTATTTGCCCAACCCGATATCGACGGTGGGCTTATTGGGGGCGCATCGCTGCAAGCAGAAGATTTCTTGGCAATTGCCAAGTCCTTCCCGCTTACTTAAAGTATCTGTTATAGAGCCCTTCAAACCCTTTCCCGTGACGTGCCTCGTCTTTGCACATCTCGTGCACGGTGTCGTGAATGGCGTCTAAGTTGAGCTGTTTGGCTAACGTTGCGATTCTCTTTTTATCCTCGCAAGCGCCTGCTTCTGCCTCCATCCGCTTTTTTAGGTTTGTTTTGGTGTCCCACACCACTTCTCCAAGAAGTTCGGCAAATTTTGCGGCGTGTTCCGCTTCTTCAAAAGCGTAACGTTTAAAAGCCTCTGCTACATCCGGATATCCCTCTCTATCGGCTTGACGGCTCATGGCAAGATACATACCCACTTCGGTACATTCGCCGGTAAAATGGGCCTTCAATCCTTCCAGAACAGTAGCGTCAACGCCCTTAGCCACACCAATAACATGCTCATCTGCAAATGCGAGCGCACCCTCTTTTTCAATTAGTTCCTTGAACTTTTCTTTGGGCTGTTTGCATTGGGGGCATCTTTCGGGCGCTTGGTCCCCTTCATGTACATACCCACATACGGTACAAATCCATCTCTTTTTCATATACTACGTAAATTAAAATTGGTAATGTTCAATATTTGTGCAAAGCTACAAAAAAATCACTACCTTTGCAAATTCTTTGCGGGTATGGCGTAATTGGTAGCCGCGCCAGACTTAGGATCTGGTGCCGAAAGGCGTGGGGGTTCGAGTCCCTTTACCCGCACTATATTACTGATTGATAATGAATATAGAACAAAAACAAGGCGATGCTATGTCGTTGACACTTAGCGTTGTCGTAGAACCTGCCGACTACACAGAAGGGGTAAAGAAGAGTTTACACGACCATAGGCGAAACAGCGAGATTAGAGGTTTTAGAAAGGGTATGGTACCCATGAGTTTGATTCAAAAAATGTATGGCCACACCTCTTTAGTGGATGAGATCAACAAACTCATGTCAGAGGGGATCAATAAATATATTGAGGAGAACCAAATAAAAATGATAGGAGAGGCGCTTCCCAACCATGAGTTGCAGCCAAAAATTGATTGGGATCATACAGATACCTATACATTTATCTTTGACCTGATCCTTGCTCCCAAAATTGAGCTAACGCTCTCAACAGAAGATCAGATTTCGTATAAAGAGCCAAAGATCAGCAAAAAAGATAAAGACGACTATGTGGAGACTTTGTGCAAACAGAGTGGAAAAACAGAAATGAATCAGGAGTTTTTTGATCTTGTTCTTGGGCCCAATCAAGCCGACTCGTTGGAGGTCTTTATGAAGAAGATCGAAGAGCGGATGCGCAGAGAATTTACTTTTGAGAGCGACTATCTTTTTTCTAAACAAGCGCGTGACTTTGTTATTGAAAAGAGCGCCATTCAACTACCCGATGCTTTGGTTAAGAGGTGGTTGCATCAGATCAATGACGGAAAGGTGACCATGGAGGAGATTGAACGTGATTACGAAATTTTTGCCCGTGATTTTAGGTGGCAATTGATTTGCAGGTACTTGATGAAAGAACATAACCTTCAGGTTACCAAAGAGGAGATGATTGCAAAAGCCGCTAGAATGGTGCAGCATCAATTTGCCATGTACGGAATCAATTCTCTACCGCAAGATGTTCTTGAACAGCAAGTTCAAAATTTGCTCACCAATGAAAAAGAGTCGCACCGCATTTTTGAGATGGTAGAAGACGACAAAGTGATTGACCTGATTCGATCCAAAGTGAGACTCAATCCGGAAAAAATATCCTTTTCAAAAATACGAGAAATGAATAGTAAATAGTTGAGTTTATGAAGTCTGAATTTGAAAAATATGCCCGAGGGCATGCCGGCATCAGCAGTATGTCGTTGCATCGTTATCAATCGATGTGCAGCGGGTACATCAACCCCACCATTATTGAAGAGCGCCAATTAAACATTGCCACCATGGATGTCTTTTCGCGCCTGATGATGGATCGCATCATCTTTTTGGGAGTGCCTATTGTCGATGATGTAGCCAACATTATTCAAGCGCAATTGCTTTTTCTTGATTCCTCTGACCCCGGAAAAGACATTCAATTATATATCAATAGTGCGGGTGGAAGCGTCTATGCAGGTCTAGGTATATATGACACTATGCAACTCATCACTTCTGACGTAGCTACCATTTGCACAGGTATTTGCGCATCTATGGCTGCCATTCTTCTTACCGCCGGCGCCCCTCAAAAGCGCTCTGCACTTCCCCATGCCCGCGTGATGATTCACCAACCGGTAGGAGGTGTAGAAGGTCAAGCTTCTGATATCGAAATTACGGCGCGCGAGATTGCCAAACTAAAAAAAGAGCTCTACGAGATTGTTGCCCTTCATACAGGGAAAAAGGTGAATATCATCGAAAAAGACGCTGATCGCGACTACTGGATGACTGCTGCTGAAGCGATCAACTACGGCATGATTGACGAAATTCTCTCCAAAGACAGCAAACGGTAGTATGGCCAATAAATCGAATACCCACAGGTGTGGTTTTTGCGGTAGGAGCGAGTTTGATGTGCCGCTGCTCCTTTGCGGAGGCCAAGACGGTTTTTCGATATGTAACGAATGTGTGGAGCAGGCAATGGAGTATGTAGTTGAATTAGAGGTTTCAAGGTCAAATGATACAAAATCTTCCAGAACAAAAACGGCGCAACTTCCTAAAGCACAGCAAGCAGCAAAATCTTCTAAATTCAACAACTCCGTTGTCTATAAGCCAAAAGAGATGCGCGCCTTTTTGGATCAGTATGTGATAGGGCAAGACGAGGCAAAAAAGTTTCTCTCCGTAGCGGTATATAATCACTATAAGCGAATTGGCAATCCAAATCAACCCGACTTAGAGTTAGAAAAGTCGAACATCTTGCTGATTGGGCAAACAGGAACGGGTAAAACGCTTTTGGCAAAAACCATTGCACGTATGCTCAATGTTCCATTTGCCATTGTAGATGCAACCGTGCTAACTGAGGCGGGGTATGTGGGAGAAGATGTGGAGAGTATCTTAACTCGTCTGCTTCAGGAAGCGGACTATAATGTGCCTTTGGCAGAGCGAGGCATTGTATTTATTGATGAAATCGATAAGATTGCGCGCAAAAGTGACAACCCATCCATAACCAGAGACGTAACGGGAGAGGGGGAGAAACAGGCGCTCCTTAAAATATAGAAGGGATCAAAAGTGAATGTTCCTCCTCAAGGAGGACGTAAACATCCTGAACAAAAGATGATTGAAGTGGATACCAAAAATATTCTCTTTATTTGCGGAGGCGCCTTTGAAGGAATCGACCGAAAAATTGCCCAACGACTTAACACTCAGGTGGTGGGTTATGGTACCCACAAACAGAGATCGCGGGTTAACAAAGAGAACCTGATCCAATATGTAGCGCCGCAAGATCTACGTGCATACGGACTAATTCCGGAAATTGTAGGCCGCCTTCCGGTACTTACATACCTAAATGCGCTTGATAAAGACGCACTTAGGGCCATTCTGACTCAACCCAAAAACGCACTGATTAAGCAATATACACATCTTTTTGCCTTAGACGGCATCACCCTCACCTTTGACGAAGATGTGTTTGACTTTATTGTGGATACCTCCATTGCCTATAAATTGGGCGCCAGGGGATTACGATCTATCTGCGAGGCGATTATGGTGGACGCCATGTACGAAATGCCCTCCGAAACTGTCAAGGTTTTTCATGTTACTTTACCCTATGCAAAAGAAAAAGTAGATAAATTTACCGGGTCCCTCTCTTCATAAATTTTTAACATGTCACACATTACTTCTTACATTCAAGAGAATCTAAATCGTTTTTTAGACGAACTCTTTGTTATTTTACGAACTCCTTCGGTGAGTTCCATTCCGGCCCATTCGCCCGATATGTTAAACTGCGCCAAACAGTTGGTTCAAGCGCTAAATTTTGCCGGCGCCGACTTTGCGGAGGTCTTTCCCACCGCAGGACATCCGGTTGTGTTTGGGAAAAAAATGATCGATCCTTCCCTTCCCACCGTGCTTGTTTACGGACACTACGATGTACAACCCATTGATCCACGCAATCTTTGGGACAGCGACCCCTTTGAACCCGAAATCCGAAACGGAGCCATCTATGGACGTGGCGCCAATGACGACAAAGGCCAGTTGTTTATGCACATCAAAGCGTTGGAATACCTCCTGCGCCACAATAAACTCTCCTGTAATGTGAAATTCCTTTTAGAAGGAGAGGAGGAGATTGGTTCTGAGAGCCTTAAAGCGTGGGCAGAGAACCACAAGGATATGCTAAAATGCGATGCCATCTTGGTTTCTGACACCACCATGTTGGACGAGAAAGTGCCCTCAATCAACTGCGGTATGCGCGGTTTGGCCTACTTGGAGGTAGAGGTAACCGGTCCCAACAAAGACCTCCACTCCGGCCACTACGGAGGTGCGGTGGCTAATCCTATCAATGAGCTTTGCGCCATGATCGCGTCTCTGATCGACTCCAATGGAAAAATCACCGTCGAGGGTTTTTATGATGACGTTCTTGATCTGAGTGTTGAAGAGCGCGCAATGTTGGCACGTGCGCCCTTTGAAATTGAGCACTACAAAAAGTCGATAGACATTAACGAGGTAAAAGGAGAAGTCGGCTACTCCACCTTAGAGCGCACAGGCATTCGGCCCTGTTTGGACGTTAACGGAATTTGGGGCGGCTTTATTGGCGAAGGATCCAAAACCGTAATTCCCTCTCAGGCGTTTGCAAAAATATCGATGCGCTTGGTACCCAATCAAAATCACAAGAAAATTGCTGCACTTTTTGAGAAACACTTTATCAAAATAGCCTCTCCTTGTGTTACCGTAAAAGTGAAACCCCATCACGGTGGCCAGCCCTTTTTAACGCCCATCTCATCGGAAATGTACAAAACCGCTTCTAATGCCATACAGGAAGTATATGGTATTGAACCGGTACCCACCCGCGGCGGTGGCAGCATCCCCATTCTGGCAGATCTTCAAGATATTCTTGGCGTAAACCCCCTCCTCATGGGTTTTGGATTGGAACGCGACACCATCCACTCTCCCAACGAGAGCTTCCTGATTAGTCAGTTTACCAAAGGAATAGAGGCGATTGTGAAGTTTTTTGAAGGTTATAGCGGATAAAGAATCTTCTCTAAGCAGTCATTTGCTATTTTTAGTACCCGTATCATCTTATCCCAGTCAATTTTGTCTCTTGTGTCTGCCGGAGAGTGATAGTCGGCATTTAAACCGGCAAAGAAAGCCATCACCGGAATTCCGTGGTGGGCAAAACATTTGTAATCGCTTCCTCCATTGCCATCGGTCTCCCAAAAATCGAGAATAAATGGCTTGACAGAAAGGGCGTTATGTCGCTCAATCATCTCTTTTGATTCTTCATGTCCTTTTAAGATTCCTATTTCCAAGATATTACAGAGCGTATCTTGAGGATCGCTTCGAGAAATCATGTCAAAGTTGATGTAAAAGAGAATGGATGAGAGCCCAGAATTAAAGTTCTCTACAAAATATTTAGAACCTTCAAAATCTTTCTCTTCTGCATCCCATGCGGCAAAAATGAGGTTACAGGGAGGACGTTGCTCTTTGTTCTTCCATCGCTTTGAGAGCGCCAGCAGCCCGGACACCCCCGAAGCGTTGTCGTCCGCCCCCACAAAAAGCGAATCGTTTCGTATGCCCAAGTGATCAAAATGAGCCCCAACAACCACACATTTGGAGGTATCATCGCCTCGAATCATTCCCAATACATTACGACAGGAGAGTCCCTTCTCTTCGACCTCAAAATCCTGAAACCACCAGACCTCCCCCTGCCAAACATCTCCGGCAGGAGTCAAACCGTATAGTTCCATCATGGAAGCAATATATTCAGCAGCAATCGAATTTCCCCGTTTCCCTGTCTCCCGTCCCTCAAGCAGAGGAGAAGCGAGAAAGTTAAGCGGCCCGGCAAGTTCATTTTGAGTAGGTTGCCATCCCGACTGGGCATTGGCAAACAGCGCGCTCAGTAGCAGCGCTGTAATACAAAGTGTTTTTGGTTTTATCATGGCGTAAAATTAGTTGTTAATGGATGCTGCGGCGGTGATGGATGGAAGGGTGAAAGGGCAAGGATGCTATTTTTCTCATTCGTGGATTTATAAGATAATGTATTTGAATATCTGCATTATATGTTTTGTCTCTTTAATTATTTCTCTTATAAAAGCACCAATTTAGGAAAGCAAAAACTCTGTTGGCTGTGATGGTATCATATTATTGTTCATAAAAGAGGATTTGCTTGATTTATGAAATGAAATAGGTGTTAACTTTCTGTAACATAAGGATTATTTTGTTTTCTTGATCTTTTCTTCCAACAGCCTCAATTCTTCTATATCTTCTAAATCTGCTTGTTGGAGTTCAAATTGTTTTCTTTTCGTATTAAAAATTTCGTAAACATTATCTACCATTTTTTGCCGTCTGCGGCAGTTGTTAAGTAATCCTTAATAACTGAATTCTCTATTAATTCATTATCTTTTAATATATTAGATATATGCATGCTGATATTTGGGACAGAGGTGTCAAAAAGTACAGCTAAATGATTTTGATTGAGCCATACATTGCCGTCCCTTGTCATCAGGC
>JAITFU010000182.1 GCA_031281125.1 Prevotellaceae bacterium | reverse complement strand
AAAGGCTTGATTCGGAGATTGGGGGGAAGAAAACCACTCCTCGCGAATGCAGGAAAAAAGGAACACACAAAGACCTAAAACAAATAATCCTATCCATATAATTTTTTTCTTCATATTTTTGTTAGTAAAAGTAATTTATTTATATTCAATTATAATCCGGGAAAGAAGTAGTCAAATAGTCCAAACTCATCTTTACACTCTCTAACGGTGTGAAGTTGTATTGTTCTACCTCCACAATCAGGTACTTAGCTCCCGCTACATCAATATTTCTAAAGATGGCGTCAAAGCCGACCATTCCACTCTGTCCAAGCTCCTTATTATCTTTGATGTGAAGTAGTTCAAACCGTCCGGGGTACTTGTGAAAGTAATCGACCGGACTCTGCTTGCCCATGACGGTCCAATAGACGTCCATCTGAAAAAAGACAAGGTCGGGATTTGTGTGTTGAATCAGGTAGTCGTACATCATTGTACCCTCAATCTCCACAAATTCAAACGAATGATTATGGTAGCCAAAGGAGAGGCCCTGCTCTTTACACCGTCTTCCGATTTCGTTGTAGTAGTCGCAGTAGGTTTGAAGGTCGGAAAGCGTTGTGGGTACCGTCATCGAGGGGGCTACAATGTAGGTAGCCCCTGCCTCTTTATGTGCTTGGATGGCCTCATCCCACCAGATTAGCGACTCTGAAAAAACTTTTGATTGAAGTTCCTCTTGGGACAACGCTTTGGTGGTGTGGGACGACAATACGTACATACCGGCGCTTTCTACATCGGACTTGAATTGTGCAGGCGCTCTTCCGTAGAATGTTCCGTTGTTGTAGCCGGCGGCCTCTACGGAGGTATAACCGATTTCGCCGGTTTTGATTATCGTAACATCATAATTTTGAGCTATGTCGGCACGTAATGAGTAGAGTTGTAGAGAAATTCCGGCCACTAACAGTATGATGTTTTCCATCTTAATCTAAGATTTTTATCTTTATGTTGCGGAACCAAACGTCATCGCCATGGTCTTGCAAACCAATGTACCCGTTACGATCCTTACCGCCGCAATTGTTGAGCAACTCAAATGCCAATGGCCAAGCCTCCTGACTGAATTTGCTGGCCTGCAATAATTCAGTCCATTGAGGTGTCCAGAGGTGGTACTCAAGCACATTTACACCGTTCTGTTCATGAAGTACGGTACCCTTAAATACGGTGATGGTGGTGTTGTTCCATTCGTCAAATGGTTTGGCATTTTGGGGTTTGGCAGGAATCATGTCATAGAGAGAGGTGGATTGGCGGTTACCGTCAACCCCCATTTTGGCATCAACATGGTTTTCATTATCCAACACCTGGCTTTCGGGAGCTGATATGTAGATGGGTTGATTCATGATCTCCTGAGCAAGATAGAAAATACCCGAATTGGCTCCTTTTGAAACCATCCAATCGACAGATAATTCAAAGTTTTTGAACTTGTAGGCAAAGATAATGTCGCCGCCATCAAGCTCTTGCGCTTCACCGAATCCTGTTCCGGAGAACTTTAAAGCTCCTTCGTCAATGCTCCACTTACCCGGTAACTCATCCTTTCCATATCCCCTCCAACCTTTTGTGCAAGAGCCGTCAAACAGAATAATATATCCATCTTTGTCTTTTGGAAAAGCATCTAAATTCACCTGCGGTCTTTCGATAATTGTATAGGCCGGAACAAGTTCTGCTTGATCAATACCTACAAAAAGGGTTTCTTGTCCGGGCAGATAGAGTTCGCCTTCTGTCTCTGCAACGGTTTTTATGGTCTCTCCGCCTCCGCATGACAAGAGGAGAAAGGAGAAACTAAAGATTAGTACGAAATTGATTTTTTTCATAGTAATAGAGTTTATTTGTTATAAATTAATAAGTTATCTTGGCATATCGGGCAGTCTCCACCCTTCGCGATAGGTATGTTTGATCAACTCCTGAGCAAATTGGGTGGCGTTGATGGGGTCAGTCCATGTTTTGTCAAAGGTGGGGTGTCCGTCAGTGATACTAAATCCGTCTTTAACAACGGTTTTAATGGTAGCATCATCGGGAATATTGGTAAAACGCATATTGGGTCCATCCCACGCCAATTCCTGATTCAATCCTTGTAACCTTACGGCCAATACGCCCATCACCACCATTTCGTTAAACGGGCCGGCTTCGCTAAAGTTGGATACGGTCTCAATTCGATCGTCAGAATCCTCTTTGCAGGCGCGCACCCAATCCATTTCGTGGGACGTTTGCACTTCGCGCAACACTTTGGGGGCATCCGGATCGCGTCCCGACAACAACCATGGCCTAATGCCGTAACATCCACAAATGAGGGTGTCTTTGGTGCCGTGGAAAATAAGACATCCACCCTCGTCGTTCATATCTCTTCCGGCAGGCATTCCCTCTGGACGAATCGGCGTCAATCCGCCATCGTACCAAAATACTTCTACTTCAGGCATAGCTACTTTGGGCATATTGTCGCGCGCAGGATAGATCAACTTGACCATCTGAGCGGTGGGGGCGCAATCGGTAAGAAGTAACGTAGAACTTCCCTGAACCTTAGTGGGATAGCCCAATTTTAATCCTTTAAAC
>JAITFU010000108.1 GCA_031281125.1 Prevotellaceae bacterium | reverse complement strand
ATTGAATTGACAGTATGAAACGCTATATCTTCTTAATTTTTCTCCTGGGGATTGTGGCGCACCTTCATGCCCAGCGCTCGCTCCCTGACAGTTTGGCTATCTCTTTTCATCGTCAGTTAGAGATTTTTCCGCAGGAAAAGATATATGTCCACACCGATAAGGCCCACTACATCCCCGGAGAAAAGATTTGGTTTAGGGCCTACCTTGTAGATGCAGTAACCCACGTTCCCAACCTTGCCAGCCGGTATGTGTGTGTAGAGCTGATCAATCCGTCAGATTCGGTAGTGACACGTGTAGAGATACGCGAAATTGAGGAAGCCTATTATGGCTATTTGCCTATCCCCGATAATGTCTCCGAAGGAAATTATACCTTACGCGCCTATACCACATATATGAGAAGTCAAGATGATGAGTACTTTTTTATCAAAAACCTGCATATAGGTGCCCCAAAAGGAGCGGCAACTGCGTTTTTGTCATTATCATCCTCAAACCTTGATTTTGACGTTACTTTTTTTCCCGAAGGTGGATATCTAATGGAAGGGTCAATGAACAAAGTTGCCTACAAAGCTGTACAATCAAACGGACAAGCTGTAGATGTGATTGGTAAAGTATATAATCACTCCAAAGAAGAGATGAGTAGCTTTGAATCAAGCCATTTAGGTATGGGCTTCTTTTACCTTAACCCCCAAAAGGGAGAGCGATACATTGTCGTCTGCGAAGACAATTTTGGACAATCTGAAGTGTTTGACATTCCCGCCGCCCGGGACTATGGCTATGCGCTCACTGTAAGTCAATGGAGAGGCAACATCCATATATCTGTAGTCCAATCGGCCGCATCTGCCTTAAACGATGAACTTTATCTGTTGGCGCACACCCGTGGCATGATTCACCTGATTGAGCCTTGGGATCACCAAAGAAACATGGAGGTGATTCCTCAGGAGCTGTTTCCCTCCGGTGTTCTCCGCTGCGGTGCTGATACCAAGCATGGACACTCCAACACGGGTGTACTCACAACGCTGCCTAAGAGTGTCTAAGGTGTAGCTCTTTCCGTAGTGTGCAGATACCATGCGAAGGCAGGATGGGCCGCAGTCCATGGCGTCGAGTTGGGAGAAGTGGGGGAAGGGCATGGGATGATTTTCTTGATGTTGTAATCTCAAATGTATATCTTTCTCCTTGCATGCAAGTGAGAGAGTCCATTAAAAACACACAGATACACCCAATTTTGCAAGAGGAAAAACATAAACAAATAGCCATTCAAATAATTAAAATTTTTGTTCTTTCTCCAGTATTTTTGTCAGAAGTGCAATTTGCTCTTCTTTGCTTTGGAGCAACTTGTCGTATGCTTCCTTGCTTTCTTGATAAAAATTTTCAATTTTTTGTTGGTATCCGGTTGAACTATCGTTGTTGTTTTGTTGAAGCACATCATTGCCTACTTCCAACAAATCGCAAATCGAGGTCTTTAGAATTTCAGATATCTTAAATAATCTTTCTACTGTCAACTTTGTATCACCTGTCTCGATTTTCCTATATGCAGCAGGTGTTATCTGGAGATCATCTGCCATATTTTCATATGAATAGCCTTTACGCAAGCGCACAGCTGCGATTTTTTTGATCACATTTTCGATTGTTACGTTTTCCATTTTATTAAAAATTTTTGCAAAAGTATAAAAAAAGATGTTAAAAGTAAAAAAAATGTCGAAAAAGTATCATTTCTGTATAATACTTCTATTCTACCTTTGTAATGTATTTTTTTGAACACTAATATGTAATGTACAAAATGCCTAACCATCAAAACATCTTCATTTCTTTATTGGATTTGCTTAAAGTAAAGCATACACGAGACTTTACCAGTCAGTATTTTAACGAACATCCACACAAAAATAACCTGTTTGGGTTGTCAAAGATGATGTCGGATTATGGGATCGAAAACGCTGCAACACGCATTTCTAATAAAGAAAAAGACCTTCCAGACATACAAACGCCGTTTATTGCTCAATTTGGAGGCGACTTTGCAGCAGTATCAAAAGTTGAACCCGATAGTGTATCTTTTTTTTGGAAAGGGAATAAGCACGTTTTACCTATTACAAAATTTATTGAGAGTTGGAGCGGAGTGGTGCTGATGGCAGAACCAACATCAAGATCGATCGAACCCGATTACAAGTCACATAAAAAATCAGAACTGATTCGTTTTTTGATCCATACTTTGCTCATTTTTTCAGGAGGTTTAGTCCTGTTATTTGCTTACTTGAAAAGTGAGCTTTATGCAAGCATTGGATTCTCTCTGCTTTTGTTTACCAATATCACAGGTGTGTTTATCAGTTGGTTGCTCTTGTTAAAGCATTTACGCATTCAAAGCCAATATGTCGACAAAATCTGCTCTCTGTTTAAACAAAGCAACTGTAATAGCGTTTTGGAATCAAACGCAGCCAAATTGTTTGGGGTTATTGGATGGAGCGAGGTGGGATTAGGATATTTTGTAACAAATGTATTTGTACTTCTGTTTGCGCCACATTTGGTTACTCATATTGCCCTGATAAACATCGCTACCCTCCCTTTCTCGTTCTGGAGTGTTTGGTATCAATATGCAAAAGCCAAACAATGGTGTCCTCTCTGTTTGATTGTTCAGGTTTTGTTGTGGTCTGTTTTTGCCGTAAACTGCGTTTGTGGTTACATACAGATTCCGGAATTTTCTTTCAAAGAATTAATTACGATAGTGATGCTTTGTTGCGGTTATTCTGTTTCTATCTTGGGTCTTAATGCACTTCTGCCGCAGATAAAAAGAGGAAAGATGGTTCAACACCTTAGGCAATCCATTAACAGTATAAAAGCCGATGAAGACGTGTTTGTTGCCTTGCTCAAAAAGCAACCACATTACGAGATAGATAACGAATCGATTATTCGTTTTGGCAATTCTGAAGCATCTCTACAACTTACCATCCTGAGCAATCCCTACTGCAATCCGTGCGCCAAACTTCACAAGAGGTTAGAAGAGTTGATGCAGAAAATGAAAAACAATATATCAGTTCAATATTTTCTCTCCTCCTTTAAAGAAGAGTGGAACACCACTAACAAATATTTGATTGCCGCCTGTTTGGCAGACGATAGCGGCTCCGGTATGTACATCTTTCGCGACTGGTTTGAGAATGGTAAAGCATTGAGAGATGAATATTACAAAGATTGGGGATTGGATATTGGAGATCCTGAAGTGGAAGCAGAATTTCTAAAGCATGAGGCCTGGAAGAAGAAAACACAAATAAGGGCCACGCCAACGGTGTTAGTAAACGGATACAAATTGCCTGATAATTATAAAATTGAAGATTTGCGATATTTTACCGATTTTAATATTGACATTAAATAGTTCACGGAATAATAAACCAACCCGCTTTAAAGGAGGCGGAATTTTAAAACTAATTATTTAACTTTAAATTCATTAAATCATGAAACGAATTAATCTAAAAAGTATTGCTGATCATCTTTCCAATATGGAAATGAAACTTGTTACTGGTGGTGATAGTGGGAGCGGCAATCACCCCGATGGTCCAGATATGTTTTTGCCTGATGAACCCGACGGGTACTGTAACGGTGGGAATGATATTCGATGTTATTTGTTATTGCCTCATTCACAATGTGGTCATGGTGGTTGGTGTGGGCCAATCTTTTAACATTCTTTTTTGCAAAGCATTTGCCATTAGAGCTGCAAATGCTTTGCTTTTTTTTTAAAAGATGTATTCAGTTTCCCATTGAAATTAATTTTTTATCTTTGTCCTCTACCTGATAAGGCTTTTATTCAGTTAAAATAATAATAATGCAAAGACTCCTCTTCGTCATTGTTTTTTGTATGTTTCCGGTGCTATTAAGCGGCCAGCGTAGCGTTCCGGACAGCATAGCTTCGCTGTTTTTGAATCAATTAACTGTTTTTCCACAAGAGAAAATCTAT
>JAITFU010000083.1 GCA_031281125.1 Prevotellaceae bacterium | reverse complement strand
AAAGGCCTTCTAAGCTGATTTCATGTAGGGCTTCTGCACCCCCAAAAAGCCAACAAAGTGCAAGAATATCTTTGGGGTCAAGAGAACTTGACGATTGTACCGCAATAATTTGTCGGGAGTTGTTTCTAAAAAAACAGATCATATCGGTTTAATTACTCCTCCATCGATATCACATCCTTAAACGTCTTAAAGCCGTATCCCATATCTGTCAGCTTTTCAATCACCTCACCTAGATATGTATATGGACGGTCTTCGTCAGTACGGTCAGGATAATCCATGGCATGAATCAGAATGATTGCTCCATTTAGGGTGTGCTGCTTTTCAAAAGTCCAAATATTGTTGATTAGTTGTTCAGCAGAATGATACTGAGGATGATTGGGTCCCATCCAATCCATGGAGGTGACCAAACCCGGAGTGATGTTGGCCAATTTATAACCCAAATCACGATAGACATCGGCGCTAAATTGGTTATAGTATTCGTAAGGAGGAACAAGCCATTGATACTCCTCCTTTGTTAGTCCAAATCGCTGTAATTCATACTCCATTAAAACATTATCTTTAGCAATTGAATCTGCTGTAACTAAAGAATTATTACGGTTTCCATAAGAACAGAGCAAAAGATGGTGGTACGAATGGCTTGATAGATAGTGTCCCTGATCAATAATATCAGACATCACTTGTTGGTACCTGTCAACGGTAAAGCAGATGCCGGTGGGGAAAAACGAGCCTTTAACATTGTATTTGGCCATTGTTTGAAGCACTTTGGCCGCGCCGTCAAAATTTTCGAAATATCCATTGTCATCCATACTAAAATGACCGGTAAAAATCAGGTAAACAAACTTTTCCTGAGGGTTGATTTGATTGGTGACACCATATTGGTCGGTCACCAAATCGAGTTGGGCCTTGGGCTGGGCACATCCTGTAACCATGACTGTTAGCGAGAGTAAAAGTAGGGTAATTTTCATAAAGATATAGTTTTCTCAATACGCGAAGGTAGATAATATCGGCCACTTGACCAAATTTCTTACTTTTGTGTCGAAAATGAAAAGGATAACGTCATTCAGAAACCGGACCAAGAGGGTGATTAAAGAGGCTTTGCCCGGAGCTTGGAAAACATCAAAATGGATGGTGAAAATTACCGTATCCATATCGTTAATAATTGTATTTTTGCGTTATACGGGTGTTTTGTATTGGATTTCTCACCTGCTTTCTCCTCTGTTTCATACGGTAGGTTTACCCGGAGAAGCGGCCTTAGCTTTTGTTACGGGTTACTTTGTAAACGTCTATTCTGCCATTGCCGTAATGACTACGCTCACTTTGGATATCAGGGCGGTTACCATACTGAGCGTGATGGTGCTTTGCTCTCATAACATTATAACAGAGACGGCGGTACAAAAGAAAACAGGATCGTCAGCTATTCGAATGATAGTTATTCGCACTTTTTCTGCATTTGTCTTGGGTTTAATTCTTAATCAGTTGATACCAGGGGAAATTCAGGGCTTGACCTCCTCTTTTTATGTGGTTCAGGAGTCGATAAAGGAGTTGCTTATTGATTGGTGTTGGGCGACTTTGATATTGGTGGCCAAAATGGTATCGCTGATTTTCTTGTTGTCGATTCTTCAACGGTTGCTATCGGAATTTGGTGTAATACGCTGGATTGCAAAACTGCTCAAGCCGGTGATGCTCTTTTTTGGGTTGCCCGCAAAAACCGCGTTTTTATGGATTGTGGCTAATACCATGGGTTTGGGTTATGGTGCTGCCACCATGATCGAGGAGGCAGAGAGGGGAAAAATCAGCAAAGAGGATGCAAATCTGCTTAATCACCATATCTGCATTTCTCACAGCAATTTAGAAGATGTTGTATTATTGATTGCAGTGGGCGCAATGGTTTGGTGGCTTCTTCTCTCCAGATGGATTGTGTCGTTTTTTTTGGTATGGGAATTGCGATTAGAGGTATGGATAAAAAGAAAATTGTTCTGATTGGGCTTTTTTGTTGCACCGTAAGGCTCCTTTTTGGTCAAGAAGAGGCTTCTGTGACCATGTTGCAGCCAACGGTGGTGAGACCGGGCATCAACCCTGCCCATCGGATCATCCAAAATGCCGTTAGTAACCGTGACCAAAACCATCCGGAAAAAACGTACTCATACCGTTGTGTACAGTATAATAAATCGACTCTAAATGTATCTAAAGATTCCACCTCACGACGCTTTGTGTCGATAGAAAAGCAACCGCTACTTGGACTTGACTCCTTGGCACACAACCTGATAATGGAATCGGTGGTGTCGCGCACTTTTGTGGCGCCACAAAGTTTAGAAGAGAAGGTAATTGCATCAAAAACAAGTGGATTTAAGGAGTACCAGCAACTCTCTGTGGTGCCGTCTCTCTTTCAGTTTTTTCACTTTTATGATGATCGAATCGAATGGAAAAATATGAACCTGTCTTACCTCAACCCTATTAGCCCCAACAGTACAGATAAATACTTTTTTTTGTTGCAAGATACCCTTTTTTCTCCCAACGGCGACACCACTTTTGTTGTCTCTTTTCAGCCGAGTCGGTTATCTAACATTGACGGACTAAAAGGCACATTATATATCAACACCAACGGATGGGCAATCGAAAAGGTGGTAGCAGAGCCCGCAACGACCGCGCTTTTTCCAATAAAAATTGAACAACAGTATCGATTAATTGATTCATCAGTTTGGTTTCCACATTTATTAAGCTTAGAAGTCTCTTATAAGAATTTTGCATTTTCAGGACTAAATATGGAGTGCCTCAGCACTAGTCAATTAAGTGACATAGAAATCAGTCCCGATGTTGGAGGACAGAAGATTGCCGCCAAAACCTTGACGATTGACAGAGAAGCCTATAGACGTATTGACATTATAGAGCGTTACCGTACAATCCCACTCTCTCAAAGGGAGTTAAACACCTATCAACGATACAGTAACGCCAACTTTGACTGGTTAATGCAGATTGCAGAAGGGGCAGTGGACAACAATAGTTTTTCGTTTAAAAAAGTTGAGATTCCTTTTAATCAAGTTGTCAACTATAACTATTACGAAGGGTGGCATTTTGGGATGGGGCTCTACTCCAATTGGCACCTATCTCCCCATTTTTCGGCGGGTGGTTTTTTTAGATACGGGTTAAAAGATAAAAAAGAAAAGTATGGCGTATCGCTCTCTTTTTTTCCGGAAAAGGATTGGGATACAGAGTGTAAAGTGTGGGCTTATAGAGAGCTTTCCGGCTTATCATACAGCGACGAGGCGGGTGTTTTTGCAAGCAGGTGGATTGGGAACTTTTTTATTCGCGTTCAGGGTAAGGCGCAAGAGCTTGCTCCGATATTTGATTACTCTTACAAAGGAGTTTTGTTTGATCATAGCAACAGATTGCGCAACAGCGAGTTGGAGTTGCAAGTGCGTTACACCAAACACGAGATGCGCGCAAAAATCTTTAGGCGTACTTATCCATTTCGTTCTGATCATCCGGTCTTTACTATCAAATATGCCATGGGTCTTCGAGATTTTTTCAATAGTCACTATTCTTACCAAAAAGCTGAAGCGGGAATGCAGTTTAATAGATTTTTTCGTAACTTTGGACGCACCTATTTCACGGTATGGGGAGGGATCGTAAGTAAAGAAATACCTGTAATGATGCTGTTTAACCAATCATATATTTATCGGACTGTATTCTATAATGAAGATTCAAAGTCAAAATTTAACGCAATTGTAAATCAGGTGTACGCTGCCCATCAATATATTAACGGTTTTTTATTCCATGATTTTGGATCGTTGTTTTATAAAACAAAATCAAAGATTTTTCATCCCCGTTTTGGGGTGGCACAATCTGCCGGATGGTCACGGCTTTATGATCTTCAAGATCACGAAAAAACGTCCTTGTGCGATATGCAAAAGGGTTATTTTGAGAGTGGAATTGTGATTGAAGACATCCTAAGGGTCAATTATGCGAATCTCTTTTATTTTGGATTTGGCGGCGCATTATATGGAGCGTATGGCTGCAGTGTGGAGGCACCTTTTGAAAAAACTTTGACTCCTATGGTTAGATTATCTATCTCTTTTTAATGATGATAGTAGAGTTTCTTACCTATCTTCGCCTCGAAAGAGGGTTGGCAAAACATACGTTAACTGCCTATAAGTCAGATTTGGATAAGTTTTGCTCTTTTTTACGGCTTATAGGCAAAGAGGTGGGGCCTGAATATGCCAACGGGGACGATTTGGCCGCCTTTATCGGTTCTATCCATCAAGAGGGGATATCGGAACGATCTCAAGCTCGAATATTAAGTTCATTACGTGCGTATTATAAATATTTGCGTATGGATGGGCAAATTGAGAGTGACCCAACCGATGCAATCGATTCGCCAAAAATAGGGCACTATTTACCTGTTGTGTTGAGTGTTAATGAAATTAAGGCGATATTGGATTCGATTGACCTAAGCAATCCGCAAGGACATAGAAATCGCGCAATTTTGGAAGTGATGTATGGCTGCGGATTGAGGGTGAGCGAGGTGGTTTCGCTTAGGGTAAGCGACCTCTTTTTTCACGATGAGTTTATTCGTGTCAGGGGAAAGGGGAGCAAGCAGCGCTTGGTTCCGGTGGGCAAACAAGCGATACGGACGACTGAATTATGGATGCTTCAACGCCGGTTGATGACAGTTGCAAAAGCGGGAGAAGATGTGGTGTTTTTGAACAGACGAGGTGCTCCTTTGACTCGAGAAATGGTGTTTTTAATAGTGAAAGAGCAGGCAAAGGTGGCAGGCATCACCAAAAAAATCTCACCTCATACCTTCCGCCACTCTTTTGCCAGCCACCTGCTCGAAAACGGCGCCGATCTGCGCATTATTCAGCAGTTACTTGGGCACGAGAGCATCTTGACAACGGAGATATATACCCATATAGATGCCTTTAAGTGGCAGGAGGCGATATTGGAGTACCATCCCAGAAACTGAGTTTTAAAAAAAAGTAGTACTTTTGCCCCAATGGAGCAGAGAGAAAAAGAGATATTCCGGGTCACCTTTACAGGTTTTTTTGTTAACTTGGTGTTGACAACAGGGAAGATTGTGGCCGGTATATTGGGACAAAGCAGCGCGATGGTGGCAGACGGTTTGCACTCCGCCTCTGACTTCTTGACAGACATTGTGGTGCTCTTTTTCGTTAAGGTGTCGGCAAAACCGCATGACAAGTGCCACGATTATGGACACGGAAAATACGAGACGTTGGCTACTGTGATTATTGGCTTGGTTCTCTTTGTGGTAGGAGTTGGGGTTATTTGGAATGGTGTTGAGGCCATTTATTGGTTTGCTCAAGGTGGCGAAACGATTACACAGCCCGGAATGATTGCACTGTGGGCAGCTGTTGTGTCGATTGTGGTCAAAGAGTGGCTGTACCAATACACTTCAAGGGTAGGAAAACGGATAAAGAGTCCGGTAACCATTGCCAATGCGTGGCACCACCGATCCGACTCTTTTTCTTCCATCGGCACGTTGGTGGGGATTGGCGGCGCACGCTTTTTGGGGCCTAATTGGCGGGTGTTGGATCCCTTGGCGGCGGTAATTGTGGGTGTTTTTATCCTCCGAATTTCATACAAATTGACGATTTCCGGACTTAATGAGCTGTTAGAAAGGTCGCTTTCTGACAAAGAGGAGGGAGAGATCTTGACCGTGATCAAAGAGAATCCGGTCATAAGTGACCCGCACCACCTAAAAACAAGGCGAATTGGCGCCAATATTGCAGTAGAGTTTCACATCAGGTTGGATGAAAAAATGTCTGTGAAGCTGGCACATGATGTGTGCGAAGATGTAGAGAATCGCCTAAAAGAGAAGTATGGAAAAGCGACTCAGGTGATTGTTCACGTGGAGCCGAAGCATGATGGAGGGTAAAATGATTATATACCAGTTGTTGCCGCGCCTCTTTGGCAACGAGAACCCCTCCTGTATCCCCAATGGGTCGATAAAGGAGAACGGGTCGGGTACGTTTATCGACATAAATGTTGCTGCACTATCTGCCATTAAACGCTTGGGAGTCACGCATATTTGGCCCACAGGAGTTTTGGAGCACGCCTCTGCCACCGACTACTCATCTTTTGGCATCTCTCCGGTGGATCGATCTTTGGTAAAGGGAAAGGCCGGATCACCCTATGCCATTCGCGATTACTACGACGTATGCCCCGATTTGGCACGCGATGTGCCCAACCGTTTGGAGGAGTTTACAGCATTGGTTGACCGTTGCCACACCCTTGGATTAAAGGTGATTATGGACTTTGTCCCCAATCATATTTTTAGAGGGTACGCTTCTGATGTAAAACCTGTGGATTGTGTCGATTTTGGAAAAGAGAATTTCTATTATCTTTCTAATACAGAGTTGATTTTGCCTGTTAAGAGTGATTACAAAGAGGTGCCTGCAAGGGCTTCGGGAAACAATTGTTTTAGGCCTGATCCCCATGTGAATGACTGGTACGAGACGGTGAAGTTGAACTATGGTTCCGATATGCAGCCAATGGATACATGGTTTAAGATGAGAGATATACTCTCTTTTTGGGCTTCAAAAGGCGTGGACGGATTCCGATGCGATATGGCCGAGATGGTGCCCACTCCTTTTTGGGCGTGGGTGATTCCTCAGATCAAAACAGGGTGTAACCATCCGATTTTTATTGCTGAGATTTATCGTCCCGAATTGTACAGAGCCTTTGTAAACAGCGGGTTCGATTATTTATACGACAAAGTAGGACTCTACGATACCATCAAGGCAGTGTCACGCGGCGAACTTCCGGCAGAAGAGATAAGTCGATGTTGGCAAAAACTTGGTGATTTACAGCCTTTCATGTTGAATTTCATAGAGAATCACGACGAACAGCGTATTGCCTCAGACTTTTTGTTGGGTGATGGTTGTAAAGCGTTGCCGGCACTGGTGGTGTCGGCCTGTTTGCACCTTTGTCCCTTTATGCTTTATGCAGGTCAGGAGTTTGGAGAGAGAGGTATGGATGCGGAGGGGTATAGCGGAATAGATGGACGTACATCGATTTATGACTATTGGAGCGTGGGAAGCTTGAGGAGGTTTAATAATCAAGGTCAATTTAATACAGAACAACTCCACCCATCTGAGCGTCTGCTGTACGGTATGTATTCGAATTTATTTTCTTTAATTGCCTCTTATTCTGCCCTAAACAGGGGCGCTACCTACGATTTGGTCTATGCCAACAGGCATGATCGTTTTAATCCGGAACGTCATTTTGTTTTTTTAAGATATTCAGCCGACCAACCCGATGAACTTTTTTTGATAGCGGTCAATTTTAGCGATCACTCTGCTGATTTGGAAATCTACATTCCACAAGACGCTTTTGAACATTTTGGAATAGAGGAACAAAAGCTGCCTTCTCCCATTCCGATTTCGTTATCGGCTTGGGGTGTAAGTATTTACTCAGTGTTTTCAAAAGAGACCATTCGTTCATTTGTCACATAATATTTTACAACAACTCTTTTAACTTTTCTGCATCGGGCAACACATTTCGATACTCGGGCGGTAATTCTGAGGCTGTTTTGAAGGTGGCAACACCCATAGGTTTTGTTGTATCGCGGAAAGCATATTCTACCGTTTTCTGTTTTTTTGATTTACACAAAATGATTCCGATAGAATGGTTTTCATGCGGAAGCCGTACCAAATCGTCGAGTGCAGACAAATAAAAATTCATTTTTCCCAGATATTCGGGTTTAAAATCTCCCCTTTTTAAATCAAAAGCCACCAAGGATTGTAATTGGCGATTATAGAAAAGCAAATCGACAAAGTATTCTTTTTCGTCCACCATCATACGGTATTGATTGCCGATAAAGGAAAAATTTCTTCCCAATGACATAATGAATTTTCGTATGTTGTGCACGATCTCGCTTTCTAATACACGTTCATCAGGCTCTTCATCAGGTGATTCAATGTTGATATAGTCAAGCAAATATTCATCTTTGAACGATAACAACGCTTTTTGTTGCAGATCTTTGTCGGAAATAGCGGTTTGAAAATTATTGAGCAGTTTACCTTGTTTTGTGAACAATTGGCTTTTGAGATGGTACCTCAACGTTTCTTTACTCCAAAACTCTAAAGCACAACGTTCAATATAGAAAATTCTTTCTTCAAATGATTTTGTTTTGAATAGAATTTCGCGGTGATGAGTAAAACCTATGCTGAAAAATTGTTCTATTTGTTCAGAGGTTAATTCGGCAGCTATCGGCTGCCGAATTAATGTAAGTGTCTGAATATCTATACTATTATACTGCATAGTCATTTCGGCAGCCACTGACGGTCGATTTGTGAAAACCGAAAAAACATCTACCCATGCTTCGAAGAAAATCCGCATATTTTTCATGTTTGTAGCTGAAAATCCTCTCAATCCAGGTAATTCTTTTTGTAACTTATCCGAAATAACCTCAATGGCATTTGTACCCCATGTGCCTTTGCGTGAACTGACAGAAATATATTCTCCAATCCCATAATAAAGCGAAAGTAACTCTCTATTAGCCATTGCCGCTGCACGATAACGACTTTTTAGAATAGCGCTCTTGATTGCTTGAATTGCTTCTGGGTAATTTTTCAGTATTTCTGACATCAGCTTTTTAAAAAAAAATATTTTTAATCAATTCGTTCACCCTTTCTTCAACTTCACTCAATCCACCCCTTGAGCGCCTGATGGGCCACTTTTAGTTGTTGGATGATATCGATTCCTTGGGGGCAGTGTTGGGTACAGGCGCCGCACTCTTTGCAACGACCAGCGTCTCCGCCCATGGTTGTGGTAAACCAATAACCTCTTTGAGAGGGAGCAAAATTTTCGAACCGCAGCGCATCGTTATAGAGGGCAAAAGCACGGGAGATGTTGACCCCATGCGGACAGGGCATACAGTATTCGCAACCGGTGCAGGGGATGGTGTTGATGGCATCGTAGGATGCTTTTACTCTGTTAAGCAGTGCTTTTTCTTCTGAGGACAAACAACCAGGAAGAGATTCGGGACGGCTAAAGATTTCAATATTTTCTTTGAGTTGCTCCATGGTACTCATACCGCTTAGTATTGTGCTGACCTGATGATAGTTGAGCAGATGGCGAAAGGCCCATTCGACCGGAGAGCGCTTCACGGGAAATGAATCATAGATGGATTGTACCTCCTTGGTTGCCTGAGCCAAACCTCCTCCCCTCAACGGCTCCATAATTACCAATGCGCAACCCTTTTGACCGGCTAAGGCAATGGCGTTTTCTGTGGCTTCTTTGTCTGTATCCAACAGGTTTTGCTGAACTTGGCACATTTCCCAGGGGTAGGCTGCCAATACCTCGGAAAAGAGTTGGGGGCCTCCGTGGAAAGAAAAACCTATGGACTTGATCATCCCTTCCTCGCGAAATTTCTCATACTCTCTAAAAATTTCACGCTGCCGTATCTCCTTCCAACATGATGGATTAATATTGTGAATCAGATAGATGTCCAAATAGTCGGTACGCAGTTTTTTGAGTGTGTTCTCCAAGTTTCGCCGAATGTCGGCCTGAGTGTGCATGAACCAGACGGGCTGTTTGGTGGCAATTTTTACTTGCTTTCGCAGGCCACCTTCTAAGGCTTTGCCCAAAACCTCTTCGCTTGTTGAGTTGTGGTAGGTTAAAGCAGTATCAAAATAGTTGATGCCGTGTGTGGCGGCATAGCGAATCAACTCAAATGCTTTTTCCTCGTCCACACGGGCTTGGTTGTTTTCAAAGATACGCGGTAAGCGCATACAGCCCAAACCTAAGGCCGAGACTTGATAGTTGTTTTTTCCAAATGGTCTGTAATTCACGATACTAATTATTAATGTTGATTACGTTTTGTTTCATGTTTGCAAAGGTATAAAATTTGGAAGATAAATAATCGTTATTGTGGTGGCCGGCATTGCCGTTACGCTGTATATAAACGATGAGGTGACCAACCAAGGAGAAAAAAGAGCTTACGCAGATTGATTTTGGAGGAAACGACGATCTCAAAGAACCGCCGCTTACCTGTACGAATGCATCCCGCTTAAAAAATAGTTCACCCCAAAATATGTGATTATTACACAGATAAAAGCAATGATAGAATATATATAGAGCCGCTTTGGATTTGCTTTTTTTACAAAGGAGGAGTGTGTGACTACCGTATATATTATGATGGTAATCAGCGCCCAAGTCTCTTTGGGGTCCCATCCCCAGTACCTACCCCACGATTCGTTTGCCCATACCGCGCCCAAAAAAGTACCGGTGGTCATAAAACACAATCCTATCCAAAGAGATATTTCAAGGATAATACCCGTACTTTTTACTTTCTTGGTAATCAGGTTTAAAATCCCAAGCAGAAAGCAAATGCCAAAACAAAGGTATGCCACCACAATGGTACCCACATGAAAAACCAACCACCGCGACTTGAGTACAGGTGCGAGCAAAGTAACCTTTGGATTGAATCGGCCGATTTGTGAAACAAAAAGGAGCGCGCCAACAAACAACACAATTATTACAAAAACAATAATTCGTTTTGAATAAAGTATGCTGATTCTTGAAGATTTGGAGACGAAAAAGAGGATAAAACCAATGATCAGCAACATATAGCCCAAATAGGTAATCTGACGACCGGGAATATCTTTATTAACAAGGAGTACACTTCCCTTTTCGTCCCTATCGTATGAGGCTTGAAACAATCTGTATCCCTTGATATCCAAGAATTTGTTTACCGATATGCTTTTTTTGACAGCCGTTCCTTCTTGATGAATGATCAAGATACTTTCAAAGGAAGAAGGTTGGGATGTTCCCGAATAAAAAGTAACGTTAAATTCTTGTAATTCAATGCAAAAAGGCAATGAATGGGTCTGACTTCCCCTGTTTGTTTGGGATATCATTTGATTGGCGCTTTGCCCTTCACGAAGGTGAATGGTTCCCTCTTTACTCCAAATATGGGTGACCAAAGCTCCGGTAAGGATTACCATTAGCGCTCCGTGAATGAAGAGAAAACTCCATCGGGGTTTGTTCAGTTTGATTGCTACCGCAATAAAATTCACCACCAAAGCTACCGGCAGCAAAATGAGGAGAGGGGAGTAGTAGAGGATGATTCTTGCCGCAGTGGGGCCTGCAAATTTTTCTACCAAAGTGGCTGCTGCCAATAACAGCGCATAGATTAACAACAGGATGATGCCTCTTGCCATTGCTCCCTTAATAATTGTACCGATTGGGGAACAATAATACTGCGGTCGCCTTGACATCCACATTCATAGCTTACGTATTTGTCATATCCAATCATTTTTAACGCCTTAAATCCCTCAACGTAGTTATCGGCTGCTCCATCTTCGCTCGGCATACTTCTGCGCTTACGGCTGGCGATATGTACGTGTTGCAAGTAGTGACCTGCCGACAGAAAGGCACCCATGTCGCTGCTCTCCTCGGAAGTCATGTGCCAAAAATCGCCCATACACCTGACGCCTTGATGGTTAATGTCGCGACATATTGATGCAGCGTCTGCTACCTGCCGCAGGTAAAAGGCTTCCCGTCTGTTGAGCGGTTCAAGAATTACCGTTGTTCCGTGTTGGACAGCCCAATTGCCTAATTCCGTGAACTGTTCGCAAAGAAAGTCGCGGGTCTCCAAATTGTGTGGGAGGGCCGGAACCTGATTGTTAAAAGCAGGAACAATAATCACTCCCGTAGAGCCAAGCGCTCCGGCCGCAACAATGATCTCTTTCATGGTATTGATGCACTCTTTGCGGATGGTGGGGTCGGTAGAGAGGATAAACCCTTTGAATCCGGCGCATATTGCGCTCACTTTGATGTTTCTTCCACTCAATGCTTTGGTGATCTCATCTACGCGATTGGGAAGCCCACCTCCCCAAGGTTCAAATCCCACAATGCCCAATTGCTCCATGTAGTCAAACTTTTGGTTAAGCGTCTCGCCGGGAGGGGTGCTTTCCTGAAAAGAGAGCTTTAATTCCGGAGTCGTTTTGCCGTTGCCATTTCTCTTTTTTTGGTCCTGACAAGCGATGGCTGCTAAGGAGGCTCCACCCATGGAGAGAAGAGCAGCTCCTGTGATCGAAGTTTTAAGAAAGTTTCTTCTGTTTTGCGCCATATTTCTTTGATTTACTTTTTCCCGGGAACAGGAACAACAAATGATCTCATATCCATTTTGCCCTCATTCAGATCGGCGGGGGTGTAATCCAACGAAGAGGCGATCATCCCTTCCCAAGTGGTTTGGGCGCCTGTATAGGCCGATTCGCGCCCCATGATGGCTGCCATGTTGGAGAGCGCCGTTTCAGAAGCCTGATCAATAGGGGTTTTGCTGCGGATGTGGTTTATCCAGTTTATATGCTCCAAAACATAGGGATTTGTTTGTTTAAATGTTTCACTTTCTGCCTCTTCGTCAAATTTCCATATAACATTTCCATCAAGGTCGCGAATTACGGTTTCGCCGTTTTGGGTGGACCAGGAACCCTTTGCGCCCTGAATAAACTCGCTCACGTTGTCGGCGCATCCATCGATCTGACGGCACATACTATGAAAATGTATGCCGTTTTCCATTACAAAGTCAACGCTAAAGTTGTCGTATTGGTCGCCTGTAATTCGCCGATGCCGCGACCCAAATCCCGTTGCACTCACCGGTTTTAATCCACTGAACCATGTAAAGACGTCAATGTTATGTACGTGCTGTTCAACAATATGATCTCCGGATAGCCACTTCCAGTTTACCCAATCTTTGACCATCCACTCAAAGTCGCTCCACTCTTTTTGACGCTCTCTGTACCAAAGCATTGATTGGTTCCAATAGACAACGCCTCCTGTAATGGGACCAATGGCGCCCTCCATAATCTTTTTGAAAGACTCTACGTAGTTGCGCTGATGGTGGCGC
>JAITFU010000075.1 GCA_031281125.1 Prevotellaceae bacterium | reverse complement strand
ACATTTGATAAGGGACGACTATTGCTCTTTATTGAAACGATGGCCTCACCTTCTCAATAATGGCATTGGCCAAATCAAACCCCCGATGGACGACTACAGCATCCAGAATTCCGTCATAGTAACCGGATAAGTGAAGAATTTGATAGGCACCGTTCAAATAAACCAACATTTTCTTGTCGATTTTAGCCATATTTTCCTGATAAAACTCAATGGACTTTCGCACCTTTCCCTTGGGCTTATCCACCCCTCTCACCACAAGAAAACCCTCCAACGCCACAAGCATTCCGCTGTATGCTGTTCCGCACGCAACCTTTACATACTTGGGATCGCTGTAAAATTTCCCTTCCTTTTTTGCTTTTTGGAGAAAGTCCTTAGCGTTGTCCATATACCGGATCGCCTCGTTATAATACTTCTCCTTCACCTTTTTTTGCTCTTGTATGGACATAATAGTATAATTTTATGGTGCAAAATTAATGCAAAAAATGTATAAACCAACACAATTTCTGCTCAATCCATCCGCTTGGGCATTCCCGGCGTATCAAGAGGAATCTGTATTACTGCCCTGCTTGATGTAAAGGAGCCAAAAATGCCGATGGCACCCCCTTTGATGTTGGTGGGTACATTGTATTATGTTTTTTTCTACCTTTGTGTTTTTAAACGAAAATGAACAATCAATCTTTACTCAAATGGGTATTAAGCCTAAGTTTTTGCTTGATGCTTTGCACGTGTTCAATTACAAACAAAAACAGCCTACCCAATCCAATAATCAAGGATGGAACCGCAAAACTGTCAGGAAAGATACTCAATTTCCATCCCAATTTAGGACCACTTGATGGGCCCAATGCAGGTAAGGATAACCGCACTTTATCGATGGTGGTTGTGCATCCCGTAACTGGGGAGGCGTTCCAGATAACAACCGAGGTGAACAAAGATGGTTCTTTTGTCTTTGAGGAAGTTCCAATGCAGTGCAATTATGCAATTAGATGTGTAGTACCAAAGATTCAATACGATGAATTTTACGTCTTTTTAACTTCAGGTAAGGAGACAAAGATGGACATCATCTATGAAGAAACAACCGGTCGACTTAAAAGCATACACCAGACTGATAGCCTTGGGTTAACCTCAACAGATTTAATCAATGTTTCTTCAGTTTCGAGCAAATTGCATAATTATGGTATTCCAAGAAATACTGGCCCTTCCAAAACACAGGATGAATTTATTCAAAGATTGAGGATTGTATTGAAGTCTCAATTAAAACGAATAGAAGAAAATAAAACCAACTCTAATTATGAAGAGAATATTGACTTTTCCGAATGTGCAAAAACATTTCTTGTAAATGATAGAAAAATATTTATGTTGGATTGGCAATTTTTCAACTTCGGTAAAGGTGTTGAGAATTTGGATCTCCCCGATTTCAATATAAAATACTTTACATACTTAAAAGAGTTCGACTTAAATAACCCCCAATATCTGTACGCAGGGAACTATTATTCTCTATTGCAGAAGATTCTATCCGATAAGACATTAAATATTCCTCCAATTGGCGAAACACCCATTGACGAATGGTTGAAGGGAGTGACAAAGATTTTATCAAAATTTGTCGGATTCAAAAAAGGACTGTTTTATGATATGTTGATAGCAAATAGTTATGCCCAACAATTTGACCAACAAGTGATACCTTTGTCTGAAAAACAAAAAGAGAATATCCGGAACTACTTCAAAGGTGAAAAAAGTGAATTTGCCAAAATTCTGCTAAAGAAGGACAATGAAGTAAGAGCGTTGGCGGCAGAGAAAGAGGCTCTGGTTGTAAATGAAACCCCTGCGATCCCATGGTTTCGTGTGATGGATGAAATAGTAGCAAAGTACAAAGGTAATGTTGTGGTGGTTGACTTTTGGGCTACATGGTGTGCTCCTTGTTTAAATGCCATTAAGCAGTCAACAGCAATTAAGGCAGAGTTTAAAGATAGAGGTGTGGTTTTTGTGTATATTTCAAATCCTACATCTCCACGAGCAGTCTGGGAAAATCGGATCATCGGAATCGGAGGCGAACACTATTATTTAGAACCGGATGAATGGGAATATATTCTTGACACCTTTGACTTTACTTCCATCCCCACCTATCTGTTTTTCGATATAAACGGAAAGTTTGTTGAGAAGTATAGTAGCTATCCGGGAGATGAAAAAATGAGGGAAGCGATCGAAAAACTGTTGTCATAAATAGGAACGATG
Source organism: Prevotellaceae bacterium (assembly GCA_031281125.1). GTDB lineage: Bacteria > Bacteroidota > Bacteroidia > Bacteroidales > UBA932 > WRBG01. The sequence continues at coordinate 3,303 of JAITFU010000075.1, read as the reverse complement.
TTCTTTTAACGTATCCGAGATTGCGCAGCGCAAAGCAGGAGATTTTGGACACTCTCTCTTGTTTACAATGAAAAAAATCGGCGATGTGGACAAAAAGTGGGCTGTCACACTATATAATAAATTGATTTTACAGTTTTTACACTAATTTTTAAAACCCATACATGAAGACTTTTTTTTCTTTGTTATTACTAATCGCTCTATTTGCTTTTTCCTGCCAACAGCCAAACGGTACTGTCCCTTGCATTGACGTGACGAAAAACTATCCCGTAAAAGAATTATTTTTGACAGATATCGCAGACGTTACCTATTTGCAAATAACCTCTGAAAATGATGACTACTTGTATAGTGGGACGATCCGCGCTATTACGAAAAACACTGTGATTATTACAAATTCGATTAGGTTGTCCGGCGATATTCTCTTTTTTTCTAAAGAGGGAGAACCAAAATCGCGTTTTAACCGAATGGGGAATGGCCCACAGGAATACAGAAACGCACATCGAGTAGTCTATGATGAAGATGCAGACGATTTGTTTGTTGTTTCATCATCTATTGGCAGCTCCGTAAAAGTCTATTCTTCTACCGGTGTGTATAAGAGAGAAATCGCTTTTCCGGATAGTACGATTTTCTTGAATGGGATCGTTTCTTTTGATGATCAATCACTCCTTTGTCACGACGAAAGTCGAGGGAGAGATTTTGAATCCTTTTATCTCATTTCTAAGGCCGATGGAGCTGTTTTGGAGTATTTTGAACTGCCAATAGCCCCCATTTTCTTGGGGATAACTTGGAATGGCACTAACGTGCCTTCGATGTTTTTGAGACGTTTGATTAAAAATAAAGAAGGAGTTCTTATTTGCAATCCGGAAAACGACACGGTTTTTCTATATGCGAAAGATCGATCATTAACCCCTATTCTGACTAAAATCCCAAGGGTAGCCTCAACAAATCCTATGACGCATATAAACAACTGTATAGATGTGGAAAATTTTCAATTTACTGAAATCTATATATTACTTCCCGGAGATGACTACCCTGGCAATTTCCCTGTAAAGTATTATATGCTGGACAAGAAAACAGGTGAAATAGCACTCCCAAAACTACTATTACCTGACTATTATGGGAAAGAATTTTCTATTAGTCCGATGATCGCAGGGTTGGTGAACGGACTGGAAAATGGGGTTGTTTTTGAACTCGATTTGGTAGAATTGAAAGAGGCTCTTGTGGAGAACAGGCTGAATGGCAAGTTGAAAGAGTTGGTTGGGAAGTTAAAAGAAGATGATAACAACATATATGTTATGGTACAGTTTAAATAGCTCAGTTTTTCTTCTGCCTCTAAAAATTGCCAATACTTTATACGAATAGAATTCCATTTTATAATTATTTCGACAATGATTTTGTTATCTCAAATACTTTCCATTGTATTATGTTTTTTTCTACTTTTGTGATTTTAACCGAAAATGAACAATCAATCTTTACTCAAATGGGTATTAAGCCTAAGTTTTTGCTTGATGCTTTGCACGTGTTCAATTACAAACAAAAATAGCCTACCCAATCCTCTTATTAAGGATGGATACGCAAAACTGTCGGGAAAGATTCTCAATTTTCATCCCAGTGAGGGAAAGGATTCTCGAATATTAACTTTGGTAGTTGTGCATCCCGTTACTGCAGAAATATTTCAGAAAACAACAGAAGTGAGTAAGGATGGGACTTTTATATTTGAGGAGGTTCCGTTGCAATGCGATCACTCAATGGGATACATTCTACCTAAAATTCAATATGATAAATTTAACGCATTTTTGACTTCAGGAGAAGACACTAAAATGGACATCGTCTATGAAGAAACAACCGGTCGTCTTAAAAGCATACATCAGACCGATAGCTTTGGGTTGACATCAACCGATTTGATTAATATTTCTCCAGTATCGGACAGATTAGTTTATTATGGTTTTCCCAAAAATGCCGGCCCTCCTAAAACACAGGATGAGTTTTTACAAAGAATTAAGAGTCATTTGGATGAGCAATTGAAATTAATAGCAGAGAATAAGACAAACTCTAAATATGAAGAGAATATTGACTTTACAAGATATGCAAAAACATATCTTGTAAACGAAATGAAGATTCTTCTATTAGATTGGCATTTTCTCAACTTCGGTAAAGGTGTTGAGAGTTTGAATCTCCCCGATTTCAATATAAAATACTTTACATATTTAAAGGAGTTCGACTTAAATAACCCCCAATATTTATATGCAGGAAATTATTTCTTTTTGCTACAAAAAATTCTATCCGATAAGACATTAAATATTCCTCCAATTGGCGAAACACCCATTGACGAATGGTTGAAGGGAGTGACAAAGATTTTATCAAAATTTGTCGGATTCAAAAAAGGACTATTTTTCGATTTGTTGGCTGCAAATAGTTATGCTCAACAATTTGACCAACAAGTGAAACCTTTGTCTGAAAAACAAAAAGAGAATATTCTAAGTTATTTTAAAGATGAAAAAGCTGAATTTGCAAAAATTCTGCTAAAGAAGGACGGCCAAGTTAAAATGCTTATGGCAGAGAAAGTAGCCTTGGTGGTGAATGAAACCCCTGCGACTTCCAGAATAAGACTGATGGAAGCAATTGTAGAAAAATACCGAGGAAATGTTGTGGTTGTTGACTTTTGGGCTACGTGGTGTGCTCCTTGCTTACAAGCGATGAAAGAGTCTGCCGCCATCAAGGCGGAATTAAAAGATAAGGGTGTGGTTTTTGTATATGTAGCGAATCCTTCTTCGCCACAAATGGAATGGGAAAATCGGATCATAGGAATCGGAGGAGAACACTACTATTTGATCCAGGAAGAATGGGAGTATATCTTTGGGTCGTTTGACTTTACAGCCATTCCTACCTATCTGATTTTTAATGCATCAGGATTGTTTGCCGAAAAGTATGTAAGTTATCCCGGCAACGAAAAAATGAAAGAGGCGATCGAAAAACTGCTGATTTAAGAGGGATGAAAATATAATATGAAGATTTCGGTATCTGAGAGTTCTATCCTAAAAAATTTATGCTATTTTTGCCAACTGAATAAACAATTGCATGAAACGCTCTCTCACCTTTTTTTTACTGATAGGCATCCCTTTCCTGATTCATGCTCAGCGCAGCCTCCAGGACAGTTTGGCAATCTCTTTTTGGCACCAGTTGGATATTTTTCCACAAGAGAAAATCTATATACATACCGATAAACCCTATTACATTACCGGCGAAAAGATATGTTTCAGGGCCTATTTATCAGATGCCATTACTCATATTCCCGTTCATTCCGGT
>JAITFU010000041.1 GCA_031281125.1 Prevotellaceae bacterium | reverse complement strand
AATCTGCACTTCGTCCGGTTTTCTTTTTAATATAAGGTTGTGTTGGTCATATTTGCCCATCATAATATATTGCAAAGTGACCACTAAACCTGACCTTCGTTTTTGGCAAATCTGGAACTTGAGCTTTGGCTTTTTTGGGGTACAAATTGCCTTTTCGCTGCAAAGCGCCAACATCAGCCGAATCTTTTCTACGATTGGCGCAGATCCCCACAACTTGAGTTATTTTTGGATTTTACCTCCGTTGATGGGGATTATTGTTCAGCCCATTGTGGGGACATTAAGCGACCGCACCTGGACTCGGTTTGGGCGCAGGATTCCCTATCTCTTTGTGGGGGCCATTGCGGCTGTATTGGTAATGTGTTTGTTGCCAAATGCAGGCAGTTTCCATCTGTCGTTTGTTTCTGCTATGATTTTTGGCTTTGTGGCGCTGATGCTGTTGGATACGGCGATCAATATGGCGATGCAGCCCTTTAAGATGATGGTGGGTGATATGGTTAACGAAAAACAGAAGGGTTTTGCTTTTTCCATCCAAAGTTTTTTGTGCAATGCGGGGAGTTTGGTAGGTTTTCTTTTTCCCATACTCTTCACGTGGATTGGAATTTCCAATTTGGCTGCTCCGGGTGTGGTTCCCGATTCCGTGATCTATTCGTTTTACATTGGGGCTGCTATTCTGATTTTGTGCGTTATTTATACGGCGTTTAAGGTAAAAGAGATGCCCCCACATGAGTATGCAAAGTTTCACGGCATTGAGGAGCAACCAAAGGAGAAGAGTAACTTTGTAGTTCTGCTTAAAAAGGCGCCAAGTGTTTTTTGGACTATTGGAGTTGTGCAATTTTTTTGCTGGGCAGCCTTTATGTATATGTGGGCCTACACCAATGGCGCCATTGCCTCTCAAGTGTGGGGCACAACAGATGTGCAGTCAGAGGCGTATCAGACGGCCGGAAACTGGGTGGGAGTACTCTTTGCCGTGCAGGCCGTTGGCTCTTTGACATGGGCCCTGGTATTGCCGTTGTTTAAGAATATGAAGTTGGGATATGCAATGAGTTTGCTGATAGGTGCAGCGGGTTTTATATCGACCTTTTTTTTACACGACCAGTACCTGCTGTTTGGTTCCTATTTGTTGATCGGTTGCGCTTGGGCTGCCATGTTAGCCATGCCTTTTACCATCTTGACGAATGCCCTTTCGGGCAAAAACATGGGCGCCTATTTGGGGTTGTTTAACGGAACAATCTGTATTCCGCAGATTGTAGCTGCTTCGATGGGAGGTTTATTGTTAATGCTTTTGGGCAGCACACAAGTGAATATGTTGGTGCTTGCCGGAGGGTTGTTGTTGCTTGGCGCCGGAGCGATATTTTTTATTAAAATCAAGAAGTGATGGATATATTTCCCTTGGCATGTTTGTTTGACCTTGACGGGGTGTTGGTAGATACGGCCAAGTACCACTATTTGGCATGGAAATTGTTGGCCAAAGAGTTGGGATTCCATTTTTCTGAGGAGGATAATGAACGACTCAAAGGGGTGAGCCGAATGGCCTCTTTGGAGATATTGCTTGAGGTAGGGGGGATTGATCATTTGGGTGAAAAGGAGAAGGTTGCGCTGGCCAATAAGAAGAATGGATGGTATGTGGAATCGATATTAAAAATGACTCCGGACGAGGTATTACCCGGCGTCATTGAGTTTTTGCTTGAGGTGAAGGGTGCGGGAGTAAAGATGGCCATAGGGTCGGCAAGTAAAAATACCTCCACGATTTTGGAACGGGTGGGTATTGGACACTTTTTTGACACAGTGATTGACGGCAACAGAGTGAGTCAAGCCAAGCCCGATCCGGAGGTCTTTTTGACGGGGGCAAAGGAATTAGGTGTGCTGCCAAACAAATGTCTTGTATTTGAAGACGCTGCCGCAGGCATTGAGGCCGCTGTCAACGCCGGAATGAAGAGCGTTGGTATAGGAAATCCGTCGATCCTTAACCGCGCTACTATAGTTATCTCCGGTTTTCAAGGTTTTACATGGAATAAAATACAATCGTTAATTAGTTAAAAATGAATCGTTATCTAAAAACAGACCCTTGGAAAATCATCGAAGATCATTTTGACCCCCAACGTGTAAAGGCGTCGGAAAGCCTCTTTAGCATCGGCAACGGAATCATGGGGCAGCGGGCCAATTTTGAAGAGACGTATAGCGGCGAAAGTTTGCAGGGGAGTTACATCGGAGGGGTTTACTACCCCGATAAAACCCGGGTGGGGTGGTGGAAGAACGGTTATCCGGAATACTTTGCCAAGGTACTCAATTCGGCCTTTTGGATAGGGGTTGAGGTAAAAGTTAATGGAGATATTTTGGATTTACATACGGCAAAAGTGTTGGACTTTTATCGAGAGTTGGATATGCAGCACGGGGTGTTAACCCGTCGATTTAGGGCGGAAATGCCTAATGGCGTGCAGGTGGAGGTTGAGGCGGTTCGCTTTGTGAGTATGGTGCGCACAGAACTTGGTGCGGTGCGGTATCGTGTTAAGGTGCTGAACGGCAATGCTAAGGTGGAACTGGCGCCCTTTATTGATGCCGATGTAAAGAACGAAGACGCCAATTACGACGAAAAGTTTTGGGACTTTGTGGAGGAATCTTCAACACAGTCGTCTCAATATGTGACGATGCGCACCAAAAAAACGCGGTTTGAGGTATGTTGGTTTTCTCGACATGAGGTGATAGAGGAAAAAGAGGGGGGCGTGGTTACCCTATATAAATATGTTGGCATTACGTCGTCTCTAAACCATAAACCTGCGGATTTAGTCGTTGCGGCGTTAGGGGTGGCGGAAGAGGCGTTGAAAGTTGGCTTTGCGGCGCTTTTGGAGGAGCAACGGATGGCTTGGGAGGAGAAGTGGGCGCATTGCGATGTGGAGATTGGCGGAGACAACGAGGCGCAGCAGGGTATTCGCTTTTGCATTTTTCAACTTTTACAAACCTATACCGGAAAGGATTCCCGCCTAAATGTGGGGCCAAAAGGTTTTACCGGAGAGAAATACGGAGGCAGTACCTACTGGGATACCGAGGCCTACTGTATCCCCTTCTATTTAGCTACAGCAGGCGATAAGGTGGGACGTGAGTTGTTAAAATACAGATACAATCAGTTGCCGCAAGCGATTGCAAATGCCAAAAAGCTGGGTTTTTCCGGTGGCGCAGCGCTCTATCCGATGGTAACTATGAATGGCGAAGAGTGCCACAACGAGTGGGAAATCACCTTTGAAGAGATACACCGTAACGGGGCAATTGCCTATGCCATATACAATTACATCCAATATACCGGAGATCGGGACTATTTGGCCGACTATGGCATTGAGGTATTGCTCGCCATTGCACGCTTTTGGGCGCAGCGCATCACCTGGAGCCAAGAACGTAACAAGTATGTGATGCTGGGAGTAACCGGTCCCAACGAATATGAAAACAACGTAAACAACAACTGGTACACCAATTATATCGCCTGTTGGTGTATGTCTTATGCCAAGGAGAGTATGGAGTGGGTAAAAGAGACACATCCGCAGAGATATAAAGAGGTGGTAAAGAAGACCGACTTTGACGAGACCGCGGAGTGGACGTTGTGGGTAGATATAGCAGAAAAGATGCACCTCCCTGAGGATAAGGATCGGCAGATATTCTTGCAGCAAGACGGGTATTTAGACAAAGAGCAGATTTTAGTCAAGGATCTTGACCCCATTCATCGTCCGTTAAACCAAAAATGGAGTTGGGACCGCATTTTACGCTCCTGCTTTATCAAGCAGGCTGACGTTTTGCAGGGCTTGTACTTCTTTGAAGACCGGTTTGACCTTGACACCATCCGTCGAAATTTTGATTTTTATGAAGCACGAACGGTGCATGAATCGTCTCTATCTCCTTGCGTACATGCTATTTTAGCAGCAAAAATCGGCGATATGGACAAGGCGTATAAATTGTACCTGCGTACCTCGCGGTTAGATTTGGATGATTATAACAAAG
>JAITFU010000073.1 GCA_031281125.1 Prevotellaceae bacterium | reverse complement strand
CCGCCACCATTACGGCCACCACCACAAGCGGCAACAGAACCGCCACCTGCGCTATTACCGGTGCATCAGGGCTTAATACAGCCACTCCCGGTTGGGGTTCCTCAATGGGCACTGTCTCTTTTGCCACCGGTTCTACATGGACGGTTGGTGGAAGGAGGTGGTCGGACGTTGTCGTTCTCTCAAGTTGTGCCTCAAGAACCTCATTTTCCGGCGAGGTGAACAATTCCGGATCTATCACCTATTTGGCCGACGGACGAAACAATCCCACTTGGAAAGGGACACTCCTCTCCTGGGCAGCCGTTATTCGATATCAGGATCAGCTTTGCCCCAACAATTGGCGCGTTCCTACCGATAGTGAATTTGCTGCTTTGAATAGTGCAGTGGGTTCGATGGTCACTCCAACAGGGCAAAGTCCGCACGTCGTTCATTGGGGCGCACAACTCTCGGGCTACTGCTTCTCCGCCGGCACCCTCAATTTTCAAGGAGCCCAAGGAAGGTGCTGGTCTGCAACACAAGGAAGTGCAGCTGGTTCTGCGTACCACCTGAATTATTCAGCGACAAATACCGGCTCAACTGCAGCAGATTATAAGTCCTATGGTTATCCGCTTCGCTGCATTGAGCAAAATTAGTATCTGTACGAATCGGGTTTAAAGGGCCCGTCAACAGGAACGCCAATATAGGCGGCCTGTTCCGGTTGGAGCGTAGTAAGTTCTACGCCCAACCGGTCCAAATGGAGGCGGGCTACCTCTTCGTCCAAAGATTTGGGCAGGACATGAACACCAACAGAGTATCTCTTTGTCCATAGTTCGATTTGCGCCAAAACTTGATTGGTAAATGAGTTGCTCATTACAAAGGATGGGTGGCCGGTGGCGCAACCCAAATTGACTAACCTTCCTTCGGCCAACAGATAGATTGCCTTACCGGAAGGGAAGATATATTTATCGACTTGAGGTTTGATGTTGACCTTTTTGATTCCTTGGAACGCCTCAAGCGCATCGACCTGAATCTCGTTGTCAAAATGGCCAATGTTGCACACAATTGCTTGATCCTTCATCTTTTGCAGATGATCTATGGTGATAATATCGCGATTGCCTGTGGCGGTAACAAAGATGTTGCCCTCGTCTAAGGCGCTTTCTACTGTTTTGACCTCAAAGCCCTCCATAGCAGCCTGAAGGGCGCATATCGGATCAATCTCGGTGACAATCACACGGGCACCGTAGGCCCGCATACTGCGAGCGCAGCCCTTTCCTACATCGCCATATCCGCATACAACCACTACTTTACCGGCGATCATCACATCGGTGGCGCGCTTGATGCCGTCTGCCAAAGATTCGCGGCAGCCGTAGAGGTTGTCAAACTTAGACTTTGTTACGGAGTCGTTTACATTAATGGCAGGAAAGAGGAGGCTTCCGGATGCTTCCATTTGGTACAGGCGATGTACACCTGTGGTGGTCTCTTCGCTCACACCTTTGATTTGCCGTGCCATAGAACTCCATTTATGGGGGTGAGAATGGAGCGTAGCCCTGAGTAGGTTGTGGATAACTGCCTCTTCTCTGTTGGATGGATTCACGTCCAAAACAGATGGAGTTCTCTCTGCGACTACACCTTTGTGAATCAGCATTGTGGCATCTCCTCCATCGTCCACAATCAGGGTTGGTCCCTGGCCATTTGCAAAGGTGAGCGCTTGTTGGGTGCACCACCAGTACTCTTCTAAAGTCTCTCCTTTCCACGCAAATACGGGAATACCGGTTGCGGCAATGGCTGCTGCGGCATGATCCTGTGTGGAGAAGATATTGCATGACGCCCAACGCACAGAGGCGCCCAAAGCGTGTAGTGTTTCAATAAGTACGGCTGTTTGCACCGTCAAATGCAACGAACCGGTAATGCGGGCGCCTTGCAGCGGCTTAGTGGCCTCGTATTTTTTTCTGAGGGCCATCAAACCCGGCATTTCAAACTCGGCAATTTCTATCTCTTTACGACCAAAATCGGCAAGAGAGATGTCTGCTACTTTGTAATCCATAAGCTATTGTTGGTTAAACGAGATGCCCATAGCGGCGCATATCTTTTTGGGTATATCGGTATTGTCCATCTGACCACTAAACTTTTCACTGCCCACACCAATCGCAAAGATCGGCACAGAAACACCTGTGTGCGAAGTGGTTGTCCATCCTATTCTTGCCTCCTGATTGCTCAAAGTTACCGCTTGGGCAATCGACTTGTCGGTATCGACAGAGGTCGTTTGGGTTTTTAAAACGTCAAAAAAGAGGTTGTATCCATTTTTTGCTCCCAAAGCGAGTCCGCCCGTTTCGTGGTCGGCGGTGACCACAATCAGCGTTTCGTTTGGGTGTTGGTTATAAAAGGTTATGGCAAGATTTATGGCATCTGCAAAGTCGAGCACCTCCAAAATGGTGGTTTTGGCGTCGTTGGAGTGGGCTGCCCAATCGATTTTTCCCCCTTCGCTCATCAAGAAAAAGCCTTTTCCTTTTGGGTTGTAGAGAAAGTCGATGGCAGCTTCTACCACAAGTGGAAGTGTTAAACTATTCTCTGTGCGGTCAATGGCGTAGGGAAGGTCGCCTTCGACCCCCTCGTCTTGAGTGTAGAACATCTTGCTGGCCCCCTCTTTGACAAGTTGGTAACTGCCAACGCCACGTGCAATGGCATAACCTGCATCTGTAATTGATTCATAAACAGACGGCTGATCTTTATCTCTGCCCGATGGCCGAATAAATCCGCCGCCGCCAAAAAACTCAAAGCCTGTTAACGGAAGTTGGAGTGCAATCCCATAATAGTCACTCCGTGAGGGAGAACAAGCGTAAAAGGCGGCAGGAGTGGCGTGATCAATCGAGACGTTTGATACGATACCGATCGAATAGCCGGCGTCGTGAATCATATAGCTAATGCTCCTTAGATGTGTAGAGTCCGGACGAACACCCAAAGCGCTGTTGGTCGTTTTCTCTCCGGTAGATAGCGCGGTACCGGCAGCAGAAGATTCGGTAATGAAGTTGCCGATAGAGTAGGTAGAAGATAAACCTATCACCGGAAATTGGGTAAAGTTGAGCGGGGTGTTTCCAATTTCCCCGTTATTGGCAGCTAAATACGCCTCTGTCAAGGATATGTGAGAAAGTCCCATCCCGTCACCAATAAAGTAGAATACATATTTGGCATGATTGGTATTTTGAGCGCAACCACAGGTGCATAAGCCAATAATTAAGAGTGTTGTGAGTTGTTTGATTCGATTATTCATATTGATTTAAGTAAATAAAGTAGGCCGCAAAATGCGGCCTACAAAATAGTTATTATACGTATAATCCGTTAAGACTACTGAGATGGAGCCGCCCTTCTGGAAGAATACATAATCTTTAAAGCGGAACAACGCCGCAACTCTTGCTTTACATCTGTCACAATACCCATACGAACATTTTGGTCCACCTTTAGGGAGACGGTCATAAAGGGACGGTCTGCCTCGCTCCTTGCTTCCCGCTCGGCGGCAATAAAGTCACGGATATCAGTAACTGATTTAAAGGAATCGTTGAGTTGAATGCGGGTTTCGGTTCCGTACAATGCATGATGCATGGGTGCGGGTTCGCCAATACTGATGTGGCTTGCCAAATCTTTACGCTCCAATTTGGCCACTTCTGATGCTGTTGGAACCTGTACGATAACCATACGTGTAGTTTCCCTTAATTGTGTGGCCACCATAAAGAAGAACAACAACATAAAGACAACGTCCGGCATTGAAGCGGTATTGATGGCGGGTAAACCGCCTTTCCCTTTTCTTGAAAATTTTGCCATGGTGATTTCCTCCTATATTATCGTTTTTTTCCTACATCCCTTGGCTCGGCTTCGGAGATGTTTTGATTGTAGATGGTGCGCACAACTTTTTGTTGCGTCTCCTCTAACCTGACAAAGGGTTTTCCGTAATGTTGCATCGAAAACTCGTCACGTAATTCGTTATAAGCTCTAATCAGTTCATTCTGAACTTGTATATAGATGTCATAAGTAGTACTGCGGTCATTCTGGAGCGAGATTACTCCTTTTGAGACGGGATAAAGGCCAAAGTTGGCAATATCTTTCATCTCTTTTTCCGGTAGAGAGGGATTGTCGTCAGAATTGAGAATAAACTCGCGCGTTTTATCTTTAAGTTGGCTGATGTCAATTAATTGTCCTCCGGCAGAGATCCGGCCAGAAGAGGTAATCAACACAACAAATAGATTACGGCGGTTTACTTCCACTTTCTCCTGCTGTTGAGATTCATCCGGCATCGGAGGCAGCATACGTTGCAAGCCGGCATCCACATCCATAGTACTGTTGACTATGAAGAAGATGAGCATCAGGAACGCGATGTCTGCCATTGAGCCTGCATTTATTTCACCTGCTGGTCTTGCCATAATAGTTCTGTTTTAGCGATTTCTAATCGTATTGAGTACAGAACTAAAAACAATAGCCAACAACGAAATTCCAAACAGAAGATAAGTGGTCTTAAGACCCATATCGGTGAGTTTCATTATTTGCGTTGATGGAACATCCGGCATAGCTAAAGTAGAGGGGGTTTGGCTCCCTGAGGCAAGCAGAAAAGCGATGCAAAATACAACAACGATAAAGCCGATGTTAAGGGCCATTTTTTTAAGTCCTTTAGGATTGGATAGAATATCGATGAGAGGAAGAATTATCGCCAATAATGCTCCGGCAACCAAAAGGATACCGGCCCAGGACAAAAATATCCCCGCCCTTGCCCTTTGCACGTCTCCGTCAGAAGACAAGGCCAAGAGAAAATAGACCGTGACTACGGCGGTAACCGCAATAATCAGGTATGTTATTAAACTTATAATCTTTTTCATGGATCAATCTATTTTTGAGATTTCACCAAAATATCTACCATAGAGATGGAAGCGTCTTCCATTTGAATAACAATAGAGTCAATCTTAGATAAGAGATAGTTATAGAAGAACTGAAGAATAATGGCCACGATCAAACCGCCGACGGTGGTGATAAGGGCTATTTTCATACCATCTGCTACAATGTTTGGAGAGATATCACCGGCCTTTGCAATGGCGTCAAAAGCGACAACCATACCTACTACCGTTCCCAAGAATCCCAACATAGGTGCAACGGCAATAAAGAGCTGAATCCAGGAGAGACCTTTTTCCAATTGACTCATCTGTACAGAGCCATAAGAAGTAATTGACTTCTCAACCACTTCAATACCCTCGTCCATGTGAAGCAATCCCTGATAGAAGATGCTGGCAACCGGTCCTTTGGTGTTGCGGCATACATCTTTGGCACCCTCAACTCCTTTTTCTTTCAGCGCTTTTTCCACACTATCAAGTAGTTTCTTGGTGTTGGTCGAAGCTAAGGAGAGATAAATGATACGCTCAATAGCCAGCGCAAGACCAATGATCAAGCAGAGAAGGATGGCGGCCATAAATTCGGGACCTCCTTCAATGAACTTAGTCTTTAATTGCTGGTGAATGGGTTCTTCGACTTGCGAAGTGAGATCGGAAGCGCTTTGGGCAACTGCGTACTGGGCAGAGATGCACATAAAGCCGAGTACTGCTAAAACCATGAAAAGTTTTTTCATAAATTTTTGTGTTTAATGGTTAGATAATTTGTTGTTTATTTTTATATTAATAATTAACTGGTTGGTATATTTTGCGGAGAGGGCGGGATTCGAACCCGCGGGGCCCTTTTGGAGCCCACACACTTTCCAGGCGTGCGCCTTCGACCACTCGGCCACCTCTCCCTATTTCATTTTTGTCAGAGACGCATCGTTCATAGAGCATTACAAAATATCGCGCAATGTACGCAAAAAAAATCATATACGCATCATTAAATTGAAATTTCTCCTCTCAGGTTCTTGTCGATTGCGGTAATAACATCATCATTGTTAGCATATTGACCTGTTAATAAGATGAGTTTAGAAATGGCTGCTTCTACCGTAATATCGTACCCTCCGATCACTCCGGCATCCTTTAAAAGCACCCCTGTGGCGTACATTTCCATAGCCACGCTTCCGGCTTGGCACTGCGTCACGTTGTAAATAATCACTCCGCGGGTTATGGCTTGTTGCAACGCCGCAATCAACCAAGGTTGGGTGGGCGCGTTTCCCGATCCGTAGGTTTCGATGATAACGGCACGAAGTCCGCTTATGTTCAAAATGGCGTTTACCGTTTTTTCTTGGATACCGGGGAAGATTTTGATGGTTGCCAAATCGTTACACACTTTTGCATGTACTTTTAGCGGTTTTCCCCACTCTTGGGGGTACCGGATAAGGTGGTGGTTGTATTTAATTTGAATACCCGCTTGGGCCAAAGGAGGCAGATTGGGCGAGCGAAAAGCGTGAAATTGTTCGGCGTTGTCTTTGGTGGTTCGATTTCCTCGAAACAATTGATTTTCAAAAAACACACAAACTTCAGGCACTTGTGGCGTACCATCGTTCCGCCGCGCAGCCGCAATCTCCACCGAGGAGATAAAGTTTTCCTTGCCGTCTGTTCGTAAGATGCCAATAGGAAGTTGGCTTCCGGTAAAAATCACCGGTTTTTCCAAATCTTCGAGCATAAAACTTAGTGCAGAAGCGGTATAGGCCATGGTATCGGTACCTATCAATATTACAAAACCATCGTATCGATCGTAGTGAACCTGTATGGTTTGGGCTAATTTGATCCAAAAGTGAGGCGTGATATCCGAAGAATCCACCAAAGGAGTAAACGAAATGGAGTCAATGTGATACCCAAATTTTTGTAACTCCGGAACTTCTTCTTCTATCTGTCGAAAATTAAACGGAACAAGCGCCCCACTTTTGGCGTCGTGTTTCATTCCAATGGTGCCGCCTGTATATATAATAAGGATAGAGGGTGTCATGCGGGACAAATGTAAGGAATTTTAAACAAAGAGCAAGCGTTTTGTCTGGTAAAGATTTCTACTTGCTGATAAGGGATGTTCAGGAGTTCAGATATTTTTTGGATGATGTGTGTGATGTAGCTGCTTTCGTTTCGTTTGCCTCGATGGGGAGCCGGAGTGAGCCAAGGGGCATCTGTTTCAACAATAAGGGATGAGGGATCAATTTTGGTAACCGTTTGGGCGAGACCGGCGTTTTTATAGGTGACCACACCGCCGATTCCGATTTTAAACGCTCCGCACTTTTGGAGTTGTTTGTATTGATCGTAACTGCCAGAAAATGCGTGAAATACGCCCTTTAGAGATAAGTGGCGTATATGGTACAATATGTCAAAGAGTTCGTTAAAGGCGTTGCGACTGTGGATAATCACCGGCAAATCGTATTGGGCCGCCCATTCAAGTTGTTGCACAAAAGCATCTTGTTGCTGGGACATATACTCTTTGCTCCAATACCCGTCAATTCCAATTTCTCCGATCGAGAGGAAATCATTTTCTTTTAGTTGTTGCTCAATAAATGTCAACTCTTCTTTGTAATCGGTTGTCACAGAGGTGGGATGAAGACCGATGGCCGGATAGCAAAAATGTGGAAACTCCTTGACCGTGCGCATCAATGCCGGATGGTTTTCTTTGTCGATGCCGGGGAGAATGATCGCTCCAACGCCCGCCTCTTTGGCACGTTCAACTACTTCAGTACGGTCAGAATCAAACGCATCAACGTATAAGTGACAGTGGGTATCTATAATCATGCAATGCAATAGAGGTGGTTATGTGTTCTTTTTATGGTTCCCTGAACCGTCAAAGACATTAGTCTGGCAGATAGTTCAGGTAAAGGAAGTTGGCTGATTCGATGGAGCTGGTCGATAGATTGTGGGCTGCCATCTAATGCTTGTAATAAGGAGGAGTCTATCAGGTCGTTGGAGGGGCTGACCGTGGGATTCGATTTTTGGGTCGTTGAGGGTGTCCACCCAAGCTGCTGTTCGATATCTTCTACGTTACTTACCAATCCTGCCTGTTGCGATCTGATGAGGTTATTGCATCCTTGGGAGCACACATCGTTCCAACGCCCCGGCACCGCCATCACCTCTCTGTCGTACGATTGGGCAATGTCGGCGGTGATCAACGCGCCTCCCTTCTCTTTCGATTCCACCACCAACACCCCATCTGCAAGGCCGGCGATAATGCGGTTGCGTTTGAGAAAGTTGGATTTGTTGACCACTGTTTTGCTTGGAAAGTCGGTGACGCAGGCGCCCTTTTTGGCGATGATGTGGGCAATGGAGGTGTGTGCAACGGGTTGAATATGGTCTAAACCAAAGGCAAAGACAGCAACGGTGGGCAATCCTATCTCCAAGGCGACTTTGTGTGCAGTAATGTCGATGCCAAGTGCCAATCCGCTGATAATTGTGCAGTTGTGACCTCTTTGCGCAAGCTCCTTGACGATTCGTTCCGTTGTTTGGATCCCGGATGGGGTGGCGCTGCGGGTGCCCACTATGGCCAACATCTTATTGCCGGAGAGGTTAATAGGTCCTTGCTGATAGAGCAATACGGGTGCATCGGGACATTGTGCCAATCGTTTTGGATAACTACTGCCGTAGAGGGTGTGGGTGAAGATCCCCTGTTTGTTTGCTTTGTCAACTTCATTTTGTGCCGCTATAATGTTTTGTTCCGATAAGAGATCGGAAGTGATCTTTGCAGAAAGCCCCGTGATTTGGGACAACTCCAAAGCGGTGTGGTAAAAGATTGCTGAGGCAGAGCCAAAGTGATCCAACAACGTTCGGGCTGCCCCTCCGCGGTAACGAAACACTGAGTTAAGCGCCGTTAGATATACTATTTCGTCTCCTCTTGTCATCCCCTCAAAATAAATCAGATGATAAGCATGGCATCTCCATATACACCAAATCGGTATCCCTCTTTAAGCGCCACATTATAGGCGTGCATAACGTGGTCAAATCCGCCAAAAGCCGCCACCGACATCAACATAGTGGAGAGGGGTAACTGAAAATTGGTAATCAACGCATCGGGAATGGAGAATTCGTGGGGAGGAAAGATAAACTTATTGGTCCAACCCGAAAAAGGTTTGATCTCTTTTTTTGTGGTGACAGGGGTCTCGATCGCCCTGAGTACCGTTATGCCCACGGCAACCACACGAGACTCTCTGCTTTTGGCAAGGTTGATCAGATCGGCACTCTCCTCCGAAATGATAACTTGCTCCGAATCCATTTTGTGTTTCGATAGATCCTCTACATCCACGGTTCTAAAGTGTCCGATGCCCATGTGGAGGGTAATTTCAGTCTTTTCTACCCCCTTAATTTCGAGCCGCTTGAGCAATTCGCGACTAAAATGAAGTCCGGCAGCCGGTACAGCCACAGCGCCTTCGTGTTTGGCAAAAATGGTTTGATATCGTTCGGTGTCAATGTGTTCTACTTTTTTTCGAATCCATTTGGGAAGGGGCATCTCTCCCAATTTAAAGAGCGTGGTCTTAAAACTATCGTAACTGCCGTCGTAGAGAAACCTGAGCGTGCGTCCACGGGAGGTGGTGTTGTCGATCACTTCGGCCACCAATGCGTCATTCTCTCCAAAGTAGAGTTTATTGCCTATCCGGATTTTTCGGGCAGGGTCAACCAACACGTCCCAAAGTCGTTGCTCTTTATTAAGCTCCCGCAAAAGAAATACTTCTATCTCTGCGCCGGTCTTCTCTTTGTTCCCGTATAAACGAGCAGGAAACACTTTGGTGTTGTTTACTACCAAGAGGTCGTTTTCGTCCAAAAAGTTGTAAAGTTCCTTAAAAAGCTGATGTTGAATTTCTCCTGTTTTGCGGTTCAACACCATAAGACGCGATTCGTCGCGATACTTGGAGGGGTATTTGGCTATATTGTCGGGTGTGAGATTAAAGTTGAAATTCGAAAGTTTCATATATGTGTGAATTTGTGCGAGGCATAACCCTATATTATACGTAGAATATCAAAAAAAGTTTCAGTTATTGGAAAATTTTTTCAAAAACTTCCATTGTGATCGATTGGATAACCTTAAAAGAGCCGCTCTGACTTCGAACCAAATTAGTAAGGTGGGCGCCGCTTTGGAGCAAAAGACCCAAATCGCGGGCGTATGCACGAATATAAGTGCCTTTGCTACACCTGATTTTTACTTCAATATCGGGAAGATTAAACGAAATAAGTGTGGCTTGGTTTACCACAATCGAAGCCGGTTTGAGTTGTGCTTCTGATCCGGAACGCGCCCATTCATAAGCTCGTTTGCCGTCAATAATTTTGGCCGAAAATTGAGGCGGCACCTGTTCAAGAGTACCTGTCATTTGGCTGAGCGCTTCACGTACTGACTGCTCTGTGATGTGGGCTACAGGATAGGTATGGTCGATATCTTTTTCTAAATCAAAGCATGGGGTAGTGGCGCCCAATCGGATAGAGGCAATATATTCTTTTTCTTGACTTTGCAACGATTCGACTGCTTTTGTAGCTCTGCCAATGCAGATCAATAATACTCCTGTAGCCAAGGGATCTAACGTTCCGGCGTGGCCTACCTTAATGTCTTTTATTTTCCAGTATCGCTGAAGTTTAAATTTTACCTTTCGTACCACATCGGCAGAGGTCCAACCGTATGGTTTATTGATAGATATTACAATCCCCTCTTGGAGTGATTCGGGGGTGAGTTGACTCCACTTGGCCAAAAGAGGTTGTTCAATAATCAGCATGGAATCTTCTCCACTCTTTTTTGGTGCCTGCCTCCTTCAAAAGAGGCGTGCAGAAAGGCGTCTATCACCTCAAAGACGACCTCCAAATCAATGAATCTCGCTGGTAAGGCACAGATATTTGCATCGTTATGCTTGCGTGCAAGTGTGGCAATTTCAGGCGCCCAGCAAAGAGCCGAGCGGACGCCCTGATGTTTATTGAGGGTCATATTGATGCCGTTTCCTGTGCCACAGAGGGCAATACCCATCGACACCTTGCCCAACTCCACGGCAATAGCCAAAGGATGCGCCACATCGGGATAATCGATACTTTCGCAGCTGTGGGAGCCAAAGTCAGTAATGGTATATCCTTGTGATATAAGGCGTTTTTTAATCTCTTCCTTATTTGTAAAACCGGCATGGTCTGAGGCGATTCCTATACGTATCATGGTGCAAAGGTAAGAAAAAAGGATATATGCACAGACGAATAAAGATAGTTATATCAAAATCAAGCACATTATATAATCTCCTCGGCCCACAATCTTTCCAAAAAGAGCTGCCAGGGCAGAACTAAAATGTTTCCAATGAGTCGCGTTAACGGGTCATTGCTCACAACAATCGATTTTTGCACTTTATACTCTTCAGAAAATGCCAAAAGTCCTTTCAGGTGGCGGTGATCAACGTGGTCAGTTGATTTTACTTCGATTGCAACTTCGTGGTCACCAAGGATAAAATCTACTTCTAATTGTGAGGTTGTCCTCCAATAACAAATCGAATACTCTTTGTTGGAATAACGACTGTGTGCATATATTTCCTGATAGATAAAATGTTCAAACACTTTACCAAAAAGTTCTGAACCTTGTTCAATTTTTCCTCTGTTTAACAGATAGTTGGCAATTCCAATGTCAAAAAGATAAAACTTTGGCGCCATAATCACTTTTCGTTTTGGTTTTTTTTGAAAAGAGGGCAAATATCGTCCGAGAAGCGTATCTACTAAAATCTGAAAATACTCTTTTACTGTTGTTGCGCTAACGCCACAATCGGTAGCGATGTTGGTGTAGTTTACCATTTCGCCATTTGAAAAAGCAACTGCATCCAAAAAGTTTGAAAAAATACCTACATCTCTGATTTTTGCTTCTGCTACAATTTCATCTCGTAAGTAATTCCCAATGTATGAGGCAATTATTTTTCTTGGACTTGATGAATCGTAATGTCTTGGTAAAAGTCCGTTGTTTAAAGCCTTAGACAAATCAAAGTCGGGAATTTCCGGATAAATCAAAGGGTATAACTCGTATCGTAACGCTCTTCCACCTAAAAGATTTGCTCCAGAACGAATGATTTTACGAGGGCTTGAACCGCTTAAAACAAATTTCACATTGTAATTTACAATTAACCACTGTACATCATTTAGCAAATTGGGCAACCGCTGGATTTCGTCAATAATTACCGGTGATTTATCACGATTTGCCAAGACCAATTCTCGCAAATCGTCAGGATTTTTCACAAGATTGTTATAGACTCGTGAGAGCAATAAATCGAAAGTTAATGCGTTTGAAAATAGTGTTTTAAGCAATGTGCTTTTTCCTGTTTGCCTTGCTCCCCATAAGAAAATGCTTTCATTTTCGGCACCTGTAAAGATTTGTTTTCTGTTGTACATTGTTATAAGTGTAACTGATGATATTCCAAACCGTCACTTTGAATTATCATGATATTCCAAAGTGAGACTTTGCAAAGGTAAGAAAAATCGAATTACAATCGGACAAATTCTTATTAATCTAACAACAACCACCCGGACCACAATCACAGACAGGCTCTGTTCCTCTCAACCACCCACTAATAATTCCTGCTGAACACCCCACACCCGATTTTACTGTAATTGCTCTGGTAGGGCAATTCATCGCACAGGCGCCGCACTCCATACAGAAATCTTTTTGTTGAATGAGCGCTTTTTTGTCTTTCATTGTAATTACTGTGTGAGGACAAACCATAGTACACATTGCACAGCCGTTGCATTTTTCGCTGTCAAGTTGCAGCGTAGTAACATTTTTTATTTTTTTTTATCCTGTCATAATCTTTTAAATAAATCGTGTAAAAATCCAACCTGTGAAACCTATTGCTACGCTGCAAATTTGTACGGGTAACGAAATTTTCATCTCTCTCTGTACGCCCGATAGCGATGTAAACGTAGAAGCGCCGGTAAAATTCATAGCCATAAATGACGAGATGCCTCCAATAAGTAGAAACCATGATATAATTTCTAAAATATTTGTACTTAAAAAGTTGAGATACAGCAATAATAATGCCATAAGCCAACCTATTGCAACCCCTTTAAGTGAAAATCTTTTGAATGGAATAATAGGTAGGAGAATTGGCGTTAATACACAACCAGACAGATAGGCGACACATAAATTGATGATAGCCCTGCCGCCATTACTCCACGATAAATCAACAGAAAAACCGTGTGCGTTTACCCCTGACAGTATAAAGAAAATTGCAGGGATTATAATCAAATAATATTTGGCGTAAAACAGCTCTACCGGTATGAGTTTCATTCTGCCCCAAAGATTAAAGTTGATTTTTCGCATTTCAGGAGTCGCTTTATATCCGTTGGCAACAAATGCAGAAATGTCATCGGCTTTTACAGGTCCGTAAATTACTTTAAATCCTTCCTCCTCTTTTATTTTATATGCAGAAACGCCTGTTGCACCCAATTGCGGAGCTATTATTTTTTTGTGATTTACTACTTTTTCAAGTTGATGTTCTTTAATTCTGAATGCAAGTTCTTTTGTGCCAAATGTTCCTTTTCCGGCGGCGCACCACACATTTATACCTTTTGTGTCCAATACCAAAATCCATGCATTCATTCCATGCAAGGCGCGGCGTAAATGGTCGAAACTCAATTTGAAATTACAGGAAACA
Organism: Prevotellaceae bacterium; assembly: GCA_031281125.1. Classification (GTDB taxonomy): domain Bacteria; phylum Bacteroidota; class Bacteroidia; order Bacteroidales; family UBA932; genus WRBG01. Next base: position 15,776 of record JAITFU010000073.1, on the reverse strand, counting down.
TACACATCGGCATTCATGTCCGGTGCCCCTACGGCATACAAGCCGGGCGCTACATTATAATCCATTCTGCCGATTGACCAGCGAACTTTTATTGTAGATAACCAGTCTTTATTCGTCCATTCGGTTGAAACCTGCTCTACTATGCCTGCGGGTGTTTCAATTTGTCCAATGATGTAATGAGGTTTCATATAAATTTATGGTTTTTGTAAAAACATATCGTTTATTCTAATATCCGGATGATGATATTTTCTTCTTTTCTTAATGAAAATGTTATCGTAAATTGCTTCTTGGGGACACCAATGAAAACACGCCAAACAGGTAGCACATTTATTACCCCATATCGGTTTATGATTAAGTAAATGAATATTATTTATGGGACATACTTTTTCGCAGGTCCCGCACCCTGTGCAATTATCAGATACTTTGTACCGTTTTGGCGAAAAAATGTAATTCCACGCAAGAAAACCGACAATTTGGTTTCTTATAAGTTCAATTAGACTATTGTTTCCTTCGATAATGCCCTTTTTTTGAACTTTTATTAATTCCGCAATTTCAGTTACTTTCTGCTCCATCTCCGTTAAGCGCTTGTGTTCAATATCAAATGGCGTCTCTATAGCATTTCCGGGCATTTCAATTGCAATTCCCAATGATAAAGATTGTCCTTTTTTCGTCAATAATTTTTGAATATCGAACAGGGATTGCCCTGGTTCACCATTATTGGTTGCCACAGCGTAAATGTAAGGGGAGGATGTAAACTCCAGTCGTAAAATAAACTGCTTAACTATATCAGGCAATTTATGGCAATAAACAGGGAAAACGAATCCAATCCAGTCGGCTTTTATTTTCTGTTTACCATCAATAGAAGAGATGGGGACAATACTGCTTTTTTCGATTAGTTTTTCGTTTATCATTCGTGCAGTAGCCAAACAATTGCCTGTACCTGAAAAATAGTATATTTCTGAAAACATTTTATACTGATTTAAGAATTAATATATTGTTTGTATTACGTAAAATAACGAACATCGAAAATAAATATAGTATTTTGGTAAATAATTTTTTAGCAACGGGTAATATTCCGGACATATCGCCGTGATAGCAGCACGTTTGTTTAGCCAACATTTGTAAAATTGCCACACGAATTGGGTGTCCCATTGCCTTGGCAAAACGCGCCAATTGCTCTTGTTCCTTAGTTAATTCTTCTTTTGCCAAATTTCTAAAAATTTTTGCAAAGATACAATTTTATTCGTAATAATACGAATGACTTTCAAATAATTTCTCGATTGCCGATTAACTTCACTGCATTAGTCCGCTCGTCCAAATTGTCACAATTTTCCCGGAGCTATTGTTTGGTTGCATTGACTTTTTATTGGAATCTCAACAAATCTTTTTACTTTTGTGAGATTTTATGACACATTTTACAAAAACAAAGATATCTGGTGTGTATGTAGCCGAACCTGAAGTGTTTAGAGACGGAAGGGGTTACTTTATGGAGCGTTTCCGAATGGATGAATGGGAGCGGATTGTGGGGCCTGTAAGGTTTATTCAAGAGAACGAATCGTTCTCCATGTTGGGCGTTATGAGGGGATTACACTATCAGTTGCCTCCTTACGGCCAATCTAAGTTGGTGCAGGTGGTGTGGGGCGCCATTAGGGATGTGGTGGTGGATATGCGTCCAAAATCGCCCACTTTTGGCAAACATCATGTTGAAATACTTGACGATAGATACAAAAAACAACTTTTTGTCCCGGCCGGTTTTGCGCACGGTTTTCTTGTCACCTCTCCGGAAGCGGTGGTGCATTATAAGGTGGACGCACCCTATCATCCAACCTCAGAGCGCACCTTACGTTTTGATGACCCCTTTTTACACATAGATTGGGGCGTGTCTCCCGATTCATGCCACCTCTCAGAAAAAGACCGCAATGGTTACTACTGGGAGACCGCAATGTTTGAAATCATGAACAACTATTAGTATGAAAGTAATCTTTGTTGGTACCGGTTATGTGGGCCTTGTGTCGGGAACTTGTTTTGCCCAAACAGGAGTACAAGTGTGTTGTATTGACATTGATAAGCAGAAGATTGACCGATTGCGCAGAGGAGAGATTCCCATTTATGAACCCGGTTTGGAGCAAATGGTATTGCAAAACAGCGCCTTGGGACGACTGCGCTTCTCTTCTTCCCTTGTAGATGAGCTGCCCGATGTGGATGTGGTCTTTTGTGCGCCCGGCACCCCGTCGATGGAGGACGGTAGCGCCGATTTAAGTGCCATCAGGAGTATTGCACTTGAAGTGGGGCAAAATATGACATCATATAAATTGGTGATTATCAAAAGTACAGTACCGGTAGGTACGGTGTTACAGGTAAAAAAGATTATCGATGGGGAGTTGCAAAAACGAAAGGTGGAGATTGCTTTTGACGTGGCATCCAATCCGGAGTTTTTAAGAGAGGGCAATGCCGTTCACGACTTTATGCATCCCGATCGGATTGTTATTGGCGTGGAGAGTGACCGTGCGCGTCAAATCATTGAATCGTTGTACAAGCCCTTTACCATCAAAGGTCATCCCATTATGTTTATGGATATTGCTTCGGCCGAAATGACCAAATACGCCTCCAACGCGATGTTGGCCACTCGAATCAGTTTTATTAACGAAATCGCGCGTCTATGTGAAGAGGTGGGGGCCGATGTGCACCGCGTTCGTGAGGGTATGGGAAGTGACCCACGCATTGGACCGAGTTTTTTAAATGCAGGTACCGGTTATGGAGGATTTTGTTTTCCAAAAGATGTAAAGGCATTGATTTATAGTGGTAAAGAACGTCGTGTGTCGATGCGGATTTTGGAGGCGACTGAGGAGGTGAACAACCGGCAAAAGCTGATATTGGTAGAGAAACTCATTAAATATTTTGAAGGTCAATTGTCTGATAAAACGGTGGCATTGTGGGGCTTGTCGTTTAAGCCTCAGACAGATGATCTGAGAGAGGCACCTTCGTTGGTGATAATCAGGGCTTTGTTAGATGTTGGAGTGAAACTTAGGGTGTTTGATCCGGTAGCTATGCCTGAGGTTCAGGTTTTGTATGGTGACACATTGACTTATGGTACAGACATTTATGATACGGTAAACGGCGCCGATGCCTTGTTGTTGGTAACCGAATGGGAGGTTTTTGCGTCTCCATGCTGGGAAGAGGTAAAGCGATTGATGAAAGGCAGGTTGGTTTTGGATGGAAGAAATATTTACGATGGAGATCGACTCAGGGGATTGGGTATGGAATACTTTGGAATTGGAAGAAGATGAGTACGATTCTTGTTACAGGAGGCGCCGGATATATTGGATCGCATACGGTAGTAGAATTGTTAAATGCCGGTTATCAGGTGATTTCTATTGATGATTACTCCAATTCGACTCCTGCTGTATATGATGGAATAGAAAAAATTTGCCAAAAAAAACCTTTGATAAAGGAGATCGACTGTACCGACAAGTTGTTGATGAGCAAATGTTTTCAGTCAAACGGGAAGATTGATGCGGTGATCCATTTTGCGGCAAGCAAGTTTGTAGGGGAGAGTGTGGAGCAGCCGTTGCGCTATTATCGCAATAACATAGATTCTCTGTTAACGGTTTTGGAATTGATGGAGGAGTTTGGGGTTGGCAAGTTGGTGTTTTCCTCTTCCTGCACCGTTTACGGTCAGGCCAAATCGCTTCCTGTCACCGAAGAGAGCCCCATTGTACCGGCCACTTCGCCCTACGGCAACACCAAGCAAATTTGCGAGGAGATGATTCGTGACGCCATTGCCGTTACACCACTAAATGCTATATCGTTACGCTACTTTAATCCCATTGGCGCACACCCATCGGCATTGATTGGAGAACTGCCTCAAGGTGTTCCTCAAAACATCCTTCCCTTTATTACCCAAACGGCCATTGGAAAACGAAAGCAGTTGCAAGTTTTTGGAAATGATTATAATACGCCTGACGGATCTTGTATTAGAGACTATATTTATGTGGTCGATTTGGCAAAGGCGCACGTAGCGGCACTTTCTCGCATGATGGCGAATGAGCAAAAACGTGGTTACGAGGTCTTTAACTTAGGTACAGGCAGGGGCTTGTCGGTGTTGGAGTTGGTGAGGGCGTTTGGGGAGGCGACAGGAGTGCCGATCCCCTTTGAAATTATAGGGCGGCGTGCCGGTGATATTGAACAAATTTGGGCAGATCCCTCCAAAGCCAACAGGGAGTTAGGATGGTGTGCAGATACGCCCATTCATAAGGTGTTGCAATCGGCTTGGAGCTGGGAGCAACGGCTCAACGAAAGATGCGGGTGATTTGCTGTTGTTGTGTAAGTGCAAAAGTAGGCTTGAGGGTAATAAGGTTGTTGCTGAGTTTGACATAATAAGAACGCCCCCCAAGTATGCTGCCGGAACCGGCGCGCCTGGGAGGCTTATTATCTCAATGGCGTAGAAGCCTGCAAAATTCAAATTATGGCGCAAAGATAGTTATTTTTACTCAAATGTCAACTCCGATAAACAACTGACAACCTATCACTCCATAGGTCGTATCATACTCTCTATAAAAGCGATCTCCTCTTTTGTGATGCCGTATTTTTTGTAAAGCTTGGCGTCTGTCCATGATTCGGTAAAATCTTGAAGAGGAACAAACTTAAATGATTGTTTGGAAATACTGATTGATAACATTTGAGGGAACATCATAAACCGTACAAATTTTGATTTCAAATATTTCAACAAGTTTTCTGCCTCTGTTTTCGATTCACTTGGACCAACCACTAAATATGATTGTGTGCATATTTCATTAGGATTTAACAGTTTGATTGTAGCAATAATTTTTGCTTGTCCGTTACTGTCCATTTCTCCTGCGTGCCCAGAAATGGCTTTCCCAATAATAACTTTATATTTACCTACCCAATCGACATTTCTTTTAATTTCATCTTTATTGACATATCCAATTCCCTTACTTGAATGAAGAATTACAGCATTATTGGAAGGAGTATCATTACCATATTCATTCGTTAAAAAACCAAATGGTGTTTGAGGACTTATCATATCCGACATATCTTTTTTATGTTTCTTTTTAACTTTGTGAATTATATCAACACATTCGTTAAATCGAATAAGAATGTCAAACTCATTAAGATTTCTAAATGCTGTACTTCTTTTTCCATTGCATATATTCGTAAATTCACATTGGCCCTTGTAATTGGAGTTCCAAAGAAAATAATTAACGCCTCCATTGATATTCAATCCACAAAAACAATCGTTAGCATCTGTGTAATCAACTATGATTTGCAATCTATCATCACGCAACATTTCATCTCTAAACTCGTCAAGACCTCTTCCACCTGTAAACCAACGAGAAGGAACAATGAACGATATATATTTCGGATTCAATTTTTTTGCTTGGCGGATAAACAAATGGTATAAAGGAATTGCAATACTTTCGTGTTCTATCCCGACATTCTCCTGATACGGCGGATTTCCAATAATTACATCAAATTTCATGTTATTTTCATTTGTTATTATTTCTAAGCTTTTGTTCTTGCAGTAAGGCGTGGTGTCGATGTTTAAAAAGTTCTTTTTGCTGATATTGTTTTTGTCAAACCCAAAAATCAGGTTGATACAGATGTGGTAGAGAATGTTGGTTGGGGCAAAGCCGTAAACCTGTTTTTCGAGGATGTGGCGGATACAGTCGTGGTCGTTGCGGTATTGGGCACGGGTGTTCTCAAACAATCGGCGAACCACTTCGGTAATAAAAAGCCCGGACTTCATATACAAATCGCAAAATGTGGTTTCGGAGCTTTCAAATAGTTCGGGGTGAGATCCCTGTAATGTGTCAACAATCATTTTTACCACACGTTTTGGCGTAAAAATCTGGTTGGTTTCCTGTGGCGGGATGTAATCAAAAATGTCTTCGCCATCGCTTTCAAAATAGTTTGCAAGCTCCTGTTTTTTATTCAAAAACAGAGCAATCGAAGCGTTAAAAACTTCTGAATTAAACAAACCTCCAAAGTGCCTTTTTTCTCCTTCCTCTTGGTATTCAAAGCCATCGCGAAGTTGTTGAAACTCCTCTTTGGTGATATTGGTGAGTTCCTTAAACGTGTCATCGGGAATGTTTTGCTCAAAGTTAACAAGCGTGGTATTGTTGTTTCCGTAAGCCATCAAAAAACTGGGAATGGTACGGGTAAAACCACGCAAACGGTCGCGTACTTTTTCCTCTTCTGTTTTTTCGCTTCTTGTGGGTTTATCATCAGGTTGTTCAGGCGATGGAAAATCTTCAATTTCTTTTTGTGTTGGCTCTTTGGCTACAATAGCGGGCATCTTCTTCTCAAGCTCTCTTAGGATGATTTGCTGGGATTGTTGCGGAAAACCTTCCTTCTGCATTTCAATCTTGGTATCGGTCAAAATCTGTTGCACCTCAATTGCCTCATCGCTGCCCTCAACCGCATATTTTTTGTTGCCCAACAAACCGTTGGAGGTGTTAACCACAATATCTTCGCCAATGTGTATTTTCTTATTGGCGTCTAACCAAATCTTGACTTTGCCGGAGGGTTTGTTTACTGCCGGATTGCCAAGCCTTTTATTTTCTTCAGGTTTTAGTTTTTGCAGAATTTCCATGACCGTTTTGGGCGCTCCAAAGATTCCCGCAATGTTTTCAAATAGGCGGTTGCTCATAAACCCACGATTGACCACCTCTTGTGTGATCAGTTTCAGCGGAATCGTCAACACTTCGTTGGCATCGAGTTCTTTCATTTTGCCTTCGTCATCCTGGGCAATCACAGGCAAAAAGTTGAGTAGTGTCTTTACCTTCAACTCGCGAGGTTCAGCAGAGTTGGCGTGCATATTGTCGGCAAAGTCTGCAATGGTTTGCAAAATACGGTCGGGTGCAAAGTCAAACACAAAGCAGTCGGTTTTCATTTGTCCGGCAAACTCAAAGGGATTTTGAGAACGAAACGCAGACTGCATATAGAGCGATGGAGATTTGCAGTTGTTGAGCATCATTACTGCCGTCCACGCCGGAACCGTTACGCCTGTGGTAAGTTGTCCGCAAGAAAGTGTAATCGTCTTTGTTTTGAGCGGATTGTCGCTTATTCTTCTTCTTACTTCTTCAAGTGCAGTTTTGGTAATTCTATCTTCATCGCCGCTACCGGCCGCCATAACCACTTTGTACTCTTTAAAAAAAGGATGGTCGTTTAACAGTTTTTTCATTTGCTCACACTCTTTTACGCCGGGCAACAGCCAAAAGGTATGCCGCAAACTTGCCAAATATTCGGATTTGGAAAACGGATATTCAAACAAGGGATTACAGAGGTGATCTAAAAACTTTACCACCTCTGCCCGGTAGGCAAACTCATTGGAAACAACCCTAAAAAATTCGCCCAAATCAAAGGCGTATTCGCTGCCTTCGTCTTTTGCCTGCTCTGCAGAAAGTTCCAATGCACGTGAGAGTTGATAAGTAAAGACGTTGAGTTTGGGCAGTATGGCGTATGGATTGTCGCCGTCTAAAATATTCCAATTTGCTTTGGCGTTTTGCTCGTCCGAATAACTCCAATTATAGATTTGCGACCCATTGAATTTGGCCGTTTGGATGGCCTTAAAAGGCGTTCCCGACAGGTGCAAGGCAAAATTATAGTTAAGGTTAGTAAGTACATGAAAACTTTTTGACGTATCGACACCCTCGTGGCTTTCGTCAATAATAAGCAAATCCCAAGGAGCTTTCAATTCAAAGAGCCACTGATTTCTTTGCTTGTATTCATTTACCGCCGATAATTCACTTTCTCTGCTTTGGCCTTTAATATCTTGGAGAGAAATAAAATAGATTAAATTTTCTCTTACTAAATTTTGAGTCAAAATGTCAGTTCTTGTGAGTATCTCCCGATTATTGCGCGCAACAGATTCGGAGCTTGCAAAAATATAATCGGTTGAGGGTTTGATAAACTTTTTAAAGTCAGCATACCATGAATCCGAAATGGCCGGGCGATTAGTGACAATCAAAATACGCTTTGCTCCGATGCTTTTGGCAAATTCGTAAGAAGTCAGCGTTTTACCAAAACGAGGTTTGGCGTTCCAAAGAAATTCGGGTTGTATATCGGTTTTGGTTTGACATTTTTCCCAATACTCTTTGGTAACATCAACGGCTTCCTGCTGCTCTTTTCGCAACATAAACGATACGATTTCGCCTGTTTCCTCATTGTTTACGATGCAATTCTTATAGTCCAAAATATATTGTTTCAGGGGTTCAATATCAATTTTAAACCATTCCGAATCTCTGTTTGTTTGGGTGTTGTGTTTCTTTTCGCGTTCCACGCCTTTGGTTTCGAGCAAACGATGAATCTCTTTATCAGAAAAAGTTTGGCCGTTGTTGCGGATTGCTTGGGTTGTCCATAAAATTTGGGCGCGCACATTGTCGGCTTCGTTTTGCGCCCGTACCCTGCCTTGGGCGTCACGTGTTGTTTCGCCCACTTTGAGCCAACCGTTGTGGCCTGCCACATCTATGTGTTGATAGATATAGATGAATTTTTGTTGAAGAGCGTTAATTTTCAACATATTGAATCTTTGTATATGTAACGGGTTTATACTCCTTTATTAAGCCGTGCTCCTCTTTAGAAAATTCTACTTCAAACAGGCTGGCCACGTATTGTTGTCTGTTTTGATCCGCATCAATAATCCCTTTATAGGTAAAATCTTTGCGTTTAAAACACTCGTTTTCAAGAGGAATCCACTCCGAAAACACAATTTCTTTGCATGTTGAGCATTCGTTTCCGCAGCTTAGGTTGCATTTGCGGAATGTTAGTGCATTTCCCTGAATAATATTACGGCTAATCAAGAATTGAATGGTTTCTGCAACTTCCTTCTCCTGTGTGTGTGGGTACTTCTTATCATAAAAGGAGTCAAAAACCAACATCAAATTTTTAACGCATTGTTTGGCATTGTCTTCCAAGAGCTCAATTCCATAGATAGAGCTTGTGGCAATGGTGGCCTGCCACTCCCACTCATCTTGCTTTTCCGTTTTTATCGTTTGCAGTTTTCGCCTGTAAACCTCTATCAAAAAAGCGCCTTCGCCGCAAGCGGGTTCCAGAAAGGTTTTTTGGGGTTGCCAAACCTCTGCCGGCAACAAATCGAGCATATCGTTTACCACCCAAACAGGCGTAAAAACTTCGCCGTGGTCAGCCACCCGTTTTTTTGATTTTACTTGCTTTGCAGGTTGATTTTCTTTCATTTGCTTTAAGAGTTTCGAGTAAACTCCTATTCCTGATAGCAAATAAAAAAGGCGCAAAACTGCTTCTTTGTTTATTCCACTCCGTTAGCCGACCAAGGCATTGTAGGGGAATAAACGCAAAACAATTCACGCCCAAAAGAGCGTGAACCTTTACAACCTATTCTCACCTACTTAATAAATTTGGTCGTTTACGGAGTAGAGAATAAGAGCTAAAGCTCAAGTTATTTTAAATTTTTAAATTTTTCTCAATAATTTTAAATTTTGATTTATAATGGGCAAAGGTAAAAAGTTTTTCTATCTTTGTCTCCCAATATGGAATACATAAACTTTTTTATCGATTTTGTGCTTCACTTGGATGTGCATTTGGCCGAACTTACGGCGCAATATGGCATTTGGGTCTATGCCATTCTTTTTGTAATCATCTTTTGCGAGACGGGGCTGGTGGTTACCCCTTTCCTCCCCGGAGATTCGCTGCTGTTTGCCTCCGGTGCACTTGCCTCCATGTCGGAGAACAGCCTGAGTATCCACATCATGGTGTTGCTTTTGATTGTGGCGGCTATTTTGGGAGATGCAGTAAATTACACCATTGGGCAACTCTTTGGCACAAAACTATTCAGTAATCCAAACTCAAAAATCTTCAAGAAAAAATATTTGGATCAGACCCACGCCTTTTACGAAAAACATGGAGGTAAAACCATTATTTTGGCACGTTTTGTACCCATTGTCCGCACCTTTGCTCCCTTTGTGGCGGGAATGGGACGTATGACCTATCGTCGTTTTGCCTCCTACAATGTAATTGGTGGCGTTTTATGGGTGACCATTTTTTCATACTTGGGGTATTTCTTTGGAGGTTTGGATTTTGTACGAAACAATATGGGAATACTCGTAATCGTCATCATTGTTATTTCGCTGCTTCCGGCTATATTTGAAGTGTGGCGAAACCGCAGGAAAAATCAAAAAATCAAAAAAACACATGAAAAAACGTAAAATCGGACTTCTTCCCAAAGTGGGCATTGCCATCACTTTAGGGATATTACTCGGTCTCTTTTTTCCGGATTGGGCCGTAAGGATCTTTACCACTTTTAACGGATTGTTCAGTAACTTTTTGGGCTTTATCATTCCTTTGTTGATTTTGGGTTTGGTGGCTCCGGGAATTGCCGAATTGGGCCGGAGCGCCGGACGTTTGCTCTTGATTACGGTGGCTTTAGCCTACGGTTTTACACTTTTCTCCGGTTTTTATACCTATTTTACCTGCGATTTGATCTATCCCACGTTGTTGCAAAATACCTCTTCCCTGACCATTGCCGATACGGTAGAAGCCGCTTCCACCGCCCCTTTCTTTAACGTGGAGTTACCTCCTCTGATGGAGGTGATGACTGCCCTGATGTTGGCCTTTACCCTTGGTTTGGGTATGGCTTTGATAAAAGGTTCCAGCCTTAGGAACATGATGGAAGATTTTAGGGATATTATTAATAAAGTAATTGTGGGGGTGATTATTCCATTGCTTCCCGTCTTTATTTTCGGTATCTTTTTGGAGATGACTTTTGCCGGAAAGGTGGCAAGCATAATGGGCGTCTTTATGAAGATTGTGGTGTTGATTTTTATCATGACGGTTCTATTACTGCTGATTCAGTTTAGCATTGCCGGAATTATTGGAAAGCGAAACCCTTTAAAGCTGCTAAAGAATATGATGCCGGCATACGTTACGGCATTGGGCACCCAATCGTCTGCCGCCACTATTCCCGTAACGTTGGCGCAAACCATTAAAAATAAGATTTCTGAACAGATTGCAGCCTTTGTCATACCTCTTTGCGCTACCATTCATCTATCGGGAAGTACCCTTAAGATTGTAGCCTGTACCTTGGCCATTATTATGACTTCGGGCATTGATGTGGGGTTTGCGCAATATGCAGGGTTTATCTGTATGTTGGGCATTGTAATGGTGGCGGCGCCCGGCGTACCGGGTGGAGCCATTATGGCCTCCATAGGTATTATCCAGTCGATGTTGGGATTTAATCAAGAGGCAGTAGGCCTGATGATTGCACTCTACATTGCTATGGATAGCTTTGGCACCGCCTGCAACGTTACAGGCGATGGGGCCATTGCAGTGATTATAGATAGAATTGCAAAAAAAGAGCGTGCGTCTCTCTGATTATTGGGGAGCTATTTTTCAAATTCTTTTGGATACATTAGTCCAAGATTGAAGAGCATTCCCGCAATCTCAATAGATAGGACAGCTTCTCCTACTCCCTCTCCATAAAGCGCTTCTGTAATATTGGCAATTTTGATTCTACGATACGATTTGGCATATTTTCTAACCAAATAAATCCGAATGGGTTCCGGTATTTGTTAGGAGCAAAACCAACTCAGTATCATTTTTGGTCCAGATTAACAACCAATCGGATTAAATATGACATTCCATTACTTCTTCATTCTGCTTCTTTTTATAGCCCTTTAGCAGATGTGGGAGATTATTTTCAGATAATTCTTCTTTTCTTGCCAGTTTCACTACAATTTGCTCGAGCAACTCAAGGTCAAAATTTCGTTTATAGCATAACGTGACATTCTTTTTGAACGTATTGGTTTTATATACGTTAAAAACAAAATTATCATAATTCTTTAATGAATTGAAAAAATCAGATGGAGTTTTTCTTTTCTGCTCTTTAAAATCCATTTTTACAGATTCTTTCTTGGACCGTTAACAAATGTTACCCGTCCTTTTTCGATATCTTCGAGGGCCTTTTCAATGCCGGTTTTTTTCTTTTTTTCAGTAAAAACACCTAACGAAAGGACATAATCTAATGCTTTCTTTGCCTGAATATTACTATAATCATATTCTAATGTGATGGATGCCATAAAACTTACTTTTGAAAAACGCATCAAAAATACAAAAAACTTCAGAAGCTAATTATTCAACAATACGCAGTTCTACCCTTCTGTTTTGTTTGCGTCCTTCGGCGGTAGCGTTGGTGGCAATCGGGCGTGTAAGGCCGTAACCGCGATATGTCAGCCGCGAGGCACTTACGCCGTTTTCGACAAAATAGTTATATACCGATTTGGCACGGTTTTCGGACAAGGGTTGGTTGTATTCGGGTGTTCCGTAATTGTCTGTATGACCCTCGATTTCTACTTTTAGGGTAGGATTGTCTTTGAGCCATTTCACCACTTTGTTTAGTTCTACAATGGCCTCATTGGTAAGGTTGAACCTGTCGAATTCAAAGAGTAAATTGGACAAGTTCATCATTGCTTGCATAATCTCTTGAGGAATTTCTTTTACCGGCGCAGGCGCTGGTGTTGGTTTTGGCGCCGGGGCCGGTTTGGGTTCACGTTTGGGCTTGGGAGCGGAAGGAGTATTTTTCTTGGATGAACCAAATGCAAATTTGATTTTGATACCTCCGGCAAAATTGGTTACTTTTTGTTGCACATAGCCGACATTGCCTTCTCGTTGATATTGTTTTGCTTCAAGAATACTGGTGGTAGAATAATCCATTTCTTCCGAAGTATTATTTGATGTATAAAAGATTGGATTGACTGATAATTCGGGTTTTATATCCATTAATCCATAGTCAAAATATAAGCCGGTATAGAGCGCCTTGTTGCCTCCAAGTTTCCACCTTACACCAAGTTCAGCTGCGCCCATAACGTTAAAAGGCAAAAACTTAATAGAGCCGTTGTCACTGTAGTTCCCAAGATCAACAACACCCGCTACATGGGTTACGGCGTAATCCGGATAGGTGACAGACGAGGCCGATTGTCGATAACCTCCCAGTAGCGAATACCCCCCACGAGCGCCAAGAGCAATAAAGAGATGTTTTGTCAAACCGATGGGTTGCGTAAATTGCAACATAATAGGCAGTTGCAAAGCAATCAGACTTTGTGTCTCTTTGAAGTCATTGAGGGTAAATGCTTTATTTTGTGACTCATCATAACTCAAGATGGAATTGGTCGAAACCGATGCGTTGTACATGGCGGCTTCGAGACCTGTAACGATCCCCACGTGGTTATTAAAGAAGTAGTGAAAACCTAATCCGACACCACCTCCATAGCCCATTTTAAAATCGGTGTTGTCGATTTGATAATTGAGGGTTGATAAACCACCAAAAAGGTTGATGGTAAATTCATTTTGAGGCAACGAGCCAATTTGTGCCCGCATAGGCGCTGTTGCTGAAACAACAAAAAGGGCGATTACAGGAACCCTTAACAGTACATTGATTTTTTTCATAATCTATTAGTTTTAATGTGATGACTGAGATATTTTCATTTATTTTTTTACAGATATCTAATATATACAGCGTACAAATATATAAAAAATTATAATACTACAAACCACTTTTTTGCTTCCGCAAACATCTCTACCCATGGCGATACCTCATCATTGCGGCGTTCAGCTGGGTAATGCGCCCAATTCCAGGGATATAGACAACGTTCCGGATGGGGCATCATGGCCAAGTGGCGGCCGTCTGCACTGCAAATAGCGGCAATGCCCAACGGAGAGCCGTTGGGGTTGCCCGGATAGTCTTGGTAGCTGTATTTTAGCGCAATATGGTAGTTTTCTATTGGTTTGGGAAAATCGAATCGTGCTTGTCCGGATGCGACCCATACACCTAAGCGAGAACCAATAAGTGATTGCAGCATAATGGCGTTAGACTCAGGAATCGTGACGTTTACAAAACCGCACTCAAACCGTCCCGACGCGTTGGGTTTCAATTTTGGGGAAAGATATTCTTCACCGCCGGTGATCAGGTTGAGTTCGGCCATCAATTGGCAGCCGTTTCCAATTCCTATACTTAGGGTATCGGGTCGGGCGTAGAATCGTTCCAAAGCGGCTTTAGCTTTTGGGTTGTAGAGGAAAAAGGCGGCCCAGCCTTTGGCGGCGCCCAAGGCATCGGCGTGGGAAAAACCTCCCGAAAAAACAACCAATCGAATATCGTCCAACGTTTCGCGACCGGATATGAGGTCAGATGTATGGACATCTTTCACTTCAAAACCAACCTGATAGAGCGCCCATGCCATCTCTCGATCGCCATTGGTTCCTTTTTCACGGATGACGGCGGCTTGAACTGAGCCGTTGAGGGTTTGTAGCTTGCCGTTAAAAGAGTTAGGGAAGGAAAAAGCCAAGGGTTGTTGTTTGTAATTGTGGTACCGTTCTGTGGCAAAAGGGGCAACGGTTTGATGCTGCTCCAAAAGGAATGAAGTATGAAACCAAAGATCGCGGAGATGGTCAATATCAAGGAGATAATGGTGGTTATGTACGTGCAGGTCGATTTTGCGATCGGATTGAGGCCGACCAATCGGATAAAAAGTAATACCGGATTGTTTCAATCTTTTTAATACTGTGGCAATATCTTTTTTTGCCACTTGAATCACTACCGCGGGATTCTCAGAAAAAAGAGCTTTAATGGGATCTTTTTCAGGGATTTGACTAAGATCAACAGAGAGTCCGCCTTCTTTATTGGCAAAACAAAGCTCCAACAATGTGGTGACGAGGCCACCGGCCGAAACATCGTGTCCGGAGAGAAGATATCCCTCATTAATAAGTGATTGAATGGTATTAAAAGAGAGTGCAAAATAGCCGGCATTGGGTATATCCGGACAGGAGGCGCCCAACTGTCCGGATGCTTGGGCAAAGGCGCTGCCACCCAAGGATAAGGGCGATTGTGAGAGGTCGATGTATATCAGTTGACTGTTTGGGTCGGGAACCAAGAGTGGACGCACAGGTTTACGTACGTCTTTCATCGGCGCCATGGCCGTGATAATAACCGTGCCCGGAGAGAGCACTTTGGTCCCGTCCGGATATTTCTGGGTCATTGAGAGCGAGTCCTTTCCGGTGGGGATGTTGATACCTAAGTCGATACAAAAATTGCTTGCTGCCTCTACCGCCTGATAGAGACGGGCATCTTCACCGGCGTTGCGGCATGGCCACATCCAGTTGGCGCTCAAAGAGACAGAGGAGAGTCCACCTTCGATGGGTGCCCAAACAATATTGGAAAGGGCTTTAGCAATGGCCAATCGGGAGCCGGCGGCGGCATTTATCAAGGCGGCGGCGGGGGCGTGCCCCACGGAGACGGCAACGCCATCGTTTCCCCTATAGCTCAACGCCATAGCGCCAAAATTGTTTAACGGCAATTGAATCTCACCCACGGTAGGTTGATTGGCCACCAAACCGCTTACGCTTCGGTCTGCCTTGCTTGTGAGCCAATCCTTGCAAGCCACCGAGTCCAATTGAAGCACCGATTCCAAATAGTGCTCAAATTCATCTATCTTATAAGAGACAGGAGTATATGAAGAGACGACGGTGTGGTCAATCATCTCGGTAACAGGTGTTTTTCCTAAAAGGTCAGATAGTTCCAAGTCAACAGGTTTTTCGCCGGTAAGTCGATTTTCAATGGTAAAGCGGTGATTATTGGTAACATCTCCAATAATGTATAAGGGCGCACCCTCTCTTTCTGCAATTTTTTGAAGCAGAGGGACGTCTTGTGCCTTTAGTATCAACCCCATACGTTCTTGGCTCTCGTTGCCGATGATCTCGCGTGCCGATAGAGAGGGGTCGCCCACAGGTAA
>JAITFU010000145.1 GCA_031281125.1 Prevotellaceae bacterium | reverse complement strand
ATGGAAGTTGCTCTTTTAAAGAAATTTGTGCAATTTGACCAAGAAATACCTGCTTGCCGTTGACTGTCTTGATAAATAAGTTTTCAAAATCGGTCATACGGCCTCCGTTCTCCATCTTTACCACCATTTGTGTACCCTTCTCTTCCAATGCTTTGTGTTCTGTTGAGATAGAGCCAACCACCAATTCTGAGCCAAATCGTTGTCTTATTGCTTGTTGTATCTCATTGGCTCCAATGCCAAATGCCCGCATTTTATCTGAGTTATAGGCCACCTCATAATAGAAAGGATTGGCTCCGGAGAGATTGGCATTATTTATACCCTCGATACGAGAGAGTTTGGTAACAATGTGCCGCTCTACCCAACGCTGAATCTCAATGGGAGCCATACCGGCGTTAAAGGTATAAACCAAAATAGCCTGAGGACGATAGCCGGCTGCAGAGAGCGAGAGAGAGGGATAGGAAACCCCATCGGGCAGCTTAGAATATATCTGGCGAATAAGGGAGGAGATTTCAAAACGTACACTCCCCATATCGGTTCCCTTTTTTAAAGTGAGTGTCACCGTTCCACGACCCTTGTAGGAAGTGGAGCTGATTTTTTGCACCCCTCTGACACCGGCCAAAACCCCTTCAATCTTTGAAGTTGCCTCCTGTTCAATCACTTTTGCTGAGGCGTTTGCCCATCCAAAAGATACCGTTATGTACTGGGTACGCTCCGCAGGTGTAAACTGCAAACTCAGTAACGGGACCACACCGGCGCCAATGGTCATAAGCACCAACATCACCAATACTGTGGAGAAAGCAGATATGCGCAGCTTACCGTTTGGCATATATGGTGTAGTAAAGCAGCGGAACAAAGAAAAGACTTACAATGGTTCCAATGAACATGCCTGCAATGAGCGCTACGGAGAGCGGAAATTGCAGGTCAGACCCCATATCTCCCGTCACCAAAAAGGGCACTACCGCTAAAATGGTGGTTAAGCTGGTCATAATGATGGGTTTCATACGACGTACTCCTGCCACCATTATCGCCCGCAACATTCCGTATCCCCCCCGTCGCAACATATTGATTGTATCCACCTTAAGAATGGAGTCGTTGATCACTATACCGCACATCACCACAATCCCAATCATCGACATCAGGTTTAAAGATATACCGCAGATCCAAAGTATCAAAAATGTGCCGGAAATATCAAAAATCAACTCCGATAGGATAATCAGCGGTTGTACAATCGACTCAAACTGTGCCGACAGGATAAAATAGAGGAGCAAAAAGGCAACCAATAATATCAGAAATAATTCAGAAATAATCTTTTTGTTGGAAAACCAGGAGCCGCTAAAATTCACTTCAAATTCGGGATAATTCTTCACCACCTCTTCAATCTCCTGAATAGTTGCTTTTATTTGATTGCTGTTTAAATCAATATTGATGGGATAGTAAGTCCCTTCCACGCCGGCAGTGATATTTTTAAAATCGCGCCCTCGTGTCTCTACCATAAAACGCGAGAGGGGTAGATAACTGCTATCAACCAAAATACGTGTTTGTGACAACATATTGGATAGATTTGTTGGCTCGTCACCCATCACAATAGGGAAAGAGAAACCTCCGGCAGTGAGGGTAAAAATTTGGTTTTGACTTAGGGCACTCTTGAGTTTATCGTACAGATCGTTGTACCTTACCCCGTATGCAGTCATCAGTAATGGATTGGTTGTTAAAAGAATATGCTCTTGCCAAGCCACCGGCTCTATGTAGAGTTCAGGAAAACGGTCGCTCAGGGTAGCAAGGAGCAGGTTCAGGCGGTCGGGTTTGGGAATCTCACCGTTTGAGGTATATATACGTGCCACCAAGGGGGATTGATCTTCTGAGAAGATGAGGTCAAAGATGTTACCTGATGGCGAAAAGTGAGAAACACTCTCGGGAAAGCGTTCCCGCAGCAAGCTTTTGATACGCTCCTCCACACGATTCAACCCCAAAGCATCGGAGCAACGGAGGTAAACGAGCGACTCCGATGTACTCAGTTGCGGCGTATGGGAGAGGATATATTGCTGTACCCCAATCATTGATGTGTAGTGAAGCAGTTCCGATCCAACATCAGAAAAAAGTCTCCTTATGTGCTGTTCGCTCTCAGAAACCAAATAACGTTTGTTCCACTCAATATGCAACATCGTATCAATTTGGGTCATCTTTGGAAGCCTCTCTTTTTCTAACACTCTAAACATCACAAAAATAAGCAGAATTGAGGAGAAAAATATGGAATAAACTAATTTCTGGTGCCTAAATACCCATTTAAGTCCCTTTTCGTAATAGGGGATGATGTTAAATTTGATGAGGCGGTGTTTTCCCACGGTACTCCGCACATTTACCTTTCTAAACAAGAGGTAGTAATAGACAGGAATTACGGTGACAGCCACAGCAAGAGAGGCCAAAAGACCAATCGAGATGGCCATTGCCTGATCAAAAAAGAGAGAACCGGCTACACCGCTCAAAAAAATAAGCGGAATAAAGACGGCGCAGGTAGTGAGCACAGAGCTGAGCATGGGCGTAAAGACCTCTTGAGTTGCTTTTACCACCGATTCTTTCAAGCTAAATCCCCGCTCCCACCATTGTGTAATGTTGTCAATTGTAATGATTGAGTTATCCACCATCATGCCTATGCCCAATACCAATCCGGATAACGAAATGATATTGATGGAGATATGTAGTAAGTAAAAGAATATCAATGCAATAATTACAGACAAAGGAATAGATAACGTAATGAGAAAAGGAGTGCGTAAATCCCTCAAAAAGAAAAAAATTACCAAACAGCACAGCAAGGCGCCTATCCAAAGGTTGTCGCGAAGGTTAGAGATGGAGTAATCCAATAGTGCCGTCTGATCACGCGTCAGGGAAAAATGGAGATCGGGGTAATCATTATCAAAAAGCAATAGTATTTTGTTGATTGACTTGCGCATATCGGCCATTTTGGCTTCTGAGTGTTTGATCACAGCCATTGATATGGCAGCTTTCCCGTCCGACAAGACCACTCCTTCGCGCGGAGCAGGGTGTTCAATCACTTGTGCCAACTCTTTAAATTGATATACACGGTTGTTGATATTCAGGTAAATCTGTTCAATCTCCTCTTTACGCTCCAAGTTGGACCTAAACCGCACATTGTAGTAGTAGTCGCCGTCTCGTATAGTGAGGTTTCCCAATTCGATATTGTTGTCATACAATGCCCTTGTGAGCACTGCTTCGGTAACGCCAATTGCCTCTATCTTCTTTTGATCCGGCAGAATCAATATTTGGGGATAGACCAAGCCGCTCATATCTACCATCGCCACTTCGGGCAGTTGCTCAATTCGTTTGGCCGCTACACTCCGAACAAAATCGCTCAACTCCACAAAACGCATGGGAACGGGAAAAAGAGGATCTTGATAATCCCACACTAATGAGTCTCTTAGGGTTACATTTATATAAAATGCCGGAATATCGGTAGCGCTTGCTTTAATCACTTTGGGACGATCCAAGTTTCTGGGAAAGTTTCCCATAGAGCGGTCAATACGTTCATTGACCTCAATAAAAAGGTAATCGATGTCGGATCCGTGGGAAAACTGCATCTTTATCAATCCGATTCCATCGCGTGTTTCGGATGAGATCTCTTCAAGGTCAGGAACCTGCATCAATTGTGTGCGCAGCATTTTTACTACTGATTCTTCCAACTCCCTTGCCGATAAGGTAGAAGAGACCTGTACCGTTATTTGAGGTATAGCAATATTGGGCATGAGCGATACAGGCGTTTGGGTGGTCGAAAGCAAACCAAGTACCACCACTGCAATCAGCGTCATGGTCACCGCTATAGGACGCTCAATAAGGCCTTTATACATAACCGGAGGTGCTAGTTGTTAATAATCACTTCGGTTCCGTGCGCCAGATTTACATTCCCGCCCACTATTATGCAGTCGCCTTGGGAGAGTTCCGCCTGTTTGGCTTTATTTCCTGTTACTGAGTGAGATTCGCTGTTTGACATAATAATATCGATATAAACCCACTCCGCTTTGCCGTTGTTGTATGTAAAGAGTACATGATACCCGTCACGCTGTACCACCGCTGTCTTGGGTACCACTAATTGGTCAGGAATGGTGTTCTCCAAAAAGACCCTGACGTTCATCCCATCCATCAACGCAACGTTGCCCGTTACCACTCCTGTGATTTTTATCTGACTGTGGGCATCCACCATGGGGTTCACCTCTGTCACCTTACCGGAGTATCGCTCCGATGGTTTGTGCAGCGGGGAGAGTTCGATACCCATATTAGGTTTGATAAACTCCATTTCTGTTTCCAAAACGGTAAAGTCCACTTCAAAGGTGCTGTCATCAATAAGTGTGCAAAAGTTGGCGCCGCCAATTTCATATAGTTGGGTCGATAGATTGGCGATCTTTCCGGAAAAAGGAGCATAGATGGTGCACCTGTCTAAGGCAATTTCGGCCATTCGTAAATCGGATTGTGCGTTGGCATATCCCGATCTTATGGCAGATATCCGCATCACATCGGCGGGAATGAGCGTAGAATCGCTTATTTGGTAACCAAAATTAATCAACGCATCCCGCCTGTCGATCTCTGCCCTTTGGTAGCGCACCTGTGCCTGCGCCAAGTTGAGCATCGCCTCCTGGGTATCGATTTGGGCAATCAAATCACCTTTTCTTACATAAGAGCCGTTTTTCACCGGAAGTTTCACCACAATGCCTGTCGTTTTAAAACCCACCACTCCCTTTACTTTGGCCCTTAATCGCCCATTACTAATGAGTTGTTTCTGAAACTCAACGCGTTTGAGGTAGAGGGTGTCAACCCTGTTTACCTCTCGTTCATATACGTTTTTGGCCAAATCAACCTCTTTATCGTTTTTGGGTCCGCCGCAACTTGCCATTGAAAGCGTTGCCATAATTGAGAAAAAAAACCACAATCTTTTCATATTCATAATATTAATTCTACTGTTCTACCAATCTGTCAAATTCTGCCGAAATATCTTTTCCGGAAATAAAGTCAAAGAGACACAAACGTCTGATTTCATAATAGTAACTCCAATAAGAGCGCAAATCGGCAATATGTCGCCTAACGGCATCATCTTTCTCTTTCTGTGCCATATTTAACTCTGTTACAGACAAGGTTGCATTTGCAAACTTGTCTAAGCAGATTTGGTAACGCTCTTGGGCAATTCTATCGGCTTGTTGCGACACTGCACACTGATATACCTGATTATTAAATTGCAGTACATTGATCAACACATTTTGCTCATGATCTTTAAATGCCTGATCCACTTGAGCCGATACTACATCGGCACGTGATTGTGCCATCCTTACCCTACCCCTGCCCATACCCCAATCCATGAGTGGCATACTTAAAGAAATGCCTGTCACCTCTTTATCCCTTGGATTTTTATATGCCCCTCCAAAAGTCTCGGCATTTTGAGACAAACCAAACGTAACCGTTAGGTCGGCCCTAATGCCGCGGTTTGCTTTTGCCTCCGCAATGGCACGCTCTGCCTCTATGCTCCTTAGTTCTTGCGCCAATTGCAAGGTGCCATTTTGGTAAGAGAGCGACAACACCTTATCAAAATCGAGATTGATTCCTTGTTGGATTGCAGGCATTTCCAGATCAAAAAGCGCCGATTGACCCAATCCAAGGAAAGATCGGAGCCTAAAAAGCGCTAAATCCAATGCCAACTTGGAGTCCCTGCTTGTTATATTGGAATTAAGCACAATCCCTTGCAGTTGCAGCAGGTCATTTTTTCCAATAGCCCCAAGTTCAAAACGTTGCTCCGCCATTTTATAGGATGCCTCTGTTTGTTCACTATTAATCACAGCCATTTGGTAACTCTTTTGCTGCAATAGCACTTCAAAAAAGAGTTGCACCACCTTAAGTGTAATGAACTCCATATCTTCTAAATAGGCACGCTTTGACAGCTCGTACTCCTTTGGTGCCAACCTCTTTTGCCACTTAATGGCATTGTATCCGCCAATGGGCTGTAAATAAGTGAGACTTACCGGTGTACTTTGGTAAAACATCTTAGAAGATGGTGAAAACTGATCCAATCTGTATAGATCAGAAAAGAGCGACAAGGTACCTCCCGTTGGTGCAATATTTTGTCTTACAAAGAGCTGCGCATAATTGCCCACAGAGCTGTTTTCTACATATTTGTACCCTTCTGTGGTGGGGTCAAGAATAAGTTGTGTGGAGCGATTAAATTCTGCTAAACCTGCTGAGAGGTGTAATGAGGGCAAAAGTAACGCTTGATAAGAACGGTAACTCCAATACGATGCACGGTAGTTGTTCTTTGCAATCAATGCACTTGGCGATGATGCTTGCGCTATAGAGATCAGATCATCAAGCGTATAGGCGCTCTTGGTTTGGGCATTCAGGAGGTATGGGAGGGTGCAGAGGAGGAGTAAAAGGCGCTTCATGGATGTGGTGGTGTTTTGTTGCGTAAAGATAGGTATTATTTTTAATCATCTCGCTATAACCTTTCCCATCTTAGTTTTGAAGTTATTTTAAACGGTACTACGCCTATGATAAATGTCTCCGGAATAGGCCCAAAGGAACGAGAATCAGCAGAATTAAAGAAATTATCTCCTGCCATAAAGTAGTAGTTTTCCTTAAATGTGTAGGTATGTATGGGTTGGTCTTTGTAAAAGACAGTATCGTTCAAAAATTGAATATCGTCTCCACTTTCATATCTCATCAATCTAAGAAACAGCCAAATATTTGTTTGATCCAACACAATGTGATCTCCTTTTCGGGGCATATACAAAGGGCCAAAGTTCAGAATTGTCCAGTTCAATGCCTCTTTATACGGATAACAGTTTGGCAAAGTATCCACAAGATTTATCTGATTCATTTGAGTAAAATGTTTTTCTGCCACTCCGTTCGCTATCGAACTGTTTTTATATCGCCCATCTTTGATCCAAATCGTATCGCCGGGTAAACCCAAACATCGTTTTACATAGACCTGACGAATATCAAAGGTTAAAGGACTGGTACGGTTAAACACCACCACATCGTTGTAGTTTATATCTCTAACGCCTTTCAAACGAAAAGTTTTCAACTTTCCGCCTTTCAAAAAGTCAAGATTTTTATATAATCTGGCTCCATAAATGAGTTTATTTACAACGATCCGATCGCCGGGTTTGATCGTGGGTATCATGGAGCCGGTATTAACAGGGTAGCTATCAAACGCAAAAATACGCAATCCAAGGTATAGGAGAAACAACAGACTTGCACCTATAATAATGATGAACAGGACATTAACTGCTTTGAATATAATACTTTTGAGTTTCATCTGCTTATTTATTCCGGCAAAACCCCATCATTGTCAATCATCATTTGGATCGTTCTTTTGTAAAGCTCCCATAAAGTAGGATTATACAACGGGCTGCCAACTAACACCACACGATTTTCCTTATCTAACAGAAAAGTGTGAAGTTTTCTGTTCTTGGGGAGCTTTGGATTGAGCTTGACAAAGGTGGAGTTACGGTCAAGGATCACAGGATAATCAAATGTGTTGTACAAGAGTGTTTCGTTGATTCTTTGTAAGTCTCCTCTCTTGGGAGTAAAGATAAACAGAATGTTAAACCATTGAGACAATGAATCAGCATACGCGGTAATTTCGTTCCAAGCATACATTCGACTCACTTCACAGGAACCACAGCTAAGAGAGTCATACCATACGACCAATTTGACCGGAACCTCGCTGATATTAGTTTGACTCATATCTTTTCCTTTTCTAATTGCACTCAAATCGGAGGAAAGGATAAAGTGCTGCCCCATCAGATATTTCACATCATTAGAGAGATGATTGTGGGTACAAGAAATCAATATCAGGAAAAGTAAAATGTAAACATACCTCATTATTATTCAAATATTAAAAAATTATTAACAATTCGTAGGTAGAAAGCCAGCTTCAGTAACGACCCAAAGGCTCGTGAAACAGAGGGGCTCTATTATATGTATAAAAGTTCTTTTGATTCATAAAGTGCCTATTTTTTGTTTCTATTTTGTTTATAGGATGGAAATTAGCAATTAAATCCATTCTAAACCAACAAGTTTAAATTCGGAAAAATTTGCTCTATCGAAATTGCATCGACTATATTTTTGTGTATCTTTTTCACTCAGATAATACCCCATGGTTGACTATCATCTTTCGGATCGTTCTTTTGAGAAGCTCGCATGATGTATCATTCGTTTCGCATGCAAAAGATTCAATTCATTTAAATCCAAATAATAAACCTCATCTGTGTTCATGTTAATAGTATATAGTCTGTTTCTGACAGGGTCCACCCAAATATGAAAGAACGATTGATCTGTGATGAGTTCATAAAGCTGTTTTCCGTTCCAATCAAAAATATGAATAATATTTACAAACGGAAATCCATCCTCAATACGACCAGGCCATGGCTCTTTCCCCCAATAAGTGGCATAGAGATAATTATTATCTGCGTGAATATTAATATAATGAATTTCGATATCCACGTCCGTATCCAATAACAAATGAGAAAAATCATTGCTATTTTTAATGCGGTAACCAATAACATCACCTGTATGTGTATCTAAAATGTTTATTTGAGGAAGTCGCTTCATTGCCTGTGCAATTTTTGAACCATCCGACTTCATTACATCCCATGTATAAAAATTCCCAATATCTCCATTTAATAGCGTAGCTTTTGTGTAAATACGATAATCTTGCAGTATCGCTTGGGTGCTAATTGTACGTTTTTCATAAAATGGCATTGTAATTTCATCAATTGCCAAATAATCAGAAGGTCTATTGACAAACAATTCATCCTCAGAGAGGGAAAAAAGAAAGAAGTAGCGGTTTTTTTCGTAATCAACAATCGTGTCATAAATTGTCTTTCTCTTCTCAATTGATTGGCTAATATTCCATAAAAACAATCTGCTTTCGTTATATGCCCATAGATAGGTACATATATCGTTCTCCTTCTTAAAAAGCTGAACAATGCAATTAACTGATATTGCCTCTCTGGGACCACGACCAATTTCACAGAAATTTCCTATCTCTTTTCCTGTATCTAAGTTGATTATGTTAAAAAAATGATCTCGCTCCGAATTCCAACAAATTAACAGCGAATCGTAAACTGCTATCAATCCGGTTGGGATTCCGTCACTCATCAAAACAGGCCTGCTTGTGATATTTTTTATTACCTTGTGAGAATCGTCAATATATTGAATCTCTCCGTTGAAAATCTCCTTATCTTTATTTATTGTGCAGCAAACGAATATGCCAATTACAATACCTAGAAGCGTAGAATTAAATATTTTTCTTTTCATGTCTCTATTATTGATATAGCCAAATAAAATAAAACTGCCTCAAAAACCTTCATCTCTGAACTTTTTGCAAATTAGTGATGTCGCACTTTTGAAGCAGTTTTACTAATATTGACTCAAAATCACTACATACTGCACGCATGTTTATCCTTTGAAAAAAACTTTAACTTGCGATCAGTATTACCACAAGAGCCAACATCTGGATAATCACTTGTGCATTCAAACCAATCTGAAAAATCGGTTGTACCTTTATAGTAACAAACTTTATTATCCCCAACTCCTGCTCCATTTCCGTCATCCATTTTCACCTGAGCCGCTAACGCCTCAATATTTTGAGCCAATAAATCAGATACTTTGTACGTATTTTGATAACTATAGATGCCCAGCCCTATAGCCACAGAGCAAATGGCAACTGCCATACTTAATATTATTTTTTTCATAATGTTCTAAATTTAAATTTTTTGATTGAATAATTTGTGAAAGTATCGGAAAAACTTCCGAAAGATTGTGACCTTGAAGTTTTCTTATCTCTTTGGTCGATGTGTATCTTTTTCACTCCGTTGCCGGAGTTAGCCATACTCACGCAAAATGCTTCCCTTCTCTTTCTCTACACACCGGCAAACCTTGTAATACGTTGTAAATGAGCAACTTGGTAGGGGAGGTAGGGGTAAATACTTATAGATTAAGTTGTTACATAGTAACTTTT
Organism: Prevotellaceae bacterium; assembly: GCA_031281125.1. Taxonomy (GTDB): domain Bacteria; phylum Bacteroidota; class Bacteroidia; order Bacteroidales; family UBA932; genus WRBG01. Next base: position 8,061 of record JAITFU010000145.1, on the reverse strand, counting down.
CGGATATTTCATGTAAATAGCACAATATCATATTCTTATGCAAAATAGTAAAAAACTTGTTTTTCAAAGATAGTGATTATTTTGATTCATGCAAATATTAGATTCATTTATTTATATTTTGACTTATATCTAATATAATTTATATAATTTTCCTCCTTTCAAAGCGTCGTAATTCTTGTATTGTAAAATGCATCATGTAAATTCTTCACTATTGGTTTGAGATCACCTCAAGATATTTTGCCTTTAACTGAATATTTCCCAATATATCGCCAACCAGAACAATTGTATTGTCTTTATCGACTAATAATGTATGATACATCTTGTTTCTCAGAAATTCATGCTTGCTGCCAAATAAACCATACATATCTATATATACTGTATGTCTAAAGTTGATATTATTGAGTAACCTTTTTGTTTCCTCAAAGTTATCGGACCAAAGAACAAAGAAAAAACCAACATTTCTGAATAAAGTATCTTCCAGTGTACTGCGCCAATAATGAAGCGATTTCATTGAGCACTCATTACACCCTGTAGAATCTATGTAATGAAGTATTTTATAATTGAACTCTGATAATCTTTTTTGAAAACCAGAACCATCGGTTCCCATCAGGTCGCTGGTTAACAACAGTTGTGTGGATATTATTTGCCTTAAATCATTGTAAATAACACTCTTTCTTGACGGCTTGCACGCAGCCATTGTGTAAATACAAGAGAGTATAATAAATAAGCGTACTAATCTGATACCAATCTTCATTTTATTATTCAATACATTTAAAATAAATAATATACAGACTATGCTCACTTGGATCCATACTATCTAACAACTTTCGTTCAAATGATCCTTTTGGAGGGTTTAATGCCATAAGCTTCATCTGTTCACCTTCTTCAAGCATCCCATAAAAATATCCATCATTAAAGTCACTAATCGAATAGGGCATCCATGCTGATGATGCACCATTGAATAAAGATTGATAAGAAGTTGTTGGGTCTCGTAGTTTTATAATATTTGTAGTTCCATTATTTTTGTTGTAGAAGAGATGTGCCCTGTCAATGCCAAAACCTAATTGGACATATAAAACGTCAGGAGTATCTAAATGCGCGCCGCCAAGACAGACATAACCATTTTGCATCAAGTCAATCATCATGTCCCTGCTATCTGAATAGGTATTTGCTCTCTTCAGCGATATGGGCTTGACTTTTGAGAAATCAAACGAATATAAAGGGGTTATTGACGATTCTGTTACTGAATATATTGTATCACAGAATACTGGACAAAAGGTTACATGTCCGGATTCACTGACGGATAAAGTTTTAAACATAGCATTGATTTTTCGACTGTGGTTGTATTCAAATCCCTGCATAAGCACTTTCCCGGTTGTATCAAGTATTTTGATGTTCTCTCTTTGAACCATATTTTTGAAATCATATCCAAATGAAGAATTAAAACTTTCATTCACTATGTTACCCGATGGAGTAATGGCGTTAAAACCACCAATGTCTCCAAGTGGAACAGAGAAAAGATAGTTACCGTCCAAGTCAAAAGCCACGGTTTGGGAGCCGGAATTATCCGTAATGTACAGTCTGTTGCGATTATAATCGATCTCAATACCATGCATTGAGAGTAATTCCCCAGGACCTCGGCCTATTTCTCCAATTTTCCTTATGAACTTTCCTGAGATGTCAAACATGAGGACAGCACCATGCACACCAATATCTAATATATAGATTTTATCTTTTAAAACCCTTAAAGTAAATGGCATGTACATATATGCCTTTGATGAAGTGTCTAATTTTATAAAGCCGATATCAGAAAAGAGGGCTTTGACATCAACAGGGTAAGGCGGATACACAGAAATATTTAAAATATTGGGATTGTTTCCCATTCCAATCATTCTTTTCTCTTGTAGTGAGGAACAACAGCATAAGAGGGACAAAAAGATTAAATAGAGGGATTTGGGTATATGAAATTTTTGCATAAAGACAAGTAGTTAGTTATTAATAAGTAGAAACTGCTTACTTTTCTTTGGGTTACGAAATAAACAGTTTCTACTAGTTGAAGAGTTTTACACCTCATTTGATTATTTGAAATTACACCCTTTTATGCATATGGAGACAAAATCTACCTGTTTGCAATCATACTTTTCTCCTTCAGTCGGTAGGTAATGAGGAGGTATTTGTGCAATGCATCTTTCACCTGTGTTGTACGCCAATTGGTCTGTTTGGCCTCCACCCATTTCATAAAATGCCAATGCCTCTACATTTTTTAAGAGTAATTCATTAGGCTCATTATTTCTATTATTCAGTGCATTAATAAACAATGTTACACCAGCCATCAGTAGAGGTGTAATCAAAAACAAAAATTTTTTATTCATTTGATTAATTTTTAATTTTTAAATAAGTAATTAGGATATCAGACCCATCCGGGCAAATAGAGTCTAGCAACTGACGCTCTAAAGTGCCCACTTTCGGATTCAGGTTTTTAAGAATCATCTGCTGGACTTCATCGAATATTCCATAAAAATATCCATCGCAATAATCAGAGATTTGATATGGAATCAAAGCAGAAGAAACACCATTAAAAAGGGTTATATTTTTGACAGGTAAATAGCCGTTCTCGTACGCATAATCATACAACTTAACAATGTGGGTATCTTTTGTCTTTTTATTGTAGAAAAGGTGAGATCTATCGATAGAACAACCTAATTGTGCGTAAAAATAATTCTGAGAATTCAAATGTTTTCCTGCTAAACATACATATCCATTTTTTTTTAAATCTGTATTCATTTCTTCACAGTCAAAATAAGTATCAGACCTTTTCTTGGAAATTCCATGAACTTTCGAAAAATCGAAGGAAAATAATGGTGTAATAGCGTAATCTGTAATAGAATAAACTGTATCTCGAAACATGGGTAAAAAAGTTATCTCTCCAGATTTATCCATAGAGAGGGTACGAAAAAGAGCATTTATCCTTCGGTTGTAATTGTAGTCAAATCCCTTTTGAATAAGGCTGCCAAGAGTGTCCAATATTTTAATATTCTCCCTTTGGATCATTGTTTTATAATCCCAACCAAAAGTTGACATTTGGCTTTCATGGACAATATTGCCGGATGGAGTTATGGCAATAAAACCGCCCGGATCTCCTAAAGGTACCTTAAAAAGGTAGTTGCCTTCCAGGTCGAATGCGGTTGTTTGACGGCCATAATTATCTGTAATGAATAACCTGTCACGGATGTAGTCAATTTCAATATTTTTCATTGAAAGCATCTCCTTTGGACCTCTTCCAATTGCGCCTATTCGTCGAATAAAAGTGCCGGACATATCAAACATGAGTACACTTTCCCCATTTGAGTCAAGTACATAGATATGGTTTTTATAGACCCGTAATTCGGAAGCGCTGCCAATTGCAGCTACAGCAGAAGTGTCGAGTTTGATAAAACCAATTTCTGAGAATAACGTTTTAACATCTATGGGAACAGGTTGATAAACAGAAATATTGATAATGTCAGGGTTGGGAATTTGCCCGATAATTCTACTCTTGTCAAGTATCGTACAACACAAGAGCATGGGCACCATTACAACAAAAAGAAACCTTTGCATAGCCGAATACAGTTGATTATCTAAAACCAAAATCCACACCTTCCTCCTCCCTCATTACACTCATCTGGAGCGAGAAAAGCAAAGACATATGTGCACTTATACCAAGTATAACTCACACCGTCCATGTAGCAGTTTAGTCCAGAATTCCAAAGAAGCCATGCGTGAAATAATCCCTCGCCGTTCTCTCCGGTCTCGCCTTTCAAAGCTGCCAATGCCTCAATATTTTGAGCCAATAGATCAGACTCTTTTGTCACACTCTTGTTAGCAAAGATACCAAAGCCAATGGCAAAAGCACATAACACTACTGCAGAACATAATAGTATTTTTTTCATAAGATTTTTATTTTTAATGATTAAAACTGTTAATAAATTTTTTGGAAACCATTCCAAGACTTTGCGACCAATATACACTATCATGCACATTTGGTCAAGAAATACACCCTTGTCACTCCGTTTCCGGAGTTAGCCATACTCAATCAAAATGCTTCCCTTCTTTTTCTCTATACACCCGCAACCCTTGTAATACGTTGCAAATGAGCAACTTGGGGGGGGGGGGTAAATATATATTAATCAAGCTGTTACATAGTAACTTTCTGGATATTTCATGTAAATAGCACAATGTCATATTCTTATGTTAAAATAGTGTAAAAACTTGGTTTTTCAAAGGTAGTGATTCTTTTGATTCATGCAAATGTTTATGGATAATCCTTTTTCAAAGCATTTTTGTACACCATCCATAATCTTTCTGAAGCTAATGGTTCCCCAATGACAATTATTTTGTTGTTTGAATCTAACAGAAAAGTTCGATTAACGGCTAATGTCCGGTTTAATTTGTTCATTTTCAGGAAAACATTCTCCGTATCATAGAGTAATGGAAAGTCGATTTGCATTGTTTGCAGCACATCAACTAATTCGGAAATATCATTCGGATATATAACGGGGATAAAACCCACAGAGACATCGGATAGTTCCTGCAGAAGACTATTCCAGTGCAGCAAAATTCTCAAGGCGCACTCAGAGCACGAGTTTTTATCTATATAGGTTACAATTTTTAGAGGTTTTGCCAACTCTGCACCAATTGAGAACGCTCTCTCTCCAACTCCCAAAGGCAGGTATTTTGTAGGAAACTCTATTTTCTTTCCATACATCTTTATGGCTTGGGATACAGAATTAGTCTCGTTTGTATTGCTACTGGCAAAAGCACAAAATGATAAAAACATGAGACATAGTGCCCATGTATTTCTTATCGGATGTTGTGTTGTCATATCACATCACTAAAATCGTAGTACATAATATTTTCCTCAAAGTCAAGTGCATATAATCTTTTGGTTCGTTGATCGTAAGCGATGCTTCTTAACTCCTTGTCAACATGTACAAGGGCGGATGGGGTTCCTTCCCAGTCAAAAATTCTTATAGACGATGCTACATCCGGAGCAGTTTCTCCCGGCATGGGATCCTGCTTTCCGGAATAGAGCGCAAAAACGTAATCATCAGTTACAACCGCAGTCATATATGCATTCACATGGTGTTGCCTTAGATATGAAAAGGTTGCGGATACTAAATCGTCGACCGACATCCCCTTTGAATAGTGCATCGAAAAACCACGATTCTCGATTAAATCGAGGAAGTTTAAGTGATCAGCAAAATAAAAAGCATCAATTGCTTTGGTTCCATCAGGTTTTAATATTGTCACACCATCGAACGCCCCGGTACTGGCGTTTTCGTAATTGGATTCTGAAAGCAAAAAACTGCCGCGTCTAAAAAAAGGCAATTCTCTTACTACATTGTCATCAGTAAAATACAAATACTTGGGATAATAACGGATATCATCACGCACATCTTTATACGTTACCGGAAATTTAACAAAACGCTCTCCGCTTGATAAAATCAACATTCCGCTCCTTTGCTCATATACTTTCTCGTATTGCCACGATTCGCTACTCACGATTGCCTGCTTTTCTACTGTTTCTGTAAGGTCTATCAGTACACACTTTCTCACACCTGCATCACATACCCATAAACAAGGATGTTCGTTTCGATTTACAAATTGACAATTAGTAATTAACATGAGGAATTCATCCGGACCACGCCCACGTGTCATCCCTGTAAAAAGCGTCCTTTCTGTATCAAGGTCAATGATTGAAATCAGGGCTTCGGGATTCGTTGTTATAGCTACCATAATGTTTTCAAATGAGCTTATGCCCAATACCCCCATTACGGATACGCCTGTGGGGTGTGAAATCTTTGTAAACTCTTTTGCAAAAGAGTCAAATTCAATAACATCTGCTGTTATCAGTCGCTCTTTACGGGAGCAGGAAAGGAGACACAGCACAATCAACCATCCATAAAAATTAGTCTTGAATTTCATAAAGCAAATATCAAAAAAATACCTACTGTTAAGCAGGTATTTATGTTAAAAAAAAATAGGGTAGATAACATGTGTATAAATCAAGCTGTTACATAGTAACCTTCTGGATATTTCATGTAAATAGCACAATGTCATATTCTTATGTTGGATAGTGTAAAAACCTGGTATTTCAAAGATAGTGATTCTTTTGATTCATGCAAATATTTATGGGCAATCCTTTTTCAAAGCATTTTTGTACACCATCCATAATTTTTCTGAAGCTACCAAATCCTCACTCTCTCTACAAAATAACATCAATATTATCAAAAGAATATGAAACTTAGTGTTGCATTTTATTCTCTATTTCCGCCAATTCGCTACTAAGATCATATACAAAAATTTTTTCCTGAGATATGTCCACTCCATACAGCAAGCTTTTTTTCTCGTCGAATGCTATAGACATAATCATATTATCAAGTTTCAAGGAGGCCAAAGGTATCCCCGTCCAATCAAAAATTCTTACATAAGGGAAGTACTTTTCTTCGTTTTCATCTACTTTCTCAGGAGTTCCTGAATACAAGGCGAATACATATTCATCTGTAACAGAAAGATTTGTGTACCCGTATCTATGTTTGTCAAGAATAAAATCGCGAGACTTCGTATGATAATCCTCATATGATAAAGTACTTTCAGAATATTTATATCCTTTTGCTGTCAACTTGTCAAGGTCAATATAAGTGATATAATCAACGTAAAACATCGCGTCGACTACTCTTGAATAATCCGGTTTAATCTTTAATGATCCATCATACAAAATAAGTGTCCACTGAGGTATTTCAGGATTTGTAATCAAATTTTTACCAAAGAACGGGATTAATCGTTTTTCGTTACTAGCATTAAATACAGCATATTCGGCAGGCATGAAAGTATTGTCTCTAACATCTTCATAAGATACATTTTTTTTAAAGAAGAAATGGTCATCTCCTAAAAAGAACAATCCAGCACAAAATTTACGATAATCGCCCATATCGTTTTCGTTGGCTATTATCGTCTTATTTTCCTTTAGTGAAGTAGTTATATCCAGAAGAAAGTGTTTTTCGGATTGTAAATCAAAAGTGTGAAGAAATATGTTTCTACCAATATGTGCAAACTGGCCATAATCAACATAAAAAAGATACTCTTTTGGTCCTCTCCCATTTAGACAAATGTTATCGGCTATTTCGTAATTGTTAAGGTTTACAATTGAAACGAATGAATCTCCAATTTTTCGACATACAAGTAAGGAATCTACAATATCAATACTAATTAGACCGATGATTTGAATGGGTAGTGTTCCAATATTCTCTTTTGTCTTTTCAATCAAGAAACAGTCTAACGTCTTTATTGAAACATCGAAAAGGTTTTTTGATGAATGTGTACAGGATTGGATTATTATACACAATGTTAACAAAAGGACTTTTTTCTTTTTTGAGAAATTAAGCATAGTATTATAAAAAAACATCATTTATTTTTATTGTGCACCAATTGGAGCTCTCCAAATTGTTGGTTGACAAGTCTTGATCGTCTTTCCAGTGGTGCTAGTAGGAAAATCATTACTCAATGTAGTGCCAGATTCACACAGATTATGCGAACCTCCAGTCATAGTGCCAATAGGTGAATAACAGTATTGCGTGGTACCACCTGCACTTCCTCCTCCTCCATCTAGTTCATCCATTTTCACCAGCACAGCCAACGCCTCAATGTTTTGAGCAAGGAGATCAGAAATTGTGTGTGTGTGTTTATATGTGTAAACCCCAAAGCCTATGGCAACAGCACAAAGTGCAACCGCAGTACGTAATATTATTTTTTTCATAAGATTTTTATTTTTAATGATTTAAATTGTTTGTTTGGAAACGATTCCAAGACTTTGTGACCAATATACACTATCATGCACATTTGGTCAAGAAAAAACCATGTCACTCCGTTCCCGGAGTTAGCCATACTCATGCAAAAAAATACGTTCCTTCTCTTTCTTTACATATCCGCAACCATCGTAAGTCGTTGTAAATGAAAAACTTGGCGAGGGGGGGGGGGGGCAAATGTATATAAATCAAGCTGTTAAAGAGTAACTTTTGAAGA
>JAITFU010000122.1 GCA_031281125.1 Prevotellaceae bacterium | reverse complement strand
CCCCGTGAGTCCCAAGTATACAGCGGTTGTTCATCAACTGTAACAAGCAGCCACCGCTCCCCAGCGTCCATGCTTTTGGTGTAGGCTTTTTCGCCGTGAATGCCGTATTTGTATTCCATAACGGTATTGCCGCGAGCGTCAATGACTTTTTTCTCGTTGCGATTGCCGTTAGGGTCGGTGAACAAAGCCGCCATGAAACGGTTTACACCACACGGAAAAATGATGAGCTTGAAAGCCATCCTCTTTCGAACATTATTCAGCAATATGGAGGTTTGAGTACCCATAATATAAATATAATTTCTGCCTTGCTCAAAAATGTTAACTTTTTAAGTTTCTTCAACTAGAAAAAAAACTACCGAAACGGTTTTCGGTTTTTTTACCCACGGAATTAAGGCTTTACATTCCAATTGTTACGCGCCTTAAATGTCCGCAAATCATCCTGATAATTATTCAAATCTGTTAACTCCATAACGCCGTTGTTTACGTCATATGAACCATCTAGTTGGAAAAACAGAACGACGACTCTGCGATCAAACCCTTCCCCAAAATAGCGACCGCTTCCCCATTTTCCGTATGCTAGATACATTGAACGACCGTAATTATCTTCAGCAAAAAAAACGGGCCGCGAAGAATTATAATTGGCATCATCCTCCAAAGCGTTCCTATAAAAACTTCTAACAACTGACTTCCTTACAGGACCACGTGGTTTTCGTCGAACAATTTCGGCTCGTTCACATTTATCAATATCAATAGGCATATTCCAATCATTTTTTCTTCTTAGTTCTTCAATTTCTTCATCTTTAAACTTTGTGAAAGCACAGTTAAGAAACGTAAGACCGGCTTTAGTACATTCCGATGTGTCAGTAAACCATGAGCCAGGTGGACCACTTATGGATATAAAATTATAATCGGGATAATAGTAGGCATATTCTCCATCACTTTTTTGACTGATAATAAGACTAAACCTGCTTATTTTTTTGCGTTCGTAGTAAACGAACATCACTCTGCCAAGGCTATCTTCCTCTATGAGACTAATAAGTGACGGAAACGGGCCGTGGCCATCAGGAATAAATCCCGTTGTCCCAAGTACCGAATTAACCGCAACAGAATAAAGCGCCGGATGATTCTTCTTATATTTCCCATTACAACCCAAAACAAAATTAATCATACCCGCACAACCAAAAAACATCGGAAACATTAAAAAAACACCTATAACAATAATACGTTTTTTCACATGTTTGATTTTTTTGTTTTGTTTCATTATTATCCTCTATTCCATTTTCATCAAAAACATATTTAAATAACCTATCAAGGGTATTCTGTTTAAGATAGACGTTATCCTTTTCAATAGCGCCATATACTTTTCACCTTTATTCCTTGCGTCTGTCGTATGCGACCCACGGACGACTCCACCGCTATCATCCGCAGAAATTTCTTGTCTCTGATTAAAATAAGCATCCGGGTTTTTTCCGTAGATAAACGTACCAATAACGGAAGGTATCCCTATTCCAAATAAATATACTAAAAACCCAAGTTTTTGCAACTGACGAAAATGCCCATGTTCATGGTTTACAAGATCAGTATCAGCATTTTTATTATCATCAGCGCTTTTTTGTAAAAACATAATTCCCAAAGACATCGATCCCAAAAAAGAAAAAGGGTGTCTGACTACTAGTTGTCCTTTATAAGCTGAGAAATAGTTTGAGTCTATAACAGCTTGTTCGTTTTCGTTAGACCAATTAAAGTTATTAATATCCGACGCGATTTTGCCACTTATTTCTGCAATTTTGCCATAAACTGATATTGCGGAGTTTTTAATATTCGACATTGCTGCAGTACCAATTTTTACTACATTTTCATAAACCGATATCGCTGTTTTCTTAAACCAACTAGAAGCCCTTTGTAGTGATGTGCCCGCTTTCGTAAACCAATTAAAAGCCCTCCGTAACGGTGACGCTTTTTGACCTAAATTATTTACAGGGGATGTATCATCTTGAACGGCAGCAGCAACATTTGCCGATTCAGGTATTACCGCTTCATCCTTTCCACAAACATTGCTCTGCTGTCCTACAGACACGGATTCGTTTTCGAGTGGCGGGGTTCCTATAATATTAATAGGATCAAAACTATATCTAATAGTTGGGACTGGCGATGAGTCAATATTATCGCTAACACCACTCGCATGTTTTCCCGTGTTATCCACCAACCTGATCGGATTCCCCCGACAATACACATACAAATTCCCCCCATCGACCATTCCCGCCGGATCCGCCGCCGTCCACCTTCCCAGCCAGCAGGCGTAATATCGCGCTCCGTGATAATACAGCCCGCTTTCTTCGTCTTTCTCCTTGCCAGTATATCGATAGCGTTTCTGACTTACCTCGCTCGCACTTCTTCCCGCCCTGTAACTCGTATCGCCATAGGGATAATACTCTTCATAACTAATAATGTTTGCACTTTCATCTAATTCTAACGCCGCAGATTCTATATTATTACTTAGTTGATACCTTTGTACTGACGTAGGATTTGCGACCTGATTACCGTTCTCCCGTGTTTTCGTTTCCACTAATGCGATTCGTCTTGTATCGTCCATTATGTGCAGCGTTTCACGCTCTAACTCTAAATTACCCCCGGCTTTCTTCCTAAATATCTCGAACCCACCCAAGTACAATCGTGTCTCTATTACTCCACCTTTTTCAACAACCTTCCTTACTCGTTCGCCGCTTCCATCATAATTATAATAAGCCTCCGTAGTACCCCGCGTGACATGACCCAACCTCTCCGCGAAATCCCACTCCATATTTTGTAAATGCGGCATAGTTGCCATCGAGCCATGTTCATTATAGGTATAGTTGACGGCATCCTCACCGACTTTAGTTGATATCAGCCTATTATTATCATTTTCATAATTATACGTTCGATTCCAGTTGCCGTTACCGTTATTCGCATTATGTATCAGTTTTAAAATATTTCCAACGTCATCATATTCCCACATCCGCGTGTAGTTTCGCAATGCGGTAGCGTCGTTTGGTATGGGAGTGTTTACATTAGGATAACCATCAATTTCAATACCCGTATCTGCTCCATTATCGCTATGCTCTCTTCCAGTGGCTTCGATTAATCTGTATAGTGCGTCATACTTAAATTCTTGACTTGGGTTTACCTGCTGGTTATCAAAGAATACTACTTTTTGGGCATTGTCTGTGATTTTGGTTATATTTCCAACAGGGTCATAGATATAATTCAAATCTTGTAAATTCTCTGTACCACCATTCCTGAAAGACCACAACCGCGTAAGCCTGAATGTCTTTTCATCGTATTCATATTTTGTAGTTGCGCCATTCCCGTATTTGATTCTTTCTCGTTGGCCTTTGGGATTGTAACAGATACCCGCCCCAAAAACCATAAGCCTCCAACTACCCTTAGGCAAACCAATAGGCCGAGAAGCGACGCTGTTGAATGTTGCGCCTTTTCGACCACCGTTCGGCAATATGGAGGTTTGAGTAACCATAATATAAATATAATTTATGCCTTGCTTAAAAACGTTAATTGTTAAAAAATGTTTTCACACCACACCAACTCACGTAAACAATATTACCCAACTCTTCATTTCGCTTTTCCCAAAGACACTACTCCGCCCTAATCGCCCGATTCTCACCAAAGCGACCTAAATGTTACCCTACGTTCCCTGATAACGTCAACGTGTTCAAGCCAACGATTAACGGTTTACAGGTGCTTGTTATTTTTAGACTTCTTTTTCAACCTAATCTGCTATGCCTTAATTACAATTTTAATTTTCGCTGTCCACAACCACACGCCCAATGATATTACATCATACTTTCAAATACTTTCATAATACACTATGTAATACCAGTCCGGGAAAATTTCTTCTCCATCATTTAGTTTATAATCAGGGGAATATACAATGACAACTGTGCAAAAATGTGTTAGAAAGGATTTACCTATTTTCATCTGTGGTGATGACATCTCCAACACTTTTCGTTCGGTATTTGGTTGTTTACGTAACATAATGTTATCCCATTGAAACATTTTAAAAAGCTCTTCCATTTTTTTCAACTCATGGTGGCTAAACATACCTAGACCCCACCTCTTTGGAGTTAGTTCTCCATTTTCAAGAACGATTAAAAATACATCTTCTTTAGTGTAGAGTTGTTCCAAAAATGGAAGTACTTCGTTGTTATTTGTTAACAAATCAATCCATGCGTTCTTATGACGATCAATATATCGACTAACATGTCTATGTCCCATTGGCACTAGCCTTATATTTTGACAAGCAACTAAAACCGCAAGTACAACTAAAAAAATTACAACTATACTGTATCGTAAAGAAAACGACATCTGTTCTTGTATATTCATCTTTTTCCATCATCTCCATTTTTGAAATTTTTTGTTCCTGAAAGCTTCTACCGCTTTTTCTATATCCAAACTTGACGCTTTTCCAAAAGTTTCATTGTACCGTTCACGCCGTTCACCTCGCCGACTCCATGGGTCACACATAATGGAATTATAAGTTCTGTGTGTTGTGTTTTTGTAACCATCATCTATTCCCAAAATATGCCCAAATTCATGTGCTGCTACTACCTTAAAATCATCAGCTGAGTAAACCTCGCCCGAGAAATAACCTGTATGCATAGTGACCGTACCAGGATTCGATGGTGACCAAAAGCGCTCAACAAATCTTGTTCCAAAAAAGAAATTCGATACATTTGAAGTTCCAGTTTCGTTTTTAATATTAACGTTAATGCCTTCGGAGTTAGTGTCCACATAAACAGAAGTTGTACTATTGCTCCACCCATCTGTAACCCCTTCAAGAAATAAATCCTTGTAGGTACGTCCTTCAAGTTCAGCGTTGACGCCGTCCCCAGTAAAATTAAAGTTTGCGCGAATGGAAACATTACCACTACCCTCATCTTTATAAACGACAAGTTTTTGGTCACCGATTCCGAAAGCTTCTACAAATTTAGAATCGTCAATATACCAGTCATTATAATCCTGATTGTAATTGTTCTCTGTTTCTTGAAAACTGAATGATTTATCACCCAAAGTAACTGTAATTGTATTTTTAGTACCGACTGTAACAGCAACGTTTTGTGTTTCTGCGTGTGCTGTTACGCCTGCTACAATATTGTGATTAGTCTCTGTTGCTGGCAAACTGAATGACCTATCACCCAAAGTAACGTTAATTGTACTATCAACCGTGACAGTAGCGCCCGGATACGTTTCGGCATATGCTCTTACACCAACAGTAACCTGCCCGGATGGGTCTGTGAAATTAATCGGATTCCCCCGACAATACATATACAAATTCCCCCCATCGACCATCCCAGCAGGGTCAAACGCAGTCCACCTCCCCAGCCAGCAAGCATAATACCTCGCCCCATGATAGTACAGCCCGCTCTCCTCATCCTTTTCCTTACCTGTGTATCGATAACGTTTTTGACTTACCTCCGAACTAGAGCGTCCTGCCTGATAGCTGGTATCGCCATAAGGATAATACTCCTCATAACTGATGATATTCGCGTTTTCATCAAGTTCTAATGCCGCTGATTCTATATTATTACTTAGCTGATACCTCTGCACCGAAGCAGGATTATTAACGACCGCCCCGTTGCTCATCGTCAATGTTTCTACTAACGCGATTCGTCTTGTATCGTCCATTATATGTAGCGTTTCACGTTCTAACTCTAAACTATTTCCGACTTTTTTTCTAAATATCTCGAACCCTCCCAAGTACAATCTCGTCTCAGTAACCCCACCCTTCTCTACAACTTTTCTGACCCGCTCCCCGCTCCCATCATAATTATAATAAGCCTCCGTAGTACCCCGCGTGACATGACCCAACCTCTCCGCGAAATCCCACCCCATATTTTGTAAATGCGGCATAGTTGCCATCGAGCCATGTTCATTATAGGTATAATTTACAGTATCATCGCCAACCTTAGT
>JAITFU010000119.1 GCA_031281125.1 Prevotellaceae bacterium | reverse complement strand
GGCACAGGTTCCCATCAATGCCATGTTCATTGTATTGGTAGGACTTTGCACCTCAATTATGTGGGGAGGTATCTATAATCTGGCGGTAGAGGGGTTAGGTAAATATGTGCCGATTGCATCGGGTATCTTTATGGTGATGGTGTGTGGCGGAGGTATTCTTCCCGCGTTGCAGGGATGGGTGGCCGATATGTCGGGTTACATCCTCAGTTACTGGGTAATATTTGCAGGATTTGCCTATCTGCTTTTCTATGCGTTGGTTGGAAGTAAAATCGTTAGCAAAAATAAGGGTTGATATGGAACAAGATTTTGTAGTTGGTGTTGACATAGGAGGTCAAACCACTAAAATTGGCGTTGTGGACCGTAAAGGTAATGTAATAAGCAATGCCCACGTAATCAGAACAGATTCGCACACTGATGAAATGCTGTTTTTTGACGACTTAACCAAAGCAATCAAATCGGTGGTACAAGAGACCAACACAACAGGAAAAATCAAGGGAGTAGGTATTGGCGCACCCAACGGTAATTACTACGATGGAACGATTGTTCAGGCTGTTAATTTAACATGGGGTGGCCGCAAAACGATAAAAGTTGCCGAAATTTTGACCAATAAGTTAGGATTGCCCGTAACCCTTACAAACGATGCCAACGCCGCCGCCGTTGGTGAAATGACCTACGGAGCAGCCATTGGGATGAAGAATTTTATTATGATCACACTTGGCACGGGTGTGGGGAGCGGTATTGTGATCAATGGACAAATGGTTTATGGGCATGATGGTTTTGCCGGAGAGTTGGGACACACAACTGCGGTTCGTTACAACGGACGGCAGTGCAATTGCGGCAGGGTGGGGTGTATCGAAGCGTACGCTTCTGCGATTGGCTTAGCCCGGACTGCAAGGGAGTACCTTGAATCAAACATTGATAAAGAGCTTTTTAATCAAAGTAGTCCACTAAGAGAGGTTGTTGGGCCTATCACCTCAAAAGATGTTTACTTGGCTGCTTCTCAGGGAGATGGATTGTCAAAAAAGGTCTTTGACTTTACCGGTACAAAATTGGGTGAATCTCTGGCCGATTTTGTCGCTTTTAGCGCTCCCCAAGCCATCATTCTCTTTGGCGGCCTTACCAAAGCGGGTGATTTGATTACCAAACCTACTGAACAGGCAATGAATGAGAATATGTTGAGTCTATGGAGGGGTAAAGTAGCCATCATCGTATCTAAACTGCCCGAATCGGATGCTGCGATCTTAGGTGCCAGTGCGTTGGCTTGGTAGGTGATAAATCATACCAACTATTGAATAATTTACTATTAGATTATTCAATCAATTGAATAATTTTGTATTTTTGCAAAAAAAATCTGAGTGATGGTAATAAGAATGATCGAAAATGAAATTTTGCAAAAACTGCAACCTCAACGTGCTGTACTGATTTTTGGGGCGAGGCGTGTGGGTAAAACGGTTTTGCTGAAAGAGATTCTGTCGAAATTCGACGGCAAAACAATGCTGCTCAATGGTGAGGATTATGAAAGCGCGTTACTGCTCGAAGTCAAGTCAATAGCACGATACAGAGATTTGTTCACAGGTATTGGTCTTTTGGCCATTGATGAGGCGCAAAATATTACGGATATTGGGAAAATAATCAAGTTGATAGTTGATGAAGTGCCTGGTATTGCGGTTATTGCCACAGGTAGTTCGGCTTTTGACCTGATAAATAAAACTGGCGAGCCGCTTGTGGGCAGGTCGTATTCTTTTCAACTTTTTCCTTTTTCGCAGGCTGAACTCAATAGGGTAGAAAATCGCCTTGAAACAGAGAGAAACCTCGAAAGCCGGCTGATTTTTGGCTCTTACCCGGAGGTTTATGCCATGACCAACGAAGTCGAACGAATTGTTTATCTCAAATCGCTGATTAACAGTTATCTGTTAAAGGATATTCTTTCGATTGATGGTATTAAGAATTCTGATAAAATGCTGAATTTACTGCGAATGATCGCTTTTCAGGTGGGCTCGGAGGTGTCATACATTGAGTTGGCACAAAAATTGGGCATAAGCCGAAATACCGTTGAACGTTATTTAGATTTGCTCTCGAAAGTCTTTGTGATTTTTCGTGTTGGTGCTTTTGCAAAAAACTTACGCAAAGAAATTTCAAAAAACAGCAAATGGTATTTTTATGACAATGGGATACGTAATGCATTAATTAGCAGCTTTGCACATATTAATTTACGTAACGATACAGGTGCATTGTGGGAAAACTATTTGATTGCAGAAAGAGTAAAAAAATGTAACTACAACCATAACTATGCCAATCATTTTTTTTGGAGGACATACGACGGGCAGGAAATTGACTTGATAGAAAGCAGAGGCGATGATATTTGGGCCTATGAATTCAAATGGGGTGAGCGTACCCCTAATGCTCCGAATGCTTTTTCAAAGAATTATCCAAAAGCAAGTTATTTGGTTATCAACAGAAGTAATTATTTGGAATTTGTCTGACACAAAGGTGTTTCTGAGTCGTATTGCTAAAAGTGGTGTCTATCTTTTTATCCCCCTTTCGTTTAGCGCCTTGTGGTACGCTTTGGCGTTTCTCAAATGGTCGCTGTAATTGGTAGCAAAGAGGTGCGAACCGGTAAACTCCGAATTTGCGCAAAAGAAGAGGTAATTGTGTGTTTGATAATTGAGTACGGCATCAATGGTAGCCAATGAGGGCACACAGATGGGGCCGGGAGGTAATCCTTGATGTTTGTACGTATTGTAGGGTGAATCGACTTTTGTATCGACACTAAGTACCCTACGAATGGTGGGATCGCGCAGAGAAAAGATGAGGGTGGGATCGGCCTGAAGAGGGATGCCTCTTTTGAGTCGATTCATATAGACTCCGGCAATCGTAGCCATTTCCGGCTGATACCTTGTCTCTTCATACACTATTGATGCTAATGTGCTTACTTGATCCAAAGAGAGCCCTATTGAAGAGGCTTTGGCACGCCGCTCTTCACTCCAAAAGCGGTTGTACTCTTTGTAAAGCCTTTCGATGATATTTTGGGGAGAGGCGTTCCAATAGACCTCGTATGTGTTAGGTAAAATCAACGAAAAAAGAGAAGTGGAATCAAAACCCATACGATTAATATGCTCCTCATCGGTTAATAAAAGTAACATAGACAAAGAGTCGGCTTCTATGTTGCGGGTAAGTACAGCCGAGAGCCGCTCAATACTGCGTATATTTCCGGAAACAACTAAGTTCACAGGCTTCTGTTGGCCCAAAACTAAGCGCCTCACTACCTTTTTGTTGTTCATCCCTGTACTGAGTTCGTAACGTCCCCCCTTGATGCGCTCCGGAAGACCCTCTTCTTTGGCAGCTCGAATAAAGGATTTGCGGTTGCGCAGGCACTGTTGTGCATCTAATGAATCCAAGATCGTATCAAAATTTGCGCCTTGGGGAACGTAAATGATAAATGGATTTTCTGAAGTTTGGATGTTGGGACGATAGAAGGTGATGTAGAATCGAATGGCATAACCACCACCAAAAGAGATGAGTAGGTTGAAAATGACAATAAAGATTACTGTTTTTTTGGAATGTCTGTATTTTTTCACAAATGAGAATCGTTAAGGTTTGCGGAGAAGGAGTGTTTGTCCCTCAGCTAAATGGGTGTTTTTATTGATTTTATTATAAGAGCAGATATAGGACAAACGAACCCCATACCTTTGGGCAATAGAGCGTAACGACTCGCCCTCCTCTGTTATGTGTTTAGGAAATTCGCGTGCCGATTGCTTTTTCTTTTGTGCCACATACACCATTGTACCCACCTCAATCGGTCCGTTTTTATTGATGTCGTTGAATCTCATTATCTCTCTCTTAAATAGCCTAAATTCACGCGCCAAAGAGGCGTAGGTGTCACCGGGTTGTGCGTATATAAAGGAGACACAGTTACGTTGATAGATCGTTCGGTATAAAGAGGCCGTATAGAGCGGAGATTTGATGTCGGGTTGTACAATGGTTGGAATTTCTAACACCTTAGGAGAAGGGGGCATATTTTTTACAGGTCGGTCATATTCGTAGAGTCGATAATCCTCTATCACCTTAATCAACATCTCTGCATATTGTGGGTTGGTGGCGTAACCGGCTCTCTTTAACCCCTGTGCCCACCCTTTGTAGTCGTAAGGCGACAGGTCAAACAAAAAAGCGTATCGGTTGTAATACCTTAAAAAATCTGCATGATCCTTAAAAGACTCCTCCGGACGGTTGTATTTTCTAAAACATTCGTCTTTTTTGTCGTCAGTTTGGGTAATTGTTTTGCCTTTCCATCCGGTGTGGCACTTGATACCAAAGTGGTTGTTAGCCTCTCTTGCCAAGCGACTTGTACCGTTTCCCGATTCAATACAAGCTTGTGCCAAAGTAATGCTCGCAGGAATGGCATATTCTTGCATATTTTTGATTGCTATATCTTTATACAATAAAATATAAGACTGACGTACATTGCTGATTTGCGCAGATACTCCCGGATGAACGCCAAACATAACGGCAAAAGATACCCATACAGAACCGATTCGACCCATATTATTGATGTATAATCGACAAAAGTAGTAAATTTGCCGAATGTTTAATATAGACAATAAATGAATATTAGATCAATTGAAATTAAAGTGATGGAAGTCAGCAATCTAAACGAATTAGATTTTTCTGACCGCGACCTGCTATCTTCTGCTTTACAAGCCGCATCAGGTGCTTACGCTCCTTATTCTCATTTTCAGGTGGGCGCAGCGGTTCGCCTGAGCAACGGTACAGTTGTCACCGGCAACAATCAGGAGAATGCAGCGTATCCATCTGGTTTGTGCGCAGAACGGACTGCGCTCTTCTTTGCCCAATCTCAATACCCTAACCTTGCAGTAGTAGCAATTGCAATTACCGCGATCTCAAACGGTGCGCAAACGTCTGATCCTGTGTATCCCTGCGGCGCATGTCGTCAGGTAATGCTCGAAGCGCAAAAACGTGGAGGAGAACCGTTGCGCATAGTGATGGGCGGTTCGCAAAAGATATATATTGTGAAACGTATTGAAGACTTGCTTCCGTTGGCCTTCGTTTGATTTCAAATCCCTTTTTTACGTAAAATTGGCTCTTTTTATGGGAAAATTGACTACTTATGGTTCCAAATTGGTGGCGGTAAAGGCCGTAACGATTGTAATCCTATAGATGCTTTTGTTGGGGCAGGGAGTTCAACAATATCTGTGGAGATAAACCATTCCATATTAAAAGATTCACCGGCAAACTGCTTGATTTTTCGAACAATAAGGGCACGGCTGTGCGCACTGTAATTGGGATAGAGATAGTCGCGCATCAAACTGTGGTCTTCTGACCTCCAAACGCCTGATGAACAATAATGTCCTCCTTCAAAGATGCCAACTGCGGGGTACTTTGGGTTATCAATAAAATCTTTCCAAAAAACCTTTGTAGGATCATCTGTAAGATCAATATTTTGACAATGCCCAAAACTATGTCTTTGCAGAATTTCCGCTTTCTGTGACTCGTCAAGAGGCGTATTGTTCTGAAAGTATTCGTCGGCCAATTTGGCAAATCCATGTCCTCCTGCCTCGTGTTGCACCAAAAAACTTAGCGTGTATGGATCTGCTGCACAAATAGACACGGATTTTCCTGAATCCCAAGCATAACAGACTCCTGCATACCTGTTCATATTTGCAACCAAAATCACCGTGCTCTTATCGATATGTGATATGGGGGCTTTTTGGGCGTATTCAAAGCACATATCTAAATCTGCTTGTAAAAAATCTGCGTCATAAGTGCCAAACTTGGTGTCTTTTGCAACTCCATCATCTCCCACTCCGCTTACGTTGGATACCGCCCGTACTACAAATACTCTAAAGTAGTCCCTGTAAGCCTTATAAGGCTGTATGTCAAAGAATCCTTCGATGGCCGCATCCGTATCATTTTTATATTTTCCCATTGAGATATCTTGGGCGGTATAGCCGTCTCCCATAAAAACAAGGTCTATACCTGGTCCAGTAGTGTGTGGCTGAGCCAAATACCAGCTTCCATCATACGTGACTTCGACCGCGCAAGAGGCTGTTTTATCCCCATCTACTGTTGTAACAGAAACAATAGCAGAGCCTGTTGAAATAGCCGTAACTAGGCCCTTGTCTGTTACGGTTACTACTTCTGAATTGCTGCTTTTCCAATCAACCTCTTTGTTGGTAGCATTAGAAGGCACAATAGTGTGTGAAAGTTGTTGGGTGCTCTCAAGGGTCATCGTGGCCGTAGTGGGAACCAGCGTAATACTGGTGACGACTATAGGATCTACCGTAACCGTACAGATGGCGCTCTTATTGCCATCCACAGTAGAAACTGTAATGATGGCTGTACCCAAGCCTGTTGCTGTGACAAGGCCGTTGCCGCTTACAGTTGCAACGCTTGGGTTGCCGCTGCTCCAAGTAACATTTTGGTTACTTGCAGTAGGGGGCTGTACAGTTGGGGTGAGTAGTTGCGTATTCCCTACCATTAGTGCGACTGTGGCGGGGCTTACCAATACTCCTGTGACTGCAATCACTTTCTCTTTACTTGGGCTGCAAAAGGTAAACAAAAATAAAGAAAAAAGAATGAGATAATTTTTAAGTGTTTTCATCGCTGTATAGTTTATATCAGGAGACAAAGTTAAAAAATAACATCTAATACAATGCAAAAAAACGTATTGTTCATAAAATGGTATGCAGGATACACAAAAAGGCTTCTGCTGTACATGAAATGATGATTCGTCAAAAAAAGTATTAACTTTGTGCTCTGATTCATTGTTTTTTTATGGAAAAATCGAGAAAAATACTCTCTAACAAGTGGTTCAAGTTTGGATTATGGGCTACATTGTACTCATTATGGGTTGTATGGCTTGGCAGCTATTGGTGGTTTTTGGGACTTCCCATTATTTTTGACCTCTACATAACCAAAAAGGTAAAGTGGGCCTTTTGGCGAAAAGTGTATAAAAAAGGGGAAAAACGCAACGTTTGGCTCGACTGGTTGGATGCCATTATCTTTGCTTTGGTGGCAGCCACCTTTATTAAGATGTTCTTTATTGAAGCATATGTGATCCCCACAGGATCGATGGAACAATCGCTGATGACAGGAGACTATCTCTTTGTGAGTAAAATGAGGTATGGCCCAAAAGTGCCGCAAACGCCACTCTCCATTCCGTTAATTCATAACGTGATTCCCGTTTTGGGGAACGAATCATACGTCACTTGGATTCGAAATGACTACCGCAGGATGGCCGGATACGCTAAAGTCAAACGGAACGATATTGTGGTTTTTAACTTTCCACATGGAGATTCTGTCCTCAAAAAGGCTCCTTTTATAATTGATTACCACAGATATGTGCGATCTTATGGTCGAAAAGAGACCCTTCAAAGGTATGGTCCTGTAGTGGCGCGTCCTGTGGATAAGAGAGATAATTATGTAAAACGTTGTGTTGCTGTTGCAGGCGATTCGCTCGAAGTGCGTAACGGTTGGGTATTTATCAATGGAACGGCTCAGGAAGAGATTCCCGGTCTTCAAAGCACCTACGAAGTGATCACCAACGGGACTGCGATCAATGAGCGTATTTTAGATCGAATGGGCATCTCTCTTGCCGATCTCTACTTTGATAGCCAGCTCCCCGGATATCGCGATATGGTACTGACACTTGATAATGTTAAAGAAATTAAGAAGTTAGGTACTGTGGTGGAAGTTAGGCCCAATATCGACTTTTACCCACCCGATTATCCCGACAGTCCGCTTGACATCTTCCCATATTACGAACATTTTAGATGGACACGCGATCAGTATGGCCCGTTATGGATTCCAAAATCGGGAGTTACCGTTGAATTGACACTAGATAATTTGCCTATATATCAGCGTATTATCTCTTTCTATGAAGGAAATGAGTTGGTTGTAAAAGAGGATCAAATCTATATCAACAACGTACCCTGTGATCAATATACTTTTAAGATGGATTACTACTTTATGATGGGAGACAACAGGCATAACTCTTACGATTCCAGATACTGGGGATTTGTACCGGAAGATCATGTAGTAGGCACGCCCTCGTTTGTCTGGTTTTCTACCGACAGTTATAAATCTTTCCCCAAAAATATCCGTTGGAAGAGGATTTTTAGGTCAGCAAGATAAAAAAAATCAAAAATGATTTGTTATATCAAAATAAATTCGGATATTTGCAGCCCCAAAATTTAGAGAAATAACCACAATAGAGATAGAATAATGGCACGAGTATGTCAAATAACAGGTAAAAAGAGGATGATTGGGAACAACGTTTCGCACTCGAACCGTAAAACCAAACGAGAGTTTGCCCCCAACCTCCAGACCAAACGCTTTTGGCTCGAAGAGGAGCAACGTTTTGTCACTTTAAAAGTATCAGCAGCAGGTATTAGAACCATCTATAAAAACGGTTTGAGTGCCTCCATCAAAGATGCCCAAACAAAGGGATTAATCAACATAGTATAACTTTGGAGTTATGGCAAAAAAAGGAAAAGGAAACAGGGTGCAGGTCATTTTAGAGTGTACCGAGCAAAGAGAACAGGGAGTTCCCGGAATATCCCGTTACATCACTACCAAGAACAAGAAGAACACCACTTCGAGGTTGGAGCGTAATAAATACAATCCTTTTATGAAAAAGGTGACGGTGCACAGAGAAATTAAGTAATGATCATCAAAAAGTAGAACGTTATGGCAAAAAAAGCAGTAGCTTCCTTTGGAGGCAGCGGAAAAGGTTCAGCAAAGAATGTAGTAAAATGTATCAGGTTGGTGCGCTCGGATCGCACAGGCGCATACGCCTTTAAGGAAGATATCGTACCCACCGAGCAGGCAAAAGATTTTTTTGCGTAGTTACGCAATTGTTAAAGACTATCCATAAGCCGCCCTCTTTATTGTGGGCGGTTTTTTTGGTTCTTTTGCAATAGTTGCGTACCTTTGTGGTTTACAAATGTGGGTATGGCACTTCAACAAGGTTTAGAAAAAACGAGAAGAGGGATATTTGAACGTATTTCTCGCTCCATCGCAGGCAGATCGAGGGTCGATGACAACGTGTTGGATCAGTTAGAAGAAGATTTGATCGCCTCTGATGTGGGCGTAGAGACCACTTTGCGCATCATTGAGCGGTTGCAGCAGAGAGTAGCCAAAGATAAGTACCTCAATTCAAGTGAGCTTCAGTCGATCTTACGAGAAGAGATAGAGGCGTTGCTCACAAAAGGCGCTCAAAATGCTACGGAGGTGATCCCGTTTGATTTCTCAAAAAAGCCATACGTAGTGATGGTGGTGGGGGTGAATGGGGTAGGGAAAACGACTACCATTGGGAAGTTGGCGGCGCAGCTAAAGGAAGCGGGTAAGCGTGTGGTTTTGGGTGCTGCCGACACATTTAGGGCAGCCGCTGTAGAACAACTGACGATTTGGAGCGAAAGGGCAGGCGCCTCACTTGTCAAACAAAAGCCGGGGGCCGATCCGGCTTCTGTTGCATACGATACGGTGGCCTCTGCTCTGTCGCAAAACGCAGATGTAGCGTTGATTGATACCGCCGGAAGGTTGCACAACAAGGTAAATTTAATGAACGAACTCACAAGGATTCGCAACGTGATGCAAAAAGTGGTTCCCGATGCCCCGCATGAGGTACTGCTGGTGTTGGATGGCTCTACAGGACAAAATGCCTATCAACAAGCAAAGGAATTTACCAAGGCAACAGAGGTGACGGCTTTGGCGGTGACAAAGTTAGACGGAACGGCCAAAGGAGGTGTAGTGATCGGCATATCTGATCAGTTTAAGATTCCGGTCAAATACATTGGAGTGGGGGAGAAGATAGGTGATTTACAGGTGTTTGACAAACACGCTTTTGTTGCTTCGCTGTTTGAATAACAATTTGATACATAGATGTTTATGTTATGAAGATTTCTTATAACCGATTAAAAGAGTATATCGAAATAGAGGAGCCGCCTCTTCAGTTGGCCGAAGTATTGACTTCCATTGGATTAGAGGTGGAATCTTGCGAAGTTTTGGAGCAAAATCCTCAAGATTGGGTTTTTGAGATTGGCCTCACACCCAACCGTATAGATGCCGCATCGCACCTTGGCGTGGCAAGGGATTTGGCAGCGTGGAGTTACACCCGCAACAAAAGGTTATCGGTTCGTTATCCCGATATCTCCACATTTGTAACGGGGAATGGAAAGGGTGTGTCGATAGAGGTGGATGAGCCGGAGGGTGCACCCCGATATGCCGGTTTGACCCTGCATGGGATCAAAGTGGGGCCATCGCCTCGGTGGTTACAACAATTTCTCCTCGCCATAGGATTACGCCCCATTAACAATGTGGTGGACGTCGCAAATTTTGTTTTGCACGAAACGGGTCACCCCCTACACGCTTTTGACCGCGCTGCTATTGAGGGAGATATAGTAAAAGTGCGCTATGCGTTTGAAGGAGAAAAATTGATCACTTTGGACGGCGTAGAGCGTATTTTATCTGCTCAGAACCTCATGATTTGTGACGCTGCAAAACCGATGTGTATGGCAGGTATCCTTGGAGGTTTATCTTCCGGAGTTTCTGAAAGTACAACCGCTGTTTTTTTAGAAAGCGCTCTGTTTCACCCTGTTGTGGTGCGAAAAAGCGCCAAAAGGCATGGATTAAAGACAGATGCATCGTACCGTTTTGAACGTGGCGCCGATCCCGATATGGTGCCTTACGCCCTGATTAGAGCCGCTATCCTGTTGCAAGAAGTTGCCGGCGCACAGGTGGTGAATGCCCCAATAGACATATACCCCAAGCCAATTGATCCTGTTGCAGTGGCGGTGAATTGGTCGTCTCTTTTTGCATTGATGGGTGTTGGTATTGATCGTTCAATTGTGTTGGCGATTTTAGACGGATTGTCCTGTGAGGTGGAACATCATGGAGATACCGATATGGTGGTAAAGGTGCCGCCGTATCGAGTTGATGTGACAAGGGAGTGTGACTTGGCAGAGGAGATTTTGAGGATTTGGGGATACAACCAAGTGGAGATACCGGCGCGGTTTACTGCCGCTGCAACACCCCTCTCCAAGCCCGATCCCGAACAGCATAGGGAGAAGATGGCAAATATGTGGGTGCAAAACGGTTTTAACGAGATTATGTCCAATTCTCTCTGCCCAAAAGCTTGGTATCAGGGACTTCACACATTTTCTCAGACCCATTTGGTACATCTGCTTAACCCCCTTAGCTCTGACCTCAATGTGATGCGACAAACCCTCCTATTGGGTGGTTTAGAGACGATTGCCCACAATGCCAACAGGAAACAAAACGACCTCAAACTATTTGAATTTGGAAACATATATAAAGTTGATCCCAACAAGATCGAGAAAGGGCTTTCTGCTTATCACGAAGCCGGTAGGATGGCCATTTGGCTCACAGGTTTTGCCACTCCTCCCCAGTGGCGTCACCCCGCTTTTCCTACCCACTTTTTCTACCTCAAAGGTCATTTGGAAAAGCTCTTTGCTTTGCATGGCATTCCTCTATCTGCGTGGGAATTGGGTCAGGCGCCCGAAGATATTTTTGCAGAAGGAATCCAATATAAACTAAATGGAAAAGTGTTGGCCAATATGGGCATCATCAGTAAAAATCTATTGGAACGCTTTCACATAAAGGAAGATGTGTATGCGGCTGAAGTAGATTGGAATGAGCTGTTTCAGGCGTACAAAAACGTACATATTTTGTTTTGTGAGTTGCCTCGGTTTCCGGAAGTACGCCGTGACCTTGCCCTGATTCTTGACCAAGAGGTGAGCTACGATTCTCTTAGACATATCGCTTTTAAGACAGAGAGTGTGCTTCTCAAAGAGTTGTCATTGTTTGATGTTTATCGTGGAGATAAAGTGCCAAAAGGGAAAAAGCAGTATGCGTTAAGCTTTATGTTACAAGATTTTGAACAAACACTGACCGACCAAACCGTGGCCAATGTGATGGATCGCTTGGTCACTGCATTTGAAAAAGAGGCCGGGGCCATTTTGCGATAGAGAGGGTTGATCGTGATAAGAAATGTGAAGAAATACGCATCATTAGTGGTTTTTGCCCATACCGTATTTGCGCTGCCTTTTGCACTCATCTCTTTTACCTTGGCATACCAAACCTTCCCCCTTGAACGCCCGTTATTGTTGTTAATAAAGGTGTTGGGATGTATGGTTACGGCAAGAAACAGCGCCATGAGTTTTAATCGGTTGATTGACCGCCATATTGATGCCCATAATGAACGTACAAAAAATCGCGAGCTTCCTTCCGGAAAGTTATCGCCACGGGCCGTGACCATTTTTTTCATTATCAATGCAACTCTTTTTGTAGCATGTGCAGGAACAATCAACACCCTCTGCCTCTGTTTGGCATTTCCAACGTTGGTACTTTTGTGTGGTTACTCCTATACAAAACGTTTTACATGGTTGAGTCACTTTGTATTGGGACTTTCTCTTGCCATAGCTCCCGCCGCAACTTGGATCGCCGTTACAGGCACCCTCTCCCTATCTGTTTTGTGTTTATCCCTGTTGGTCGTACTCTGGGTAAGCGGTTTTGACATCCTCTACGCTTTACCCGACCATGACCATGACCGAGCGCACAACCTCTTTTCTATTCCCCAACGTTTTGGAATTAGCGCGTCACTTTGGATTTCAGGAGCTTTGCACCTATTGGTTGTGCCTGTAATGGTGGCATTTGGGCTTTTTGCTCGGTTAGGTGGTCTCTACTTGGCAGCATCGCTCATATTTACAACGCTGCTTATCTATCAACACGCCATAGTAAGACCACACCGGCTCACAAAGTTAAACCACGCTTTTTTCACCGCCAACGGATTGGCATCGATTCTCTTTGCACTCCTCACTATTTGGGAACTGTTGGGTCTGTAATGTAGCTACCCAAAACAAAAAGAAGTCTGCGACCTCTCTTTTATTCTTGGCACTACATAACTTCAACATATATATCTAACCACCTGCTCCACCCACAGCCATCACGAACCCTCAAACGCAATGGGTATGTACCGGGCGCCATAAAAGTATGAGATGACGTGGTTAGTTCTCCATCAAAGTGATATACTAAGCCTCCAGCGGTAAGTTCCCAGTGATACTCTTGTACAAGCGGACGCTCATTAGAAGGCAATCCTGCCTCGAAATAAATAGGATAACCAACTCTAGCGGCAAGAACTAACGGTGAAGTAGGCCCTTCTCTCATTCCGGCAAAAACAGGTTCAATACGGGCTATTATGCCCCTTCCTACTGAGTACGTTTTACCACCGTAAGTAAATACATACCGTACCACAGAGCGCACAGAGTCGCTTACATTGGCTGTACGCTGAACGGTACAACTGGAAGAAGTACTGCCCGTAAGAAGAGTTATGCCCGGTTCAACTTCCCAGCGTACATATGCAGAGCCTGACGGTAGTCCTGTAGGTGCCGTATATACCCCCTGACAGGATGCGCCAATAACATCGGGTCCTCCAATTTTTGGTGCAACGGAATTAATAGCTGCATAGGAGTTTATGAGTCCATGCCCGACCTGGTTATTCCATGTACCGTTTGGATAACTTGGATTAGTTGCAAAAGTGTAACCTGACAATTTCACACAAGTTGATTCGATGGCATTCCTTACCTGAATATTAGTAAAATCAGGGCGGACAGAGAGTATAAGCGCAGCAAGTCCGGTTACTTGTGGTGCAGCAAGCGATGTGCCTGTATCCAAAATATAGTCATTATACAGGGTCGTACTTAGAATATCAACACCCGGTGCTACCACATTTAAGTTTGCACCGTAGTTGGAACCTCTACTTGAAGATTCGCTCCAACGCTGACTGACAGTGTTAACTGCGCCAACTGCTATTACATCTGCATGGGATGCAGGAAAGCTAACCGTTGAACTGTTTGCATTACCGGATGCAGCTACAACAACCGCATTATTTAGTTTGGCGTAAGCAATAGCACTAATAATGGAAGTAGCCGAAGCTGTTTCAAAGCTTAGATTTATTATCCTTGCTCCCTTACCAACAGCGTCATACATAGCAGCAGCAGCATGATCCGCAACATCAGCAACATAGGGAATTATTGTGATTCCGGGGGCATTGTTCCCTCCGGAAATACCGGCTATTCCTCTGCCATTATTTGCTTTAGCTCCACAGACACCAGTAACCTTCGTTCCATGAGGATTAGTAGTTATTACATTATTGTTGTTAGTGTCATAGTTCCAACCATTTGCATGGTCAACATTAGAATAGCCGTCAGTACCGTTACCTAAGTCAGGATGTCCCCAATCTGTACCAAAATCGATAATAGCTACAATACTATTTGGACTACCCATTGTAAAGTCCCAAGCAGAGAACATATTGATTCTTTCCAAATACCACTGTTCATGTCTGCGGGTATCATTAGGTACGATACAAGGATCAAGAAAGGTGTTAAATTCGACGACCTCAAATTCCCCCTTCTTTTCAAGCATAAACACATAGTTCTCAACAGTAACACCTTCTGGTACAGAAAGAGTATGAAACCCTAATTTATTGGAACGAAGAACTTTTACATCTGTTCCAAGTTTTTCTATACCGGCTTTTAGCTTAACTACTACCGTAGTTTGATCAACGGTATAACGTTTCCCATTTTCCACAACAAAAATGGAACCATTTTCTCTTTCTAAATGTACAATATTTTTCATAATTATTAATTTTAAGTATATGGATTAGGACGTAGATTTTCATTAACATGAATGTCTACATTAACATGAACAGATTTACTGGGAAGTTTGGGGTACACTCCCCAATAATAAAACATCATAACTGTTGTAAGTCTCATGTCTGCACATTCTATAGTCATATTCAATTCCAATTTCTTTCGTTTAATAACAATATTTTGTTCAGTAATGACATACTTAGTAGTATTTGACATTAAGTAACGACCAACAATAAGTGTGTATAGATTAAAGTCTATCTCAGGTAGTTCGATAGAGGAATCCGAAATATACTCTTTAAATTCCTCTTTGCTGTTAATCATAATACATTTATTATCCTGTCCATTGTCGCCAAAAAAACGTTCATAGGCTGGATTGATGTATCCTGAAAAATGTGTCTGAAAGAAATCATTCACATTTTCATTGGGTATTACCGGTACAATTATCCCAAGAAAAGTACCCGCTTTTTGACATGAAATGAGTCCAGCAAACGTCAGCAATATGGCTGTGTAGGCAAAAAATCTAAATTTCATTTTACTATCTTTTTATGTTGTTAATAATTTTTAAAATAAATTACCGCTCCCACCTTTCTTTTGGGAGCCTGCGTTTATTGCCATCTCTTGGCTTTTGGAAATTTCGATTAATGTATTCCATTGTTCATTCCTTTTCCCTATAGATGCAAAACATTCAAAAATGTTGCATCAAAGGTAAGAATTTTTACAATATTTATACCTTTACGCCTGATTTGACTTTTGTATCCCATCGTGGACAGGAGTTCGGGAAGAGACATTTGGAAACCGACAAGCATCGTTTCAACTGAATTTTGAAGATACTATTTTTTTCTTTTACGGGTAAATATCTTTTGAAAAAGCTCCTTAAAAGTGTTAAACTCTTCTTGATAGGAGATGCCGACTCCGTTTCGTTGGGTGTTATCTAAATCGTTATAAGTGGAATATTGATCGGCGGCATGGGAAAATGCTTTGATGCGAAGGTTCCCTTTGTCGGTGATTTTTACTTCTATATCGATATTTCCCCCAATATCACCCGTTGCTCCTGACGATAACGTATTTCCCACATTGGCATTTGCAGCCACCCTGCTATTAAAGAGTTGCGTGGAGATGGCTACATCATAAACATCTCGTCCGCTGTCATTTACATTTGGTTGGTAATTAAAACCAAAGTCAACAGGAAAATTGAGTTGACCCAAAACATTATTAAGCTGATTGGTCAGAATCTCTGTTGCATTTGAAAAGAGAAGAGATGTATTGTTCACAATTCCTGACTGTTGATCGGGTACAAATCCACCGGATACGAGCAGCGCCATAAATTGGCGTATCTTTTTATCTTCCGGCGAAAAGGCGGCCTGTACACGTGCGCGAGTCTCTGGAGCCAAATCGGCCACTTCTATTTGAAAATCAAGGTTTGGGTTCATCATATTTCCCGTCATAAGAATCTGACACTCCACGTCCCTTGTTGTGGATTTTGCTTTTTCATCGGGCAGTAGCGAACCAATAGAAGTTTTGGTGCGATAGACGGCGGTAAGGTCTAAGTTTGTTTTAAGGATGTCCCCGTTAAAGGTGATGCGTCCTCCCTGATTGATGTGAAATTTTCTTGCAAATACGCCTTGCAAAACAA
Organism: Prevotellaceae bacterium; assembly: GCA_031281125.1. GTDB lineage: Bacteria > Bacteroidota > Bacteroidia > Bacteroidales > UBA932 > WRBG01. Next base: position 67 of record JAITFU010000119.1, on the reverse strand, counting down.
AATCGTAAATGCCTGTTTGTATGATGTACTCTCCATTAATGTCAAATAACTTACGTGATGGGTCAAT
>JAITFU010000197.1 GCA_031281125.1 Prevotellaceae bacterium | reverse complement strand
TACCGTACCCGTATATCCCACCACGGCGCCAATGGCGGCAAAATTACAGGCGCAGGTGAAGATGCTGATCATGCCCAGCAGGAATACTGCTGCAAGGACAACGATTCCTGCATGGTCTGCGCTTAGAATTGAATTAATCCATTCTTGCATAATCGTAATCGCTTAGCAACAAGATGGATTCTCAGCAGTTTCGCAACAATCTGCTGGAGGTGTGTCCTGTTTTCCAGTCAACTTTATCGTTACGATGGTTGCCGCAGCAACAATAATGACGATAAATACGATTCTTGACCAAAGTTTTCCCTTCTTTTGGGGGGCGCAACATCCATCGCTGCAGCCACAATCTTGATTTGAATTGTTTTGATTTTCCATTTGATTTTTATTTTAGAATTTTATTTAAAAAGAGTGAATCGTATTCCGGCATAAATTTTACAACCCATCAGAGGGCCCCATACTACCGAGGCGTTAAAGTCATGGGAAAAGGGATTTTCAGCCTCAATAATAGGATGCGGTTGCATATAGCTGAGGAGGTTTTCTCCTCCAACATAGATGTCTAAGTTTCGAAATCTGCGGGTCAATTGCGCATAGAACACAGGGTATACCGGAGAATATTCAGATTTAAATTGGTCAGAATGAGGTGTAACGGGTACTGCATTGGCAAAATAGGGCAAGCGGGAAGGGCCGTTAAGTTGAGCGGTTACGTCAAAAACCCATTTTCTCATACGGGTGGCATACTGTACGTTGAATACGCCTTTAAATCTGCTCATCAGGGGGCGTTCTACGGTGCCAAGTTCTGCTATATGTACCTGGACGTCTGTGTATCTAAAGGTGGTAAGGATAGAAAAGCGTTCAATCGGCTCCAACGTCAGGTCAACCTGAAACGTGTTGGTATAAGAGGGCCCGTCCAAGTTGTAGAACCATACATAATCCAAATCACGCTCTTGGTCTACCAATACCTGCTTTGTGAAGTCAGTACGGAAATAATCAAGGCTTAATGACGACTTTTCTCCCCATCCCAACCTAAAGTATCCTGTTAGGTTTAAGCCATAAGTCCAGGCTTGTTCCATATCCAATTCGTTATCAAATCTTGTCCATCGGCCGGTGGACAAGACGCCCAAATTATCTGCAATCAGATTGAGCGTACGGTAACCTTTGCCGCCGGAAGCCCTAAAGATCAGGTTTTCCGTTAGGTCATATTTGACATTGACTCTGGGTGTAAACAACCATCCATAGAGGTTGTTGTAATCCAAACGGGTGCCTAATACAAAGAGGAACTTGTTCTGTTGGTTATAGGTGTATTCGCCGTAAGCGCCAAAGGAGTGTTCTTTGCGTCCCAAAAAAGAGAATGGATTGACCCCGGAACGTACCAAATCAGGATGGGTATACAATGCGGACAATTCTTCATGAATAGCGTCGTACCTACCGCTCAAGCCAAGGTTAAACCGATGCTCCTCTTTAATCCCAAACTGAAGCATCAAATTTGCGAATGCCAAATTTTCAAGGGCATTGTAGTATTTGTCTTCTGTACCAAAATAGGAGTCCAAAGCATGATGGGTGTAATCAACAACAAGAGCCATATTGGGGGCCACGGCAGATGTTTCTGTACCCGGCTTTTTGAGGGGGATGGCTAATTTGGAATAGAGGTTTATTCCCTTATTTTTAATGGTCGATTTCCAAAGCGGCACATTTGACGCGTGGGTTGAAATATGGCTGTTTTGTCCGGCTTCGCGGGTTTCTTGCAAAGCCCTAAAGCCAAAGCGCCATTGAATACCCTTGTCGCTTGCATATAACCAGCGATTGGCAAAGTTATACTGTAGAGAGAGGGGCATGTCTAAAAAACCGTCATGATTGCTGTCCATAGGTTTGGAGTGGGCAGAAAAATGCCCTAACAACACAGTATTCCATTTTTGGTTCAACTGTAAGGAAGATGCTATATTGGCTTCGGTGCACAAAGCATCGGTAATGGACAGGTTTACAAATAATGGCTGTTCTACGGTAGGTTTGCGGTATTCCATATTGATTTGTCCCGTAATCGCCTCATAGCCGTTTACCACCGAGCCGGGACCCTTGGCTACCTGAATGCCCTCCAACCAAGGGCCTGGAACAAAGCCCAAGCCAAAAGGAGACAACAGGCCCCGTAATGAGGGACGATTTTCATCCGACATTTGAATATAGATGCCCGATAGCCCCAATAGTCTGATTTGACGGGCGCCGGTTACTGCGTCGGTATAACCCACGCTTACGCTGGCAGAGTTTTCAAAACTTTCGGCTAAATTGCAACAGGCCATTTTTTGCAAACCGGCAGTGGTGATTACTTCGGTGCGTATGGCGCTGTTTCTGGAAAGGAGGGTTCCCTGCTGACGTGCGGTTACAATGGCTGCATCCAATTCGTTATGCGTTTTAAGGGTGAACACCATTTCTGTTGAAAAATCGGTTACCTCCAAGGTATCGGCTACGAAGCCAACAAAAGAGGCAATTAGAAAACGGGAGGTATTGGCTCTGCGGTTAATGGTAAAAAAGCCGCGATTGTCGGTTTGTACAACCTGATTCCCGTCCATCCAGTACACGGTAGCCATAGGCAGGGCCTCCTGTCCGCCATTAGCTCGACTGCCGTACACATAGCCTTTTACCGTTTGCGCGGTTACATTTCCTCTACTAAATGCTAAAAGAGAAGAGAAAAGAAATATATTGAAAAATGTATTTAAAAATTTCATGTTTTATTATGGTACGATTTGTAAATTACACAATACATGTGTATTGATATTATTCGATAAGTGAACAAGCAATCTACTACAATCGTAAAGGAGTAACCGTAGCAAGGCCCCCATTAATAGTGCTGAAAGTAAGATATTTGAACCTGTTTTTTTTATCATATACACAGTTGTGAATAATGTTTTACTAAACTATTGCGATAAATAACTTGAACATAAAAAACTCTAACAACATGGTTCTTCGCTGTTTACTACTTCTACCAACAACGCATCAAATAACGACTTAGCCAATTCCCAATTCTTTTGATTGATACAATACTTGACGGTGGGCAGGGTAATGGTTCCATGGATAAGTCCTGCCGCCTTGAGCTCGTTTAAGTGTTGTGACAGCGTACTTTTGGCAATGGGTAATAGTTCTGACATATCGCCATGATAGCAACAGGTTTGCTTTGCCAACATTTGCAGAATGGCCACTCGAACAGGGTGTCCAATGGCTTTGGCAAACCGTGCCAACTGCTCTTGCTCTTGGGTGAAATACTCTTTTGACATACCTCTCATAAAATTGTTCGCAAAGATACGAACATTTTTTTAATTCGCAAATCTACGAACAAATTTTCTTTGGGCGGGATCGATAATTGCGCTATATTTGCTGCCAACGCTCTACTGTTAAATGGAAAAACGAAAAATATTCAAACCATGATTCTTACAAGATTTTTTAGATTTGCAGGATTATTTGTCGCAATAGTGATTTTCTCGCAAGCCGCAAATGCCCAGCGGATTTTGACTTATGACGATTTTATGAAAAACGTCTGTGAAAAAAATATCGAATACATGGTTGAGAAGTACAATGTATCGATAGCAGAAGCAAACGCACAGGCGGCTAAAGTGTTCCCCGATCCCGACCTCTCCGTAGCATACGAAAACAATCAGGATAGAAAGGTGCAAATGGGACAGGTTTATTCTGCCGAACTTGGTTACACATGGGAACTTGGTGGTAAGCGTCGCGCCCGAATGGCGGTCGCCCACAGCGAACAGCAGGTAACAGAGGCATTGGTCGAAGATTTTTTCCGCAACCTTCGCGCAGACGCCACGCTTTGCTATTTGGAGGCGCTAAAGCAAAAACAGTTGGTTGGGTTGGCCTGGTCGTCCTATCAAAGTATGAGGGATTTAGCCTGTGCAGACAGCTTGCGTAGTGCGCTTGGAGAAATTGCCCAAGTTGATGCCATACAGTCTCGCTTGGAGGCCGCCACCCTAATGGCCGATTACTTTCAGATAGAGGCTGATTATAAAAATATGCTTTTCGACTTAATGGTTTTTGAGGGCGGGTCGGCAGGTATAGATTCGATTTCTGGAACGTTGCCCTTAGTCATTCGCATAGTTCAGTTGCATGAGTTAATAAACCTTGCATTTGATAATCGGGCTGACTTGCAGGCGGCTATCCGCAACCGTGAACTATCGGCAGCAAATGTTAGGTTAGCTAAAGCCAATAGAATTATTGACTTGGGATTGAATATCGGTTTTGCACATAACACTATGGCTCTGAATGAAGAAGCCTATGCGCCAAAATTTAATACCCTCTCCGCGGGAATCACCATCCCCCTCAAATTCTCCAACACAAACAGAGGAGAACTCAAGGCGGCACAATACTCCGAGTTGCAAGCTGATGCTATGTATAATGCTGTTTTATTGCAAATTAGAAAAGAGGTCGAACAGTGTTACAACCGTTTTATTTCGGCATACCGACAGGCTGAGTTGTACCAAAGATCGACTCTAACCGACGCCACATCAATTTTACAAAAGAAAAAGTACAGTTATGCTCGTGGAGAGACTTCCCTTTTGGAAGTTTTGGATGCACAACGTACCGCAAACGATGTTTTTCAGAGTTTTTACGAAGCGCTGTACAACGCGAATGCTTCATTAGTAGAGCTATATAGAGCGGTTGGAATTTGGGATAATGAATTTGTTTGCGATTAAATAAATTCTATTACCTTTGCCGAAACCAAGGAGCTCTTTATGGCATTAGTTACGGTGTTTAAGAAAATTTTGCTATCTTTACCAAAATTTTACTGAATAATATGAACGCAAAAAAAAGGATTTCTGCACAAACAGTTGTGAGGTATATCCGCGACTTTTCGATTGTGGTTGCGGGCATTGCAGTAACGTTGTATGTAAACGACAAGGTTACCAATCAAGGTGAAAAAAGAGACCTTCGCCTCTATCTAAATGCCATAAAATTGGAGCTGGAAGAAAACCTAAAGACCGTTGATATGGCTGCGGAAATGCTAAAACCAACAATCAAGTATTCGGAATATATCCGTTCACTCCCCAAAAAGTCTTTAAATAAAGATACGCTAAACAATTACGCAATGATTGTCTATCCGCTTAATGCATATACATTTACGGCAAACGCTTTTGAAATGTTTAAAAGTTCCGGTACCATGCGTTTGATAGAAGACAAAGATTTGTTACAGTCGCTATGGGAGGTTTATGACAGGTTTACGATTCTCAAAGAACTAATTGACTGGAATTTTCAAACAAAGTGGGAGGATATGAAAAAAGAGCTTTCACAAATTGATTTTGGAGTGAACGTAGGTTTGATAGAGCCACCCCTCTACCTCTATCATGCCATTGGCCTCCCGGAGGGGTTGTTACTTGCATTTGAAGAGACTGCCGAAAAGACAAAGGGGATGATATCAAAGTTGTAAAATGATGAAGAGATTACCCGTAGGAGTGCATTCCGCTTAGAAAGTAGTTTACCCCAAAGTAGGTCAAAAAGCATAAACCAATCGGGTTGGTTAGTTGATAAGATTGATCCGGCAAGAGTCAGTAAAAGAGATAAATTACGTAACAGAGTGTAGTGATAAAGAAAATGATGTTGTCTATAGTGGTTATACTTACTAACGATCTGGCGCAGATGTAAGAAAAAATCACTTACTTTGGCAAATTTTTAATCGAAGCTTATGGCATCAACTCTTCAAAAATCTCTACGCGACTCCAAAGGAGCGCGATGGACAGCCCTCATCATTGTGTCGTTCATGATGTTGTGCGGTTATTATTTTAACGACGTAATGGCTCCGTTAAAAGGATTGCTCGAAAATCAACTAAGTTGGAGCAGTTCCGAATTCGGCATTTTTACAGGCGCTTACGGCTGGTTTAACGTATTCCTGCTTATGTTGATTATTGGAGGAATCATCTTAGACAAAATGGGTGTGCGTTTCACCGGAACCATGGCGGCTATTTTTATGGTTGTTGGCGCCTGCTTTAAATATTGGGCTGTTACTACGCATCTGTTAGATGGATATACCCTGTTTAATATAAAATTACAGGTCTTAGGCGCAGGCTTAGGTTTTGCCATTTTTGGTGTTGGCGTAGAAGTTGCCGGTATTACTGTTTCTAAGACCATTGTAAAATGGTTCAAAGGAAAAGAGTTAGCGTTGGCAATGGGTATGGAGATGGCCATGGCTCGGATCGGTACCGGAATTGCCATGTTTGCCCCCCTGCCTTTAGCAAACTATTTAAAACTTTCTACTCCCATTTTATTAGGCATTGTCTTGTTGTGCGTGGGTATGATCGCGTTCTTCATATACACATTCCAGGATAGAAAATTAGATAAAGAGATTGCAGCTGAGGCAGTTGGAGAAGAGGAGAGCTTTAAAATTAAAGATATTGTTTCGATTTTTACCAATCGAGCCTGGTGGTTTATTGCCATACTGTGCGTACTCTTCTATTCTGCTGTATTCCCCTTCCTAAAGTATGCCACCGATCTGATGATTCAGAAGTTCCATGTAAATCCCGATTTTGCCGGCTCCATCCCCGCATTGTTGCCTTTTGGTACCATTCTTTTGACGCCTTTCTTTGGGAATCTATATGACAGAAGAGGTAAAGGAGCCAGTATTATGGTGACAGGTTCAATTATGCTGATTTGCATCCACGGGCTCTTCTCTGTGCCTTTCCTCGAGTTTCGGTGGGTTGCCGTAGCGCTCATTTTGACTCTGGGGGTGGCCTTTTCCTTAGTTCCCTCTGCCATGTGGCCATCTGTACCAAAAATTGTTCCCGAAAAACAGTTGGGCACTGCCTATTCGATGATTTTTTGGGTACAAAATTGGGGGTTGATGGGCGTACCCATGCTGATCGGAAAGGTTTTGGATAAATTTTGCGTAGTGAACAGGGTTTTGGCAGACGGATCTGTCCAAAAATACGATTATACCCTTCCCATGCTTATCTTTACCTGCTTTGGCGTCCTAGCCCTGCTTTTTGCCTTCCTGCTTAAACGAGAAGACGCTCGTAAAGGTTACGGGCTCGAACAACCCAATATTAAAAAATAACATCTGATTATGGTACAAAAAATTCAAACCCTTTTGCGCGATTCTAAAAGCGCCCGATGGATGGTGCTGCTCTGTCTCTCCATCCCCATGTTCGCTTCCTATTTTTTTGATGATATTTTCTCCACCATCAGCCATATCTTTCAGAATCCGGAAATTCTTAGTTTATCTTGGACTTCAAGTGATTATGGGTTTTATGGAGGCGCATACTCCTTGCTGTGCGTATGGGGCGGACTGGTGATTTGCGGTATGTTGTTGGATAAGTGGGGCGTACGTTTTACCGGTTCTCTGTTTGTGGGATTAATGGTGGTGGGATCACTTATTGTTGTCTATGCCATTTCGGAGTCTTTTTCACAGAGCGGGTTATCTATTGCAATGGGCAAGGTTTTCCCCAAGCCCTCTTTAGCTTTGGCTTATACCGGATGCGCTATTTTTGGTTTGGGTAGCGAGATTGCCGGAGTGGCGGTAACCCGATCAATTGCCAAGTGGTTTAAAGGAAAAGAGATGGCGTTAGCAATGGGGCTTCAGTTGGCGTTGGCTCGTTTGGGAACGGCCACTGCGCTGATTTTAGTGCCCAGAATCGTCAACACTTCGTTGTCCTTCATTCCTTACTCAGAGACAAGTAAACCGGCGGCTATTGGTATGATTTTAATGGTTGTAGCCATATTGGTATGGTCTGCCTTTTTGTTGACCGACAGGAAGTATGACCGTCAGGCAGCCGAAGAGCGTCTCAAAGATAAGACCATCGAGTCAAAAGAAGATAAGTTCAAGTTTTCAGACATATTCAGGGTACTGGGGAACAAACATTTTATATTGATTTCCCTACTTTGCGTCTTCTTTTATTGCTGCATCATTTCGTTCCGCCGCTTTGCCACCTCAATAATCATTCCCCAATTTGGAATTGACGGAGATATCGCTTCTCTTATGGTTGCGCTAATCCCCTTTAGTACCATTATCTTTACTCCGTTATTTGGATCTTTGGTTGACTTTAAAGGAAAAGCTACACGCTTTATGGTTTTAGGATCGGCTTTGGTGTTGTTTGCCCATCTGATTATTGCCTTTGCACCCGGTATGGCCGTATTTGGATACATTGGACTCTCTGTTCTTGGAATCGGATACTCTCTTGTGCCTGCCGCCATGTGGCCATCCGTACCTAAAGTTATTCCTGAAAAGAATCTTGGTACTGCTTATTCATTAATCTATTGGATACAAAATATGGGTATGCTGATCGTTCCAATTTTTGTGGGATTGATTATCGAAGGTACCGTTAAAAGGATGGCTGATTCCAAGTTAGCCGCTGTACATGCTGAGTATTTATTCATCTTTTTGGCGATTGTGGCAGTTATCGTTTCCCTCGTACTAAAGAGATCATCTGACATGAATCCGCAGTTAAAATTAGATGTTCCAAATAAGCAAAAAACAAAAAATTAAATAATGTTAGTTAAACTTTTTATTTATGGTTAAAAAAGCCCAAACCCTTTTACGCAACTCCAAAAGCGCCCGCTGGTTGGTGTTGATTTTTATTGCGGTGACAATGTATGCCGCCTACTTTTTTGCTGAGGTCTTTCCTCCCATCTCTCCATTTTTACGAGACAGCTTATTGGGGTGGACAGACTCAGAGTATGGCTCATATTCAGGTGCTTACTCCCTTCTTTGTGTTTGGGGCGGATTGATTGTGTGCGGCGCTTTGTTAGACAAGTGGGGAACACGTGTTACCGGAACCATATTTGTTACCTCGATGGTAGCGGGGGCATTGATAGTCTATTACGCGGTATCCACCGGATTTAATACCGGAAACGGAGCCATTTATAACACCCTTTTGTCGTGGTTTCCTAAGTCTAAACCATCTGTAATTCTATCCATTGCAGGGTATTCGATCTTTGGATTGGGGGCTGAGATTGCGGGAGTAGCCGTTACGAAGTCGATTGCCAAGTGGTTCCGAGGTAAGGAGGTGGCCACAGCCATGAGTCTTCAGGTCTCATTGGCCCGCGTAGGGACCGCTTCGGCCTATTGGATCATCCCCTTTCTGTTGCCCAAAGAAGCATTGAGTGTCTCATTAACCTTTGGTCAAATTTCCTGGCCGGTTCAGTTTGCCATATTTTTACTTTTGGTAGGTCTCATCACATTCCTTGTCTTTTGCGTTTTAGATAAACGATTGGATACCCAGGAAGCGTACCAAGCAGCAAAAGACCCCGAAGATGAGTTTAAATTTTCTGACGTTTGGCGCATCATGACCAACAAACATTTTATTATGATTGCCTTGCTTTGTGTCTTTTTCTACTGCTGCGTCTTTTCGTTTGACAAGTTTGCCATTATGATGCTCTCGGATAAGTTTAAGATTTCGACCGATGTAGCCTCATATATGATGTCGCTCTTGCCCTTTGGGGCCATGCTCTTTACCCCCATCTTTGGCACCATTTTGGACTTTAGGGGAAAAGGCACCAAGTTGATGATACTCGGCTCATTTATTGTTTTGTTTGTGCACCTCCTTTTTGCCTTTGGTCCGGAAAAACCTTTTATTGGTTTTGCCGCCATTACCATCTTAGGCGTTGGTTTTTCGTTGGTTCCTGCCGCTATGTGGCCCACGTTACCCAAGATTATACCTCAAAGCAAATTAGGAACAGCCATTGCCCTAACCTATTGGGTACAAAACATTGGTTTGTGGGGCGTTCCCATCATTGCCGGAAAGGTATTACAAGCCACCGACCGCAACTACCTCTATTTTGAGTTTATCTACATCAGTTTGGCCATTGTAGCTATTTTTGTATCGATTATCCTTAGCAAGTCAGACCCGCAAGGCAAGTACGGATTGGATTTGCCCAATAAGAAGAAGGGGTGAGTGAGCTCTTTATGCTACGCGGTGCAAGGCAAGTTAGAAAAACTTCAGAGGGCGAATCCAATATGTTTTGAAGGAAAGCAAAAAAGAGACGTTGCACATTTAGCAATTTAGTGTTACATTTGCAGAGTATTTAATAACCGTATAAATATGCAAGTTGCGGAATCATTGTTTGAATGTGTAAGACGCGATATTTGCCATGAAATGCAAAATAGCGACTGTTTGACCGTTTTGAAAAAAGTTGAAAGCGGGAAATTTGACTTGATTCTCACGTCTCCTCCCTATAATGTCGGAAAGGCATACGAGACGAAAACAAGTATAGAAAAATATTTGGAAACCCAAGAAGAAATCATCTCAGAATTGGTTAGGGTTTTATCCCAAAAAGGAAATTTATGTTGGCAAGTTGGAAATTATGTTGACGATGGAGAAATATTTCCCTTGGACATTTATTATTATCAAATTTTCAAGAAGCAGGGATTAAAGCTAAGAAATCGTATTATATGGCATTTCGGACATGGACTTCACGCTAGCAATCGTTTTAGTGGGCGATACGAAACAATTTTGTGGTTTAGCAAAGAAGATGATTATATTTTCAATTTGGATAATGTCCGTATTCCTTCAAAATACCCTGGGAAGAGACACTTTAAGGGCCCCAAAAGAGGTGAGTTGTCAGGCAATCCTTTAGGGAAGAATCCAAGCGATATTTGGGAAATTTTAGAACAGGACTGGGATAAGGCTATGTGGAATATTCCAAACGTAAAATCAAACCATCCCGAAAAAACAGAGCACCCATGTCAATTTCCCATTGAGTTGGTAGAGCGATGCGTTTTGGCTCTTACGGATGAAAACAGCTGGGTGCTTCACCCATTTGCAGGAGTAGGTTCAACAATAATAGGGGCCGTTAAGAATAATCTAAATGCCATCGGCATTGAAAAAGAAAAATGTTATTGTGAAA
>JAITFU010000162.1 GCA_031281125.1 Prevotellaceae bacterium | reverse complement strand
TTGAGTCCGGATGGCAAAATGCGCCCTTTGTGGTAAGTCGGCGGAGGGGGTCAAAGTCAAAGGAGGCGCGCAGAAGTTGAGGGTTGACGTTTTGTTTTTGGAGGTACTCCGTAAAACGGTTGATGTAGCTAAGGGCGGTAGCGCAGCGGCAACCTTCAAAGTTGACTTCAATTTTTTCGAGGTCGATACCTGCCAATAGAACCTCCATATCGGTTACACAACACTCCTTGCTGCCGTCCACACAGAATCCAACGGACTCCACCCCTTTGGTTATGCCGTCTAAGGCTTGCTTGTTGGCCTCCGAATAGCTCTCATTGGCGCAATAGCCTTGGCGCACCAACCAATGGTTGTCGGCTTTTGTCCCCCGGACAAAGGGAAAACATCCGGGTTCACTGTATAGATGTTTGATATCATTAAGGTTTTCTTCACGGTAATAGGGGCGAATCGACAGACCATCGTCTGTTTTCCAAACCAATTTCTTGTGGTAATCGGCCCCTTTGAGGTCCTTTTCGATTACCGCCTCCCACTGTTCCGTAGACACCGGAGGAAATTCGGTAAATAGCTTTTCTGACATATCGTATTGATTAATTATAAATTATCATATTATATTGAATTGACTATGGGGTGGGCAAAGATATGAAAAAGTTGATTAAGCTCAAATCCGCTGATAGACAATTTGAGATTACGGCTTATTTTTTATCAACATAACGACAGGATTATCATTCTCATCCAACGCTGCAGCAATATCTCTCAATTTGCCCTTCAGCTGACCTTTTTTGTAAGCATCAACAAGGGAGTCGGCGCCTAAAGACTTGCAGGCTGAGACGTTGTCATTTATCGGCCAGGAGTTCATAAATACTTGTTTTTCGTTCAAAAAATCGCCATTGTACACTGCATATTTGAACAGGGTTTTTTCCTGCCTGTCATACATTAAAGAAGTCTGTGGAATAGCAGACATCAAGCCATCACCTAATATCTTCGCGATTTTTTCCGATACCATCAAAAAATAGTAGTGTTCAGTAATTAATTCAACAGAAAGAAATACTTCCGGGTTCATAGAGTGTATAGGCGGAATTCTTACAATAAAGGGGATCATACCAAAGTCAGGTTGACATCTATAAATTGTATCGGATGAGGGTTGTGCGAGTATCCATTGGCCTTTGTAAGGTAATATAGACTGAAAAGGAACAAGAGCAGCAAATGTCACATCGCCCTCTTGAATGCGCAACATTGTCGATTTGTTCTCTTTATAAGGGGTTTGAATTTTCTGAATAACGTTTCCATCCTGCTTGGAGATAATCACATGACAAAATGGTCTTTCATCATAATAGTTTCCTGTAGCATCATAGCAAATCAAATGATACCGGTCATAATTACATATCACGCTAAAGCGGAGGGCTTCATCGTCATTGTTGTATTTGAGACTCCGCTTAAATGTACCAACTAAATCATAAACAACAATTTTTCGCAGAGAATAGTCATGGACAAATATCTCGCTATTAACTTCATCCAAAATAATAGAATGAGCAAACGTATATTCTTCCGGACCTCTGCCCATACGATTAACTATTCTTATGCCTTTTCCGTTTCTGTCATAAATATAAATATTTCCATCGCTGTTTCGATTCGTTACCAATATAAAATCCTCACCAATATCCGCTACCCAACCATTAGTAAGAAATTCGTCAGTAGTTTCCAACGCAATGTATTCTACATCCATAAAATCTTGAAGAATGAGTATTTTTTCAGGATAGTTTTTAGAGACATCAACTGTGATAAAATCATCTGTCGATTGGGTTCTACCGCATCCCGCTATTACTACCAACAGGATGATTGCTAAAGTTTGATTTGCTTTTTTCATTATCAAAAAGCTTGTGTTTTTGCAATAAATTCTGACCAAGTTTCAGATTGTTTTGCTTTTTTTTCGGTGCAAAGATAATGATTATTTACAAAGACACGCTTGGCGACAATAAAAAACTAAGTCTGAGTTGCTGGCTTGAGGTCAAAAATGATTTGAATGTTTCCAAAAATCGACTCATCAATTTTTAACGAAATGGTTCTCATTCTTGGTATGTCATTAATACGCTAGAAAGGTATATCTTTTTTTAATATACCCAAATTATATCCCTTTTTGTCGATTTGAAATGCACCCCATGTTGGGGTTAATGCTTTTTGCGGACAATTATAAATACAGCCTAAACACATGTCGCAGCGATTCCCAAACTTTGGTTTGGGGTGGGCATCTGTTGAGGTTTGGGGCTCTAATTGAATATTGGAAGAACAGCAGTTTCTGGTGCAAAGTCCGCAGCCGGTGCAACAATGCAACACTTTTATTCCGCATCCAAATTTTTTTGTCCCTCTTTTTTCTGCTTCTCCTAATGCGGATATCAGATAATCAATCCAATAAATAGTTGGTTTCTCCCTTTTTTCGGATATGACAGCTTGAGAAATCTGGTCAATCTTGCTGGGTAAGTGCGAAAGAATCGCTGTACATCTCTTTTGATCAGGCGCCTTCATCCAATTATTGGGCATTTGGATCATCTGTTGGTAAATCACGTTGAAATTACTCTTTTTTAAGAATTTAACTGTTTTACATCGGCAAGCGGAATTGGATAACACATCACCTCCTCCAGAGACAGAGATGACCGCAGTTTTGCATTGATTCCCCTCTAAATGCTTCACCCATTCATAGATGGGCTTGGGAGCGTTAAACGAATGAACAGGAAAAAACAGGATATAGTAGTCTGTTTCAAGTTTTTGAATACCTGAAATCTTGTCTCGATAAATTCTGTTTTCCTCTACATGGTAGTCGCTACTTCTTAATTTATTTGCCAATAATCGGGCGGATAGTTCAGTACCTCCGGTACCGGTGTAGTAATCAATACGAATGTTTTTCATGAGGTGTTTGTATCGTTGTTGTTGCATGATTTGGCAAAGGTAGGTAATGATTTCGCTAATTGTAGCTATATTTGCACAAAGAATCAATATATGAAACTCGTTATTTTTTCTGGAGCCGGCATCAGCGCCGATAGCGGCATTTCCACTTTTAGAGATTCAGACGGCCTTTGGGCTCAGTACCGAATAGAGGATGTATGTACCCCAGAAGCCTTAGCCCGCGATAGAGACACGGTAATTCGCTTTTACAACCAGCGCCGTAAGGAACTTCTGTCAAAAGAACCCAATCCTGCGCATTATGCCATTAAGGAGTTGGAGCAGTATTATGATGTAGAAGTAGTGACGCAAAACGTTGACAACCTGCACGAACGCGCCGGTTCTCAAAAGATTCTGCATCTACACGGAGAGTTGATGAAGTTGTGCAGTACGGCAGATAATTCGCTCATCTATTTGATGGATGGGTGGGAACAGAAATTGGACGCTCGTTGTCCAAAAGGGTCCTTATTGCGTCCCTATATTGTGTTCTTTGGTGAAGCCGTACCTTTGATGGGGCAGGCGGTTAATATTGTTTCTGCAGCCGATATTCTAATTGTGGTAGGCACCTCCTTAGCCGTCTATCCTGCTGCATCCTTGATACATTATGCAAAGAATTCTGCCATCGTCTATGTAGTTGATCCCCAAATACCACCGATATCGGGAATCCGGAACCGGGTAGAAACCATTCGAATGAACGCTGCTCAAGGGATGCCTTTGTTGGCAAAACAATTAATTCGAGAAGTCTGTTGATTCAGTCTATCTTCTATCTCGGTTTCTGTTGCCATAGGACAGCCTCTTTGATTGCTTTAATATGATCAGGAGTGGTTCCGCAGCAACCACCTATGATGTTGGCGCCTGCACCCCCTTTTTCCAATGCCTTGACTTGTGTTTTGAACGCTTTATACAATCCTTCTTCCGTTACCTCGTCAATCAATATGCTTACTTTATTTTTCCGATAATCAAGACAGGATTGCTATCGTCGTCGATTTTTGCAGCCACTTCTTGAAGCGTTTTTCGTTGTACAGCAGAGAGTTTATTGCTTTCCAAGGCTTGATTGATTAATGCTGTCATATCGGAGGCCTCAATGTTAAAATGGCCCCACTTGCCCGAAACGGCAGGCATGGGTTGAATTTTTATTTTATTGTCGCGCTGCTCGCTTGTCAGCTTGATGTAGTCAACAATGTCAATGGTTAGCGCAATGGGATCTATCGTAAGAGAGCGGATGGTGTGGAGTGCTCTATTCCTGTCTATTAAGAGATACGCTTTAAGAGGTCTTAATACGGTGATACTGCTTATGGTTCCACCGCTTTCAATGATGGTCACCTTTGAGTCTCTCAAGCTAATAATCGACCCCCAATTACCGGACACAGTAAAATCTAAAGTGATACCTCCTTTTTGCATATCGGTCATCTGGTTCTTTAATTTAAGAACATACTGGGGAATCATCGCGCCTCCGTCAAGTCTATAGAGGGTGTCGGAATAGGGAAAAAAGAGAAAGGAGACAAAATCGCCTTGCCTGAATAACATCGGGCGACGGCTGTCGGCGTCAAAGGTGTGTTTCCCCTGCAAGGTTGTTGTGCGATTATCATAAGGATCATATATGTATGCTAAAGCAAGAGAGTCGGGTGCTTTTTGTAAAGTTGCAGATACCCCCGTTACCCTGATCCCACTTGTGACAATTCCGGCACTGATAAGCGACGACGAAGAATACCCATAAATATTGCCTTCCCCATCTATTTCCCGAATAGAAGAGGGGGCAAGGTCCGGGTTGGGAAATGCTATAAATTTTCCGCTATTCAGGTCGATGCAGGCGACAGGTGCGTTTGCCTTGGCATCGGCGTAGTAGAACACTTGGCGTTTTTCGTCTGTAAGCGAGGTCATGACCATGTTAAACTCGTTAGGGCCACTACCTCTATTTGCCAAGGTTCTGATATAATTCCCGTTACGATCAAACTGAAGCAATTTCTCACTCGATTTGACTAAGATATAGTGATCTGTAACTGTAAAGGTAGTCCCTGCCGTTTGCAAGAGCAAGTCGTCTCTTGTTTCTAGCGGGACGATGGTAATGTTGTCGAGCAGGTCAGAGATGTTGAGGTCAATGGAGCCTGCAGGGTTGTCGATTTCGATAACCGGACACTCAGTTTGGAGCGATTGACATGATACAAACAGTAGAAAAGCAGTGTACAAGCAAAAAGTGGAAGTGATTTTTTTCATAGGTTTTCGTTTTTTTTTGCAAAATTACGATTTTTTCGTAGTAACGATCGCATCTTCCACCAACTTCTCTTTCGCAATAAAAGGCAGCGTAACTTTGAGCAGCGGTGTTCGCTCCATTTCGCGCTCGATGGCAAAGATCGCCCCGCTGTTGCGCGCCCATGCGCGCCGCGTAATTCCGTTATTTACATCCCAGTGCAACATTTGGCGTATGCGCCTGTCCGCTTCGTCACTCCCGTCAATCACCATACCAAATCCGCCATTCATCACCTCGCCCCAGCCCACGCCGCCGCCGTTGTGCAGCGATACCCAGGTGGCGCCGCGAAAAGCATCCCCAATGACGTTCTGTACCGCCATATCGGCGCAGAACCGCGAGCCATCGTATATGTTAGAGGTCTCGCGGTAAGGAGAATCGGTGCCCGACACGTCGTGATGGTCGCGTCCCAGTACTACCGGCGCCAAAATCTTGCCCTCCCGAATGGCGCGGTTCATGGCAAGAGCAATTTTTGTTCGCCCCTCGGCATCTGCATAGAGAATACGCGCTTGGGAGCCTACTACCAACTTATTCTTCCCCGCCTCTTGTATCCAAAGAATATTGTCGGCCAACTGTGGAACGATTTCCGCAGGCGCAGAAGCCATCAGCTCCTCCAACACTTCCAAAGCAATCCTATCGGTAACTTCCAAATCTTCAGGATTTGACGAAGTACACACCCATCTAAAAGGCCCAAATCCGTAGTCAAAGAATAGTGGCCCCATAATATCCTGTACATAAGATGAATATTTAAAATCTCCCGACGGCAGGGTTACATCGGCTCCTGCACGACTTGACTCCAACAAAAAGGCGTTGCCGTAGTCAAAGAAATACATTCCCTTGGCAGCAAGTTTATTGATTGCGGCCACGTGGCGGCGCAGTGATGCCTGAACAGCGGCTTTAAAGGCAAGCGGATCTTCTGCCATCAAACGGTTAGAATCTTCAAAACTATAACCAACAGGGTAATATCCACCTGACCAAGGGTTGTGCAGAGATGTTTGGTCAGAGCCTAAATCAACTTCCACTTCCGCGTCTGCCAATCGTTCCCATAATTCTACCACATTGCCCTGATATGCAATGGATAAAGACTCGCCCTGTTCGGTAGCCACTTTGATACGCTTAATTAATTGATCTAATGACGAATATACTTCATCTACCCATCCCTGTGAATGTCTGATTTGTACTGCTTTAGGATTGACTTCGGCCACAACGCCCACCAGTCCTGCAATAACTGCGGCTTTTGGCTGAGCGCCGGACATCCCGCCCAGACCCGAAGAGACAAAGAGTTTCGATTTGCGATTTCTCACTCCTTCCTCTTTCTTCATTCGGACAGCATTTAACAAAGTAATGGTCGTCCCATGTACAATACCCTGAGGACCAATATACATAA
>JAITFU010000117.1 GCA_031281125.1 Prevotellaceae bacterium | reverse complement strand
GGTCAAATCGTCTCCTGCCCATTCACCCTCCAACACTTCAAATTCTATTTTTGAACCAAAATAGCGATCAATCAAATCCTTTGCCAAAATATAAGTTTGCTTCTGACCTGAATATGGGTTTGTGGAGCGAACCCGCACGTATGAAATCTTTGGCCCCACGCAAAGTGCAGTATTAGAAGGTAATGTCCAGGGTGTGGTGGTCCATGCCAAAAAGAAGATATCTTCGTCGGATGAGGAAAACAACTTCTCTGACAAATCGTTGCGCACAACTTTAAATTGCGCTGTACAGGTGGTATCTTTTACGTCCTTATAACACCCCGGCTGGTTGAGTTCGTGGGAAGATAGTCCCGTTCCGGCGGCCGGAGAGTAGGGTTGAATCGAATAACCTTTATATAATAACCCTTTTTGATATATGACTTTAAGCAGATACCACAGAGTTTCAATATAACGATTGTCGTAAGTGATATAGGGATCACCCATGTCCACCCAATATCCCATCTGTTGGGTAAGGGTCTCCCACTCTTTGGTAAACTTCATTACTTCCCTTCTGCAAGCGGCGTTGTACTCCTCTACACTAATCTTTTTTCCAATATCTTCTTTTGTGATACCCAACATCTTCTCCACACCTAACTCTACAGGCAGACCATGCGTATCCCATCCCGCTTTACGTTTTACGTAAAACCCTTTTTGCGTCTTATATCTACAAAAGACGTCTTTAATGGCGCGTGCAATCACGTGGTGAATGCCCGGCATTCCGTTTGCCGAGGGCGGTCCCTCAAAAAAGACAAAAGTCGGAGCCTCTTTTCGCTCTTCTAAAGAGCGTTGAAACGTCTTCTCCTGTTGCCACTCATCACACACCTGTTTGTTGATAGCGGCCAAATCTAAATTCTTATACTCTGTGAACCTCATAGTTGGATACTCCTAAGAAAGTGCAAAGGTATAACTTATATCTAAATTTTATACATTTGCACCCATTATGAACTACATTGACATTATTATTATCGCCTTGCTGGTTGTGGCAGCGATCTTTGGCGTATGGAAAGGATTTGTTCGCCAACTCTTTGGGCTTGTGGCGCTCCTGCTTGGTATCTATTGCGCCTTGCACTTTTCGGGTTACGCCGCCACGTTTATCTCTCAGTGGATAGACAAAAACGAAACGGCAGTAACGATTATCTCTTTTGCTATCACCTTTGTTGTAGTGCTTTTAGGTGTCGTTTTTGTGGGTAAGCTTGCCGACAGAATCATCAAAATTGTTGCGCTTGGCCTCTTTAATCGCCTCTTTGGGATCCTCTTTTCTGTGGCAAAAATGGCCTTTATTTTGAGTATTTGCATTTGGTTGCTTCTGGCTTTTGACCACCTCTGGCCCTTTTTTCCTCATCAAGACAGCCACCAATCCCTTCTTTTTGCCCCTGTTTCTAAGCTCGCTCCATCCATTTTTCCTTACCTAAAAGCTTTGTTTACATCTATTGGCGATTTTTAAATTTTTTTCTTCTTCAACTTTTTACTTTTTACCGCATTTTAAAAAGCAGATGCTTTATGTTTGTACCGACAAACAGAGGAGCTACGGCTGTTATGGAAAGACCTAAGCAGGCAGGAGGTCGATGTGTGGAGGATTCCGTAGCTTCTCATTTGTTTACTACACCTTGTATTGACAAATAAGATGCGAATGATATGAAGTTTTTTATTTTTGTGGAGAAGCTCTCGATGTTAGATAAACTGATCCGTCAGGAACGTACCGGAACGCCTTGCGAGTTTGCGGAGCGTCTATCTATCAGTCGCAGTACGTTATACGAAATCATAGACGAATTGCGCTCCCGAGGTATGGAAATCAAATATTCACGCTCACTCGGTTCTTTTTATTACGACAACGATATGGCGCTCGATATACGTTTTGCTATAAAATCGAATACCAATCAGGCGATATTTGTGTAATCAAGAAAAACCATTATCTTTGCGTTCATATTTTTTATTGGGATGAACCGACTATATAAAATGATTCTTCTGTCGACGTTCTTTTTGTCGGCTATTGCTATTAATGCCCAAAAACAGTGGACATTGCAAGAATGTATTCAATACGCATTAGACAATAACCTCAACATCAAACAGCAAAGTTTGACAATAGAGCGCGACAAGAATCAATTGGAGCAGTCAAAGTGGGCGATGGCCCCCTCTGTAGGTTTTAATGCCGATTACAGCTTTGGATGGGGACGTAGCCTCAATCAGCAAGACTTTACCATCACCAAAAATAAATTAACGCAAATCGGCTCTACCTCTATTGGTGCAGGTATTGATCTTTTTAAGGGATTGCAAAAGGTGAATACCATTAAGAGCAATCAGGCCCAGTTGGAGATATCGGGACAGGAGGTAGAGCAACTAAAAAACGATATTTCCATAGAAATCGCCCGCACATATTTGAATGTGCTTTTGTATCAGGAGGTTTTGGAAACAGCAAAACTTAGCCGTCAGAGTGTAACGGAGCAGGTGAATAGAACACAGAAATTGGTAGATGCGGGAACGCTTGCGCACAGCAGTCTGTTGGAGATGCAGGCGCAATTGGCCACAGAGCAGGTCCAGGTGGTGAACGCGGAGAATCAGGTAAGAACTTTTTCTCTCTCTCTTATTCAATTGCTCGACCTATCCAACGAATCGGACTTTTCAGTGGTTGTTCCTCAAATTCAGGTGGACACTGTTGGATATATGGGCGCTTCGGTGGAGCAACTCTATCAGGCTTCTCAAATTCTGCCAAAAATTCAAATTGGCGAATACACTTTGGAACAGCGGGAACGACAGTTGGCCGTTGCAAAAGGGCAACGCTTTCCATCCATTAGCCTCTCTACGGGTGTGCGCTCCTCTTACAATCCCGATACAAAAGTGGCCAAAAATGGCGATACGATCATCGATTTAGATAATCCTCTTGATATGCCTCCCATTGAGCTGCGTTCTTCTTCTCTCTTTGAGCAGCTTAATTCAAATAAAAATCCATACATCGCGTTGTCATTCAGTATCCCCATATTGTCGGGCAGGACCATTGCCACCAACATTCGTAACGCCAGATTGGGGGTACAACAGGCGCAAATCGATATGAGGAACAGGCAGCAGCTCTTGTATAAAGAGATTCAGCAAGCCAATAACGACGCCATTTCGGCCTTTGAGCGCTATAAAGCAACCCTCCACAACGTTACATCAATGGAAGAGTCGTTTAGATATGTGCAGCAGAAGTTGGATGTAGGAATGTTGAATGGAACCGATTTTACGGTGGCAAAAACCAATCTGTTTCGCGCTCAGTCTGATAACCTTCAGGCAAAATATCAATACGTATTTCAACTAAAAATCCTCGATTTCTATAAGGGTATTCCCATCTCCCTTTAATTATTATCTCCTAAGTCAGCCTATATGAAGAAGAAAAAGAAAAAAAATCGCTCTAAATGGATTCTTTTGTTTGCACTGCTAACGATTGTTGGACTTGTTATCTATGTAAGGTCCAAAGAAGATAAAGGCATTGCCGTAACCACAACAAAGCCCATTTACAAAACCATTACCGAAATTATCCCTGCAAATGGTAAAATCCAACCGGTTGTAGAGGTGAAAATCAGCCCCGACGTTTCGGGTGAGATTGTGGAACTCCACGTAAAGGAAGGGGATATTGTGACCAAAGGAAAATTGTTGATCAAAATCAAACAGGATATCTATCTCTCTGCGCTCGAAAGGGCACAGGCATATCTCAAATCGGTACGGGCGCAGTTGGGACAACAAGAGGCACAATTTCGCCAAGTTGAGCTTTCGTATAAGCGCAATAAGACGCTCTACGAGCAAAAGACAATATCTGATGCTGAATACGAATCCTCTCTATATCAATATGATATGACAAAAGAGCAACTTAATTCGGCAAAATATAATGTGGAGAGTGCAGAGGCAGCGCTCAAAGAGGCCGCCGACAACCTCTCCAAAACCATTATCCTCTCTCCCATTGACGGAATTGTGTCCAAACTCAACGTAGAGAAGGGAGAACGCGTGGTAGGAACTCTACAAATGGCAGGTACAGAGATGCTTCGCATTGCCAACTCCAATCAGATGGAGGTATTGGTAAATGTAAACGAGAACGATATTGTACGGATAAAGCAGAACGATACGGCATCTATTGAGGTTGATGCCTACCCCAATATGGTATTTACCGGAGTGGTTACCCAAATTGCCAATTCTGCAAAAAGCGCCCTCACCTCCTTAGATCAAGTCACCAATTTTGAGGTAAAAATCTATATTTTACCCTCTTCTTATGAGGATTTGACATCTTCTCGGTTTGATAACCCCTTTAGACCCGGTATGTCGGCATCTGTGGCCATTCAAACCACGTCTGTCTCAAATGCTTTGGCTATTCCTATACAATGTATCACCACTCGTTCCGACTTGGTTTCTGAAGAGCAAAAAAATGCCGCTCGGCCCGGAGAGGTCTTTGAGTTGGTTTTTGTTGTGGTCAACCGTGAAAAAGATAAAATTGTAAAAACAGTTCGCATCAGATCCGGCATTCAGGACCATAGCCATATTCAGATTACAGAAGGACTTACTGATGAAGACGAAATTATCACCGGTCCATACTCTGCGATCTCCAAACTGCTAAAACAGGACATAAAGATAACTGTGACCGAAGATAAGCGGTCAGGTAGTGAAGAGAGTAAGGAGACAACGTCTGTGGAGGTGAAAATAAATTAGAACCTAAATAGTTTTGCTAACTCCTTCGCAAGAGTTTCCGTAGTAAAGTCGCGCCCAACAATGTCGCCTGCCTGATCGATCAAAAAGAGTGTAGGCGTTTGGGTAACTGCGTACGTAGAAACAGCAGGCGTTCTTATACCTAACCCATCGCACACGCTTATCCATGGCAAAGCTTGCTCCGAAACAGCCCTAGCCCAAGTGGGTTTATCAACATCAAGAGAGACTTGATAGAGGACCATACCTTTTGGATGATACTTCTTGTAGAGTTCGAGCAACTCCTGATTGGCCATTCTTTGCCGTGCATCTTGAGAGATCCAGAACGAAAGAACGATCACATTCCCTTGCAAAGAGGATAGCGCCACAGGTTTTGCCTGCAGGTCGGGCAAAAGAATATCAGGGAATCCAAGTACCTGAACATTGCTAAGCTTTTCGTCAAGCTCTACCTGCCGTCTTCTCCATTCACTTTGGTCACGGAGTGCGCTAATAAATGGAGATCTGGGATACAGTGGCTTCAGAGAGTCGTACAAACGTTGAAAATAGATGGCATCATTCAGGTGGGCAAAAAGAGGAAGATCGTCAGAAAATTGCTGAAAAAGTACATGTACAGATGCCATGGAGTTTGGATGGTTAAAGAGAAATCTGATGGCTGACTGCTTCTGTTTCACATATATTGATCCCAATTCATAATTTATTGCATTGGCCTCTTGGCTATTCTTATCCAAAACGACATACCTCAACATGAGGGAGTCGTATCGATGCCGCGCCTTTGCCATTGCCAACTCCGCTTCACGTAAGTACTCAGATTCGACCGATCCTGAAATCAAATAGATATGTTCTGCCGTATCAATTTTGACAGATATCCGATCCCCCGGTAAAACCAAAAGGGGAGACATGATTACCCCCTTATGAGTCAAGTAGTAAAACTCCGGAAAACCGCTTCTCATCTTTACACGTGTGGTAAAGCTTCCGCGGCTGTCGGTTATAATGGTATCAACAGCAACCAATTCATCTATTTTTAACCGAAATAACGCGATGGTATCATTTGAAAAGTTGATAAAACTCCCCTCGATTTTGGCATGAGAAGCCGGTTGGCAAGCCCCAAAAAAAAGGGTGGATAGACCAAGCAAACTCAAAATAGTTCTTATCTTCATGAGTGAAAGGCATTGATAATGAGTTCTGAAATATGCACAAACTCCCACTGAGTCAATGTACAACGAGAAGTAGAAAAGTTAATGTCGTTTTCCTTGTTTAGCGGAACCAAGTGGATATGGGCGTGGGGCACTTCTAAACCCAACACAGCCACTCCTACACGATTACATGGAATCGCTTTTTTAATCGCTTGTGCCACACGTTGAGCAAAGATAAAGAGGTCTCCTACCTCCTTTGGAGAGAGGTCAAACAGGTAATCGACTTCCCTTTTGGGAACCACAAGGGTGTGTCCCCATTGAAGGGGGCGAATGTCGAGAAAGGCAATAAAACGATCGTCTTCGGCTATTTTGTAACAAGGAATCTCGCCTTGCACAATCTTTGTAAATATCGATGCCATACTACTTTGCAATTTCTAAAATTTCAAATTTTAAAATACCCGATGGTACGACAACTTCCACAATATCACCCTTTTGTTTGCCAATTAGCGACTTTCCGATGGGAGTGGCGGCGGCAATCTTTCCTTCCTTTAAATTTGCTTCGCTCTCCCCCACCAATGTATATTCCATAATCATCTGATTCGAGAGATTTTTAATCTTTACCCTATTCAACATTTGCACAAATGTGGTATTGATTCGAGATTCATCGATCAATCTGGCTGTAGCAATCATCTCTTCAAGTTTGGCGATTTTCATTTCCAAAATACCTTGTGCCTCTTTTGCGGCATCGTACTCTGCATTTTCCGATAGGTCGCCCTTATCGCGCGCCTCCGCAATTTGACGGGAAATCACAGGTCGTTCAGAGGTCATCTGACTTAAATCGGCTTTGAGTTTCTCCAATCCCTCTGCCGTTACGTAGTGAATTTTTGACATAAATCAATTCTGTTAATAATGCAAAAAGAATCCCGCAGAACGAAACTCTTTGCGACAAAGATAATCAAAGATTTTGAATAATCAACTATTCCACTTAGTTTTTAATACTTCTGAGAAAATAATTGCTTTTTCAGGCGTAAAATCGTCTAAAAACGACTCCTCGGCATTTGCACACTCTTCCTCGCTTTGATCTATGGGAGAAGTTGTTACAGGATCAGCCACTCCTAGCGAATATTTTTTTAGAAAGGTTTCAGGCTCTTTTGCCTCCTCCATATCCATCTCCGGATCTTCCGAAATAAACCACTCACTTTGCATTCGAGTTTGAGAAAGACGCTCCTGCGCCCGCTTCTTTTTGTTTACGCTTGCCACCAACTGGACCAATCCAATGGCTACGGCAGCGATAATGGCAATGATTGAGTCATCCATATTGTGTTCCTATTTCGTTTTTTGTGTATTTTTTCATTTTATTGATACCCTCAATTTTGAAAAATCTTGGCCAACCCCCCCTCCGCCGTCTCCTTATACAACCTTGGTAAATCATGTCCGGTGCGCTTCATCGCCTCCACCACCGTATCAAAGCTGACCAAGTGGTATCCATCCGACAACAGGGCGTACATATTGGCGTCAATGGCTCGGCCTGCGGCAAAGGCATTGCGTTCAATGCATGGAATTTGCACCAATCCGTTGATCGGGTCGCAGGTGAGTCCCAAAAAGTGTTCCATTCCCATAGAGGCGGCATACTCGATTTGGGCAACGCTGCCGCCAAAAAGTTGTACCGCTGCCGCTGAGGCCATGGCGCAAGCGGTACCAATCTCTCCTTGGCAACCCACCTCTGCACCCGAAATGGAGGCATTGGTTTTAACAATGTTGCCAATCAGTCCGGCGGTAGCTAATGCGCGAATGATCTGTTTGTCGCTAAATTCGTAATGCTTTTGGTTGAGGTACATTACGCCGGGGAGAACGCCGCAGGAGCCGCAGGTGGGCGCCGTAACAATCAGCCCGCCGGAAGCATTCTCCTCTGCTACGGCTAAAGCGTAGGAAAAGGCGATTGACCGCCGCTGCATGGTGCCCTGAAATCCCTTAGCCTTAATGTGAAACGAAGCCGCTTTGCGCGGAAGTTTAAGCCCTCCGGGGATCACCCCTTCACTCTCCAATCCGCGTTTTACGGCGCCCTTCATCACCTTCCAAATCTCTGCCAAGTAATCCAAAATGTCGGGGTCGTCATGAATCGTCACATATTCCCAAAAAGTGGTACCGTTTTCTCGACACCATTGTAAAATCTGTGCCATAGTCGATTGGCTGTACTTTTCTGCCTTAGGTTCCCGTTTGCCTGTATCGCTAAGGTCTCCTCCGCCAATGCTATAGGTGGTCCACTTCTTGATGATCACTCCGCTACTGTCAATGGCCTCAAACACCAAACCGTTGGGATGGGGCGGAAGAAAAGTTTGAGGCTCCCAGATCAACTCTAACTGTTTTTGATGCAGCGCAAAAACTTCTCCGATCACTTTGTCGGTCAAGTGTCCCTTTCCTGTGGCGGCAAGGCTTCCGTAGAGGGTAACTCTAAAGGATTGAGCATTAGGATACTCTTTGACAAACCGGATGGCCGCATTCTTAGGCCCCATCGTGTGGCTGCTCGACGGACCGTGCCCGATTTTGTATAACTCTTTGATTGATTCCATGTTATATCCCCAAAGCGGCATCCCATACAAAAGCCCGTAACCCTTGCTGCTCCGTTTTCTGATTCAAACGTGTAAGGGCGTTGATCAAAATTTCTGCCTTTTGTTCGTCAATCATGGTGAGAATAGAACCGTTTTTAGAGGGCCAGGCGTGGGTGCCGTAATGAGGCTCGCCCAAAACGCTGCCTCGCCCGTGGGTCTCTTCCCATCGGGTAAAACCGCGGATTTCTAATTTATTTAAAAGGTTTTCGATGGGTTGTGTTAACGATTGTCCGTAAACGATAAATACTGCTTTCATGTCTCTCTTTTTACTTTGTTAATTCGATTACACGTCGATTCTGTTGGCTGCGCGTTCTGTGCTGATTTTGTCGGAATTAAAGGCAGAATAGACGGCGGGGATGACCAACAATGTTAAAATGGTGGAGAAGGTGAGGCCGCCTACAATGGCAATACCCATGGGGCGCCAAATCTCTGAACCTTCTCCGCCGCCAATGGCCAATGGGATCATTCCCAAGATGGTGGTAAGCGACGTCATCAATACCGGACGCAGACGCGATTTACCTGCGGTAATCACTGCCTCGTTAAGAGGCAAGCCGCGTTCGCGTTGCAAGTTGGTAAAGTCAACAATCACAATGCCGTTTTTGACCACAATCCCCACCAACATGATGGATACGATTAAGGCAATCATACTCAGAGGGATATTGGTAACCCAAAGGGCCAAAAAGACGCCGGTAAAGGCAAAGGGAACCGATAGCATAATAATAAAGGGCATTTTAAACGATTCAAACTGAGTAGCCATTACAATATATACCAATATAATAATGAGAATCAGCAAGGTAAACAAATCGGAAAAGGACTCTTTTTGCTCTTTTACCGACCCCGACATCGCCACATCGACTCCGGCAGGTACCACCAATTTATCGATCTCTTTTTGGGCAGCGGCGGCCACCTCTCCCAAGGCGGCACCCGACAACGCTGTCGATACCGTTACTACCCGTTGCCGGTCTTCGCGTTCAATTTTGGGTGGGGTAAAACGTTCCACGACCGAGGCCACTTCGCTCAGTCGAATCGCCCGTCCCTGCGCATTATAGAGAACAATATTCTGAATATCTTCGATCGATTCGCGGTAGGGTTCGTCGTAGCGCACCACAATGTCGTACTCCTCTCCGTCTTCGCGGTAGAGCGAGGCGAGCATGCCGTTAATGCGGTTACGGACAAAAGTGGCAGCTGTGGCAGTGGTGATTCCAAATGTGGCCAATTTTTCTCGGTCAAAGTCGATCTGCAACCCCATCCTCATCTCTTCGCGGCTGATGGAGACGTCACGCGCCCCCTTGATGGTACGCATCTTAGCCGCCAATTCGTTGGCAATGGCAGTGGTTTGATCAAAGTCATAACCAAATATGTTGACATCCACCGTACTGCTTCCACCCATCATCCCTGCTCCGCCTCCTCCGCCCGGAGAGACCTTAAATTTGACCACTTCGGGCAATTTGGCTATCTCTTGACGCATCACTTCTCCAATCTCTTCCATACCCCGCTGATGGTTGGCTTTACGCTCTTTGATGTCGTGCAACACAATCATAAAACTGATGGCGTTGGTGCCCGAATTGCCAAAAAGCGCCGCAAAACCTGCCTGATCGTCTGCCCCTGAACTGACCGAAATGATCTTGATTTCGGGACATTTCTCTACAAATGTGCGCTCCAAACGGTGGGCTATGGAGGTGGTCTGCTCCAAGTTAGCGGTCACCGGCAACTCAAGACTTGCATTCACCTGCCCGTTATCTGACTGCGGGAAAAACTCAGAAGGTACTTTGGTCAGCAGGAACAGGCTGATGAGGAAGATGAGAAAAGCGCCCAAGATGGTCATGGTGCGGTGGGTTACTGTCCAAGAAACCATTCGGGCATAAAAGTTATCCAAGTGATCTAAAAACTTATCAATGGGTTTAAAGATGATTCCCATGCCTTTGTAGGTGTGAGAAGCCCTAAAGCGCAGCATTTGTGCCGTTAACATGGGCGTCATGGTAATCGCCGCAACGGTGGAGACCACAATCACAATCGACACAATCCAACCTAACTGCTTGAACATGATACCGGCAATACCGCCAACCATGGTAAGGGGCAAAAAGACCGCTACTACGGTCAAGGTGGTGGCAATCACCGCCAACCACACCTCGTTGGTGCCATACACGGCGGCGTCTTTAGGACGTGCGCCTCGTTCAATGTGTTTTACAATGTTTTCGAGAACCACAATGGCATCGTCCACCACCATTCCAATGGCAATCGACAGGGAGCTGAGCGACACAATGTTGACAGTCCCTCCGGTAAACATCAGATAGATAAATCCGGCAATCAGAGATACGGGAATGGTGAGCGCAATAATAATGGTGGCGCGCCAGCGGCCAAGGAAAAAGAGTACCACCAACACCACAAAGAGAAAGGCGTACATTACCGTTTCTGTCAAGCTGTTGATACTTCCGGTGATGTAGGTAGAGGTGTCAAAGAGGGTGCCGATCTGAATGTCGGGGGGGAGCGTTTTCATCAGTTCGGGCAACTGTCTCTTGATTTCGTTGGCAATCTCCACCGAATTGGCGCCCGACTGTTTTTGGATAATGATCCGCACGCCGGTACGGCCGTTAATCTTCTCCTCAACGGTCTTCTTTTTAATGGTATCGGTAACGGTGGCTACGTCGCTCACACGAATCTCTCGTCCGCCGTAGTTGGCTACTACCACGTTTCTAATGTGTTCACTTTGGCTAAACTCTCCTTCGATGCGAATGGCATAACGCTCCGATCCAATATCCATGGAGCCGGCCGGAATATTGTTGTTTTCCTGTGCAATGATCTGTCCAATCTGTTCCACCGTCAAATTATAGGCTTCAATTTTTTGGGGATTGACGTTTACCTGCACTTCCCGTTTGGGCGCTCCGCTGATGCTTACGGCACCCACGCCGTTGATCCGGTTTAGGGGATTGGCTAATTTTTCGTCCAACAATTTGTAGAGGCCGTTGTAACTCTCATTGGCCGTAGCATAGAGGTACATTATAGGCATCATGCTGGTACTGAATTTGATAAGCATTGGCTTATCGGCATTTTCGGGCAAATAGGTCTCGATTCGCCCCAGCACATCGCGGATGTCGTTGGAGGCTTCGTCAAGATTGGATCCCCACTCAAACTGAAGGATCACCACCGACATATTGTCCTGAGAACGTGAGGTGATCTTCTTGAGGTTGGAGACGGTGTTGAGGCTGTTTTCTAACCTGCGGGTAATATTTTGCTCAATATCGGCGGCGCTGGCGCCCGCGTATGAGGTAATAACCGAGAGCATCGGAAGCTCAATATCGGGATAAAGGTCAATCGACAATCGATTTAAAGAAAACACGCCCAATACAATAGCTCCAATAAAGATGAGTATGGTTGAGACGGGTTTCCGTACTGCGGATTCGTATATTTTCATTTGATTACTCTGTTAAATTGTAAATCGTATTGTGTAAATCGTATTGCGTAAATCGCATATCGCACATCCATCACTCCACCACCTTCACTTTGGTTCCATCGACCAGACGGGTAAGACCGGCAGTAACAACAATATCACCGTCTTGGAGGCCGGACAACAGTTCATAGGTGCTGCCCATCCGCTGTCCCAATACTACTTTTGTGTAACTGACTGTCTGATCGCTGTTTAATACATATACGTAACGGTCGTTCACTCCCGATTGTTTGACCACTGCCCTATCGGGAACCACAATACGCTCTTTGCTGCCAAAAACAAACGATACACGAGCAAACATCCCCGGACGGATCTTCATATTGGTGTTATTCACCACCATTTCTGTAGTAAAGGTGTGGGTAACAGGGTCGATAGTGGGATATACCAACTTCACTTTTGCCTCAAACAGGTCGTCAGGGTAGCTCTCTAAACGGATGGATGCGGCCATAAGTGGTTTTACTAGTGGATAATAGACCTCCTGTATGTTGATCAATATTTTTAAGGGATTTAATTGTTGCACTTGCAAAATGGGTTGTCCACCTGTGAGGTCGCCATTGTCAAAATTGCGCATGGTGACGGTTCCGCTTACGGGAGATTTGAGGAAGGTGTTTTTCTGTAGATTGGCAAGCGACTCCTGAGCCACTTCCAACTGTACCTTCATCTGATCCAATTGCTGCTTGGAGACGCCGCCGCTTTGGTACAACGCCTCCACGCGGCCAAAGTCCACCTTCAGGTTTTCAACTTGCATCTTTGCTTGAAGGTAGTTGGTCTCCTCCATCCTCACCAACAATTGACCTTCGGTAACGTAGTCGCCCACTTCAACCATAATTTTGTCGATCCGCATGGTGGCCTGAAAGCTCGAAATCATGTTTCTTGTGTTGGGCAAAATGGTGCCGGTATAGATCTGTTCCTGCTCTACCGATTGTAAATAAACGGTTTGTACCTTTACTTCGACAATGGTTTCTACCGTTCCGACTTCCTTGTCCATAGTACCCTGTTTTCCGCCTCTGTTGCAACCGGCTGTCAACAAGACGATAGAAAAGACTAAAATGCTGATTTTACTATTCATAATTCAATTTTTATTGTTTTCCACTAATTTTTTCATAATCTGCCTGTGCGCCTAAGTAATCGGCTATGGCTTGACTGTAAGCTAATTTAGCTTGGGTGAGCGCTTGGGAGGCGCTGCGCAGTTCCAACATAATGGCCATTCCGTTGTTGTAACGTTCTTGGGAGATGAGGTATCCCTTTTGGGCCAACTGAATCCCTTTTTTGGTCGCATCTATTTGCTCTAAGGCTTTGGACATATTGTTGATGGCAACCGTTGCTTGCAGGGTTAGGTTGTCCTCCATGTAGGCGCGTTGGACGTTGAGTGTTTTGGCCGAAATTTGAATCTTTTTCTCCTTGATGGTGTTGGTAAATCCGCTAAAAATTGGGATATTCAATTGCAAACCCACAATCAAGCCGTCTGTGTACCAGTCGTTTCTTGCCGAAGTTTGCATAGGCATACCGCCAAAGTTCAAGGAGATGGCTTTGGTGTCCATTCCGCTGTAGCCGTACCGTCCAAATCCGGCAAGGGTGGGCAAACGCATGGAGCGTTGCAGTTGCAACTGCTTGTTAAGCAATTGCTGTTGAATCTCTAACTGGACCAAATCGCTGTTATTTTGCAATGAGAGCGATAGCGTATTGGCAACATCTGTCAGTCTGTTTTCAAAATCGGTCAAACATCCTGTTACCTTTATGGGAATGGATAACTCCATACCCATCAGCACCTTTAAAAACGATTTGGCCTGAGCGATTCCGTTTTCTACCTGTGCAAGAGTGGGTATAAGGTTTTGCATCTGCACCTCTGCCTGTATGTAGTCGTACTCTGCCGCCAAGCCCAATTCAAAGCGCTGTTTGGCTTCTTTGTAGTTTTGTGCGGCCAAATCATACCCCTCTTTGAGCGCCTGATACGAGTCTTGAGCCAACAAGATCTGGTAGTAGGCTTTGGTTACCTCGTTACGCAAAGTGATTTTGGATGCTCTGGCTTGTTCCTGAGCCAACAACATCTGCTGCTCGGTCATTTGAATCGATTTCCATAAGGCCGGGACTATCAGAGGTAAAGAGAGGGTAACGTTAGCCGAAGCCATATAATTGGTAGGGCTGTCCATAATGTTGCCCAACATACTCATCTTTGCCGGCAAAAGATATTTGTTTATTTGGGCCGAACCGCTTAACGTTGGGATCAGTCCGTGCCACGCCTCTTTTTTGGAGTAATCGACCCGCTGCACCTCATAGTCGGCAATCTGAATCACAGGGTTGTCGCTCAGTGCCGCCTGAATGGCTGTTTCTAAGTTAATTGTTAGGGTATCTTTAGTTTGTCCCCAACCCATCATCGGGAAAAATGCACACAGCATCAACCATCCCGCTCTTTTACATTGTGTTGTCATATCTTTTCTTTTTACCATAATGTTGTTCCATATAGTTTAGACCTTTTTCCGTAGAGATTCCACGAACAAAACAGATGGTGGTGCAGCGGAAAAACTCTTCGTAGGAGTATTTTTGAACCAACGCTTTATTGTTGTCGTGGATCATGTAAAACATCAACTCCAAAAGGTCGTTAATCAAATCAATATTTATGTCGGCTCTAAAGATGCCCTCTGCTTGCCCCCTCAATAAAAAAGCCTTGGTACGGTGGCGGTGTTGCTCCCGCGATGCGAGTACCGAATTTTTAAATACCTGAGGATAATACTTTTTAATGTCAGAAATCAAATCAATGGACATCTTTACCATCTGCTCCGACTGAAAAT
This sequence comes from Prevotellaceae bacterium, assembly GCA_031281125.1. GTDB lineage: Bacteria > Bacteroidota > Bacteroidia > Bacteroidales > UBA932 > WRBG01. Next base: position 2,193 of record JAITFU010000117.1, on the reverse strand, counting down.
GGTGTACCCTAAGCAATATGTCTAATGTGTTTTCTGCCTCCTTGGTAATCACCTCCATGGCATCTTGAGCCTTTTTGTTCCACCACTGAATACCGGCTTCCAACAGGGCTTCTTTATCGGAAAAATGTTCGTATAGGGTGCGCTTGGAAATACCCGCCTCCGATGCAATCTCATCCATGGTAACGGCCTTGCAACCTCTTGAGTAAAAAAGAGAGATTGCGGTTTCTAAAATATGTTCCCTTGCGTCCATAAACCGGCGGATTTTGGGCGGCAAAGGTAAAAAGAAAACTTAAAAAACAAAAAAAGTTTTCATAATTTTCTTTACTGATCCTATTTTTTTACGCAACGAACAGAGAGACCAGAACACTTTTCATAAACGCTGTTTGCAGAAATATTTTCATCGATATTAAAGTCAAAAGCCCATGCTTCAGTACTATTGATGGGTGTACTACTCCAAAAACCGCCACTGTAGTTGAGAGAGATAGTACCGTCTTCGAAGCGAATGCTGATGATGGGCAAGAAGATGCGGTGTGGAAAGGTTCCAAGGTAAACCCCTTTATCGGCACCAACCAAGCTCCAGAATTGTGGTACAGTTTTATCAAGCAAGGATTCGATTTCTGCCTTAGTGGGCAAACGCCAATCTTTTGGACAGGGGTTGGAGCCTTCTGCCCATATTGTGCCACCTGCCGGAGCGGTTGGCCATGTATCGGAAAGAGGATCGGTAAATGGCCATTCCTTATTACGTCCCCACTGGTAGAGCATTCCTGCTTTTGATGAACTTTCTGCAAACTTACCGGGTGTATCCACATTGCGGGTTGCCCACCGCACACCGTTAATTACCTCACCTTCATCATAGATGCTGGGGTTAAACGGATCAGAATTGCAACTTCCGCTGCTCAGTACAAGACCCCCAAAAAGGGCCAAGAGAGAATAGAGAATCTTTTTCATAATTTGTCAAAAATTAATCTGTATTTTTTTTGCAAATTTAGTAAAATAATTTTCTCATGTCAAACGTGAAACTATTTTTGGCTATATTTGCAAAAAATACCCACCCATGACCTTTCTAACACATCTTTCTCAAGAACTACAAGCGATTCAAGACGCAGGACTCTTTAAAAACGAACGGATTATCACATCCGCGCAACAAGCCAATATAAAAATCAACACCGGAGAGGAAGTGCTTAACTTTTGCGCCAATAACTACTTGGGACTTTCCAATCACCCGGAACTGATAAACGCCGCTAAAGAGGCGATGGATTCGCACGGATACGGTATGTCAAGCGTGCGGTTTATTTGCGGAACGCAAGATTTACACAAGGAGTTGGAGGCCAAAATCGCACAGTTTTTTGGTATGGAGGATGCCATTCTTTACGCCGCCTGCTTTGACGCCAACGGCGGGGTGTTTGAACCGCTGTTGGATGAAAATGACGCTATTATCTCAGATGCGCTCAACCACGCCTCCATTATTGACGGAGTGCGGCTTTGCAAGGCACAGCGCTACCGTTATGCCAACGCCAATATGGAGGAGTTGGAAAATTGTCTTAAATCAGCTCAAGCACAACGTTTTCGCCTGATTGTTACGGACGGCGTCTTTTCGATGGACGGCAACGTGGCGCCGTTAGACAAAATTTACGTACTGGCGCAAAAGTACAACGCTATGATTATGATTGACGAGTCACACTCCGCAGGCGTGGTAGGTAAAACGGGAAGAGGAGCAACCGAACTGTTTGATCTCAAGGGAAAAGTGGAGATCATTACCGGAACGTTGGGTAAGGCGTTTGGGGGAGCGATAGGCGGGTTTACCACCGGAAAAAAGGAGATTATTGCCATGTTGCGGCAACGCTCCCGTCCCTATCTCTTCTCCAATTCAATCCCACCCTCGGTAGCGGCAGCCGGCATCAAAATGTTTCAAATAATGGCGCAAACATCTGCGTTACAGGATAAGCTGCATGAGAATACCGCCTATTTTACAGCTAAAATGACAAAGGCCGGATTTGATATTAAACATACGCAAAGCGCCATTTGTGCGCTTATGCTCTATGACGCAAAACTGTCGCAAGTGATGGCGGCCAAGATGCTTGAGGAGGGTATTTATGTGATTCGGTTCTCTTATCCGGTGGTGCCCAACGGTCAAGCACGCATCCGCATCCAGATTTCGGCCGGACACGAGCGCGCCCATTTGGACAAGGCTAT
>JAITFU010000090.1 GCA_031281125.1 Prevotellaceae bacterium | reverse complement strand
TTGAGCAAATTTATCCGTATCCTTTATGGATACTGTTCGCTCAATCCTTTCTGTTTCAACGTTATTAAGTAAAAACCGTATCTGTTCTTTTGTTATCATAATTATATTTATTTTACCTTTTTCACCGCCTCCGTAGTTGCTTCCAGAATGGCATCAACCGAGAGGTCGGTATTCAGACCTTTTTTCATCCACCATTGCGGAGTGAGGCGACCATTGGCAAAAAGACGGGGCGTTTCCAATCCTACCGTTTTTCCTTTAAAATAGTTTTCCAATTGAAACTCAACTAAATGCCCCAACGGATAAGCCGACAAATATAGAGGGGCATCTATCATGTGCGAATAAATTGCTAATATGGGTTCGTCTTTTGTGCCGAAGACGGGGTAATAGTAGGTGTTCCATACCTCTTTTGCAATTTCTATCACCTTGTCTTTCAACTGTTCTTTCGTTGCGGTCGGATTTTCGTACATCCATTTCCAAACACGCATATCCACCAACGAGACGCCCATAATTTCATAACATCCCCAGAAAATATCCAAAGTGGTCAGATAGTCTTCGTCATCTGTTGCAGATTTATTGACATGCCCCAGCAATTCCAAATCTCTCTTTTGGAAAACAAAAGCCAACGCTTCGGTGAATGCCGTATTGGGAACGCCGCACATCATGTAATTGGGAACATCGTGCAAGGTGATGGTTTGTTCTACGTTGTGTCCAAACTCGTGTGTTCCAATGTTATAACCTTTGTAATCCATTCCTTTTTCGCCTATTCTTGTACGCAGGCGCGCTTTGTCGTCTTTCATGGCAGCTTCCCAGGCGTGTCCGGCGCCACGCGAAGGATCTACCGTGATATGACTGCAAACAAAATCAGCTTTTTCGCGCGTGAAACCCAATTTTGTCATGATTACAGGCAGGTCTTTTACAAACGCTTCCTGATTGGGATATTTTGTTTGTGTCATCCTGTCCAACTCGGCAGGGTCAATGGCGCTCCGAGATTTGAAACCGTCGTACCAAATATCAAAAGGTTGCAATTCACGACCCAAACGTTTGACTATCAACTCGCCAACTTGTTTTACTTGCTCAGAACCGACCATTTTAATAAATAGAGCTTCCACCTCAGCTTGCGACAGTTCAAATTCCTGGTCAAACTTGCGGGAGATATAGGTCGGATACATCGGAGTATATGGATCCACCGCTTTCATCGCTTTAAAGATGTTCAGCAGATGTCCGTAACGGGTTGATGGTTCGGGAGTTGCCGCTGCTTCTGTTCCGTCTTTGTATATTTTATTTTGGTAAGGATCCCACGTATAGTCGTTTTTATTGATGACTTCCACCGGAATAGTTTGATAAATAATGTGTTTCATCACCTCGTATATCATTTGCTGTCTGACCAAACCTTGTGTGGCGTCTGCATATTGCGCTTTCAGTTCGTCTCGCAATCCCCAATGTGTAATCAATGTCATATCTTCCGGAAACAATTTATTTTGCTCACCATCAACTAAATAACCCATGTATATGTTGTAATCTGCAATATAATTGTCGGCATAAGTGGTGGCATCTGAAATCTTTTGCGCCAAGTCGGCAGGAATACGTGAAATGAACATATCGCCCATCCGCGCATAACCCCACTCCAAACTAGACCAATCCTGCCCTAAAGCATTTTTCTCTTCCAACGTATAAAAAGGGAAGTTGAGCATGACGTAAAAGGCTATTTTATTATCAAAAAAATCTTCCTCGAAATGAGCTGTCGGACTCCATGCGCCAAAAGCCTCGTCTATGGGAAAAGATTCAAAAGTTGTTACATGAGTCGGCTCTAAAAGACTGACTGCCATTTTGTTAAAACCACCAAAGATAGCTTCAAACTGTTTGCATAGACGTCCGAAAATACGCTCACGCACAGCCGCATCGGCTATGTAGTTTTCCAAGCAAAACTCAATAAACTCCTCTTTTGTTCCGTCTTTACTTTCCCATAGCGTAGCCATCTGCTTCACGCCTTTTTCCATGCGAACCTGTTCCTGTTCGCCGTACTTTTCAACCAACTGTGTAATTGTAACATTAACAGTTTCATCGGTTACCACATTTTGATTGACCGTTTTACAGCCAAAACCTAATACACCCATTACCATTGTAATAATAATTATTTGTCGTTTCATTGTACTTAATATTTTAAAAATTTGTTTATGCAAAGGTAGTGCTTTATTGTTCACAACGCCAATTAGATTGTATTTTTTTACGAAACATCACAATTGACAATATTTCCAATCGCATACAGCGGATAAACTTTGATTTTATCGTACTGTGCGAAATTTTCAAGCGAGGTACGGATTCCATATTCCACTTGCTTTTCTTTGAGGAACAGATGCAAACTTTGCATTTTGCCGCTTGTTCCTGATTTTACTTCGATGGGGATGATTTTTCCTTTTTTTTGGATAATGTAGTCCACTTCGGCTTGACTTTTTCCCGATTCCCGATGCCAATAATAAAGTTGCTCTTGGTCGTAAGAAGGTGC
>JAITFU010000124.1 GCA_031281125.1 Prevotellaceae bacterium | reverse complement strand
TTTGAGATTTTTCACCATTCGGGACTCACCACGTACATTATGCAGGAGCGGTATGCTTGGTTAAATGAGGTTTATATGGGGTTGAAATGGACTGAGAGAGGTGCGAAAAAGTAGTATTTTGTTACTTGTCCTCTGCTTTTGTCGCCGAGTGCAGCCATAATTTGGGGTTGTGTGTTGATACCGCCCGAAACCTCTCTTAAAATTGAAAAATAGGTGTCGTAATTTTCGCCGGATTCATACTACAAAGTTAAAATTGTTTTTACTGTACATTTTTAAATTGTAGGATTTTTGGGGATACTTACAGTGAATTAAAAGTTTTCTTATCTTTGCGAATCTTATCAGAATAAATGTTGGATAATGAGTAAACAAAGATTGTATTTTGACTCATCAAATATTTATCGAATACGAGGATATAATTCTTTAAATATTCGCTTGAATTACAATAGTTTAGAAAAATTATGAAATCAACGATCTTCTTTTTCTTGTTACTTCTGAATCTCTCCGCTTTTGGTCAAAAAAGAGTGGATGAAGTGGCTAAATTCGCCCATTTTATCCTTGCGCTCAATGACTACTCAAAATACACCCCTCAGGAAAAAGTGTATCTCCATTTTGATAACACAAGTTATTATCAGGGCGATCCAATTTGGTTTGCCTGTTACATCACCAACGGACAGCATCAGTTAAACAACTTGAGCAAAACGCTCTACGTAGAGTTATTGAATCCGGGCGGAGAGATTATCGACCAACGTATCCTTAAGGTTGAAAACGGTACGTGTCACGGCGATTTTAAGTTAAATCACATACCATTTTATTCAGGTTTTTACGAAGTGCGCGCCTATACAAAATATATGCTCAATTTTGGCGACGATATGGTCTTTTCCAGACTTTTGCCTGTGTTTAACAAACCAAAAAATGAAGGCGATTTTGAGGAGAAAAAGATGCTGAATTACGGACGATGGGGAGTGGGGGACTATCCGATGAAAAGAGCGCGGCCCCAAAGAGAAAAGGCCGTAAACCTTCGCTTTTTCCCGGAAGGGGGCAACATGGTTTTAGGCGTAGCCTCACGAGTGGCTTTTGAAGCCACAGACGAAGTGGGCAATCCGATAGAGGTAACTGGTGTGGTATTGGACAACACAAGGCAGAAAATCAGTGCATTTAACAGTACGCATGAAGGACGGGGCTTGTTTGCCTACACACCAGAAGCCAACACCAACAGGCAAAGCTCGATTGTAGAGGTTGACTATTCCGGAAAAAAATACCGGTTTAATTTGCCCGTGCCCCTGCCGCAGGGTATAGTCATGGAAATAGACAACCTGTCGCAACCCGACAGCATAGCCGTCACGTTACGGAAAAACAGCCACACACCATCCGACATATTTGGGATTGCCATCTTACACGGCGGCAAACTACAAAATTATCTCTTTGCCCACATTGCCGATGAAAATGAGGTCAGTTTTTTAATGGACAAAACGATGTTGCCTGCCGGCGTTTCGCAAATTGTGCTGTATAACAGCATTGGAGAGGTGGTATGCGACCGTCTGATTTTTACCAGTAAAAATGACAACCGGTTAGAGATTAGGGCAAAAACAGATAAATCTGCCTACCGCCCATTTGAATTAGTTACTATGGAGTTGTCTGTAACCAACAAGGAAGCCAATCCTGTACCTGTCACATTTTCATTATCGGTAAGAGACACAGAAAACGAAGTGTTGAGCAGGCGCAACATTTTAACCGACCTTTTATTGATGTCAGAGATAAAAGGATATGTCCGCGATCCATACTACTATTTTGAAGATGATGATGATTTCCGACTTTCTACACTTGATATACTCCTGATGGTACAGGGCTGGCGTCGTTATTCATGGAAACAGATGGCCGGAATAGACCTCTTTGAACCAAAATATCTTGCTGAACAGGGCATAGAAACAAACGGGCAAATTGTTTCTCTTGTACGACAAAAACCACAATCAAATGTGGATGTGGATATGTTATTGATGCAAAAAACGGAGACCGATATAGAGAACGACAGTTTTATTCAAACCTTTGTAACAGACAATCAAGGACGTTTTTCTTTTGTGTCTGATGTAGAAGGAAGGTGGAACATGATCCTAAGTGTATCTGAAAAGGGAAAGAAAAAAGACCACAGGATACTCTTGGAACGACTCTTTAGCCCTGAGCCAAGAAGATACGATTATCCGGAATTGCAGGTGCAAATTTCTCAAAAGACAAACACGCATCTGATTCACGAAGAGTCATCTGAACTCCTCGAAGATGATTTAAGACCTCTGTTTATTGCAGATTCTTTGGCAAAATTAAGGATGACAGAGAAAGCTCATCTGCTACCGGAAGTAAGGGTTCGAGCTAAAAGAAGAACTGAAGCTGACGATATTTTCCGTAGCCGCACAACCTCAATAGCCTATTATGACTTGGCAACAGAGATGGACAATATCTACGATAGAGGAATTTTTGTTGGAAAAGATATTCATGCAGTACTAAAGAATATGAATAATGATTTCTATACCATTATAGGCAAAGATCAAGAAGAATATATTTTATACAAATTTAAGATGCCGCTTTTTGTGATAAATTATGAACGTACACAAGCAAACCGTTTGGAGATGCAAAAGTATAAAAACATTCCTCTAAATGCCATCAAATCCATATATATCAATGAAACTCTAAATGCCAGGTGCAGGTACGCTGACATTAGGTTAAGCTGTCTTGCCGTGGAGGGTTTGTTTAGCTGCGTCGTATTTATTGAGACCTTGCCCGATGATCAGATTCTTGTTGAGGGTGCAAAGGGAGTACGTAAAACATGGTTGGATGGATACAGTTCTGTAAGTGAGTTTTATTCACCGGATTACACAGTATTGCCTACTATATCAGACGACTATAGACGTACTTTGTACTGGAATCCTGCTGTAGTTACCGATGAATATGGCAATGCAAAAGTAGGCTTTTACAACAACAGTCGATGTACGAATTTTAGTATCAGCGCAGAAACAGTTACCTCACAAGGTACGATCGGCGAATATGTATTAGCACAATATTGTGCGTCCCATTTGTTAGACCAATAACCGTCGGTTCTTAGGTGAGACCTTACCGGTTTAACATTGCAAATTTATCACTCTAAAACGTGGTCTAAAAATTGGGGAGCATTACAATTCATCAAAATAATTTTGTCGATTAAAAAAAATCCCTACCTTTGCAGCCCGTTTTTGAGAAACAAGCGGGATAGACAAGTTCTTTGATAGCACTAAAAGAGATAATTAGGTAGAGGTTTGTAATAATAACCTCGTCATTCAATTGGTCGGGACATACACAACATTTAAAATTATATACAATGAAGAGTTTGATCCTGGCTCAGGATGAACGCTAGCGGCAGGCTTAACACATGCAAGTCGAGGGGCAGCACGGGTAGCAATACTTGGT
>JAITFU010000121.1 GCA_031281125.1 Prevotellaceae bacterium | reverse complement strand
CTATGACGGAATTCTGGATGCTGTAGTCGTCCATCGGGGGTTTGATTTGGCCAATGCCATTATTGAGAAGGTGAGGCCATCGTTTCAATAAAGAGCAATAGTCGTCCCTTATCAAATGTGAAAGAGCATCGTTCACCGGTGGTCTCGTTGAGGCTTCCTTTCCACCATGAGTCAAAGCGCACATTCTCAACCGGATATCGCAGACCGGCTGCCTGTAGCGACACATCGGAATCGAGGCAAAAGATAGAGAGCTGCATTCCGGGCCGGGTGGCGATGGTGGCCTCAGAAAGCAAGGGGATAAAGATGCCATGGTTGGTAATAATCTCTACTTGAAGATGTTGGGCGTAGTCGGCGATAAGTGATATGTTGGCAATGGTGTGGTCTTCGCGTCCGCCTGTGGCGCCCAAAATGTGGATATGTGGGAATGCTTTTTGGATGCAGAATTGAACAGCTTTGGTTAGGTCGTTGGTTTCCTGACAGGAGGATCGAATAATACGGTCGTCAAATCGTTTCAGAAGATCAGGCAAAATGCTATCCATATCCCCCACAATAATGTGCGGCTCTTTGCCGTAGTTGAGCAACTTTTGGGTGGATCCGTCGCAGCATATAATGGTGGTGGCCTGTTCCAATAAAAAGAGAGGCAGGGGATGAGAGGGAAAATCTCCGTCTGCAAGCACAACTACCGGCGCAATGGGTACGGGCAAAAAGTGAAGGTAGTCAGGTGCGGTCATGGTGAAACAAACAGGGCTTGGTGGTTACGAAATCCGGGGAGAAACTCTTTAATTGTCATACGTTTTTTACCTGCAACTTGCAGATAAAGAAGAGAGATAAAGCCGTTGCGGCACGCTACGTGCAGATAACTTTTGTTGTCGCAGAGGATGGTGCCAAAGGGGTGGGTATGAGAAGCTTCGATAGGGATGGCGTGATATACCTTTATGGGCACTAACTCTTGTGTTGATGTTTGGAGAAGGCAAAACGCTGCCGGGTAGGGGCTTAGTCCTCGGATGAGGCGGCAGATTTGGCGAGGTTCCTGATCCCAATTTATGCAGCAAAGCTCTTTGCCGAGTTTGGGGGCCGGGTGTAACGGCGTAACGGAGGGTTGCGGTACAGGGTGGGCGTTACCGGAGGTTAGGGCATCAATGGTACGGCATACGATGTTGGCGCCCAAGGTCATGAGGCGGTCGTGGAGCGTTCCGGCGTTGTCATCGGGTAAAACGGAAATAGACTCTTGAAAAAGGATGTGTCCTGTATCGATTTGATGGTCAATAAGAAATGTGGTTACGCCGGTAACGGTTTCGCCATTGATCAATGCCCAATTTATGGGGGCGGCGCCGCGGTATTGGGGCAATAGAGAGGCGTGCAGGTTAAAGGTTCCCAAACGAGGCAGGCTCCACACCTCTTTTGGTATCATCCTAAAAGCTACTACGATGTATAGATCGGCATTCCATTCCCTAAGTTGGGCTAAAAACGCAGGGTCCTTGAGAGAAGTGGGTTGGGCCAACGAAATGTTTTGGGAACGTGCATAAAGAGAGACAGCCGAGCTTTGTTTCTCAAGACCACGTCCCGCCGGCTTATCGGGTGTACTTACCACGCCCACAACATGATAATGCTTTTCGATCAGTAATTGGAGTACCCCCAAAGCAAAATCGGGAGTTCCCATAAAAACAATGTGTGCCGACTTACTCATTGCTGCTTTTATTCCGTTGAAAAACAGACTTAAAAAACCTGTTGACCGCTTGGATATAGGCATCTGCATTAAACAGAGAGGAGTCGGATGTAGATTTCTTGGTAAGAAAGATGCCAATGGGGAGCAACACAAGGGTAGAGATAATGGCACCCAAAGCAGGTACGATCACCCCGTCTGTCGCCAATTTTTTTCCAATAATATCTATTACCCAGTATATTACAAAGAAGAAGACAGAGGTGATTACCGGAGTTCCCAACCCGCCTTTTCGAATAATGGCGCCAAGCGGAGCGCCAATAAAAAAGAAGATGATGCAGGCAAAAGAGAGCATAAACTTCCTGTACCACTCTAATGATGCCTTTCGATATTGAATAGTTGTATATTTATTCTCATAATCAAGACCTTCCCAAATAGAAATTTGGTTATTGATCTTGTCAACCACCTGTGTAAGTATATAGTTCTCCCTCTCTTTTGTTTGCGGGATGGTTTTTAGGGTATCCAATGGAAAGAGTGTGGTGAGGTTCTTATTGTACGAGGTGTCTAATTGTGTTGAGTATCTAAAAGAGGGGAGAAACCGGAACTTGAAGTTTGATTGAGTGTATGATAAGTAGTTTTGCAAAGAGTCTCGACGAAGCCCCAGGTTTACTAAGTTTTGCGCCATAATTTCGTCCCCAAACCGATCGTCATCGGAGCGCTTAAAACCGTAGTCAGTGAGAGAGATGATTGCTTCTTGTCCATCAAATTCAATACGTTGCATTACAAAAGAGGTGTCAGAATAGCCAATTCGCTCTCCATCTTGATACCTGATTCCATTGTAGAGTTTAATTACGATGTTCTTTTTATCTGATGTGAGTTTGATGGAACCTGACTCCGCCAATGTTACGTTGGTGTTTCCACGCATGGCAGAGTGGTCATAAATCATTATGCCATAGAGTGTGCTTGTTTTTGGATCTCTCTCTTTGACTCGAATCGTATAGTTTTCGATCCCGTTGTAAAAGATTCCGGTAGGGAGTTTGATCTCTTCGCGGGTGTGTGCAATGTCCGACCTAAGCGAATAAATCTTTCTGTATGCCAATGGGATCAAATTGTTTGACGCAAAAAAAGCAGCGATACTTATAAAAACGGAGATGATGATTAGCGGCGTGAGGATGCGCTGAAGAGAGATTCCGGCCGCTTTCATGGCCAAAAGTTCGTTGTTTTCTCCAAAATTTCCAAGCGTCATAATGGATGCCAACAGGGTAGCCAGAGGCAAAACCAATGGAAAAAGTGTGGCGGTTCCCCACATCAAAAATTCCATAATGATTCCAAAACTCAACCCTTTACCCACCAATTCGTCAATGTAGAGCCACAAAAATTGCATAACCAGTACAAACGTAACGATTAAAAAGGTGAGGGCCATGGGCCCCATAAAAGATTTAATCACAAATCGGTCGAGCTTTTTGAGCATGGCGTTTAATTATGAAGTTACTTGCTTGATAATATATTCGATTGCCTGTGGCAATCCGTCTGCCTCTTTACCTGCGGCAGTGGCAAAAAATGGTTGGCCTCCTCCTCCTCCTTGAATCAACTTTGCGGCTTCGCGGATAATATTTCCTGCATGGATGCCTTTGGCTGTGAGGTCATCTGTGACCATTATAGCCAATAGAGGTTTGTTGTCCATCTGATATCCTGCCACAAAGAGCGTGTTTGACATCTCGCTACGCAGCATCATGGCGGCGCCACGAATCACCTCCGGTAAGTAGTGACCATGAAGGGAAAAAACATTTACCCCATTGATTATCTCTGCCTTACGTTTGATAATCTCTCCAAGTGTATGGACTCGTTCAATAATTGCCCCCTCCACTTCTTTACGTAATGCTTCGTTTTCCTGAAAGAGTTTTTGAATCGATAATTGCAGGTTGGGGGCGTTGTGAAACGCTGTTTTTACGGTGTTGAGTTGGTCAAATAGATCGTCGAGCATCTTTTCAGCAGCGGCACCCGTAACGGCTTCGATTCGCCGTACTCCGGCGGCAATAGCGCCCTCGCTCAATATTTTAAAGTATCCGATGTTACCTGTGGCGGTTACGTGTGTTCCTCCGCACAACTCAACAGAGTCGCCATACTTAATGACCCTCACAGAGTCGCCATACTTCTCTCCAAAGAGGGCAATGGCGCCCATTTTGGTTGCCTCTTCAATGGGGATAGATCGGTATTCATCCAAAGGGATGTTTGCTCGAATTAACTTATTTACAAGATGTTCAACTTCTCTCAACTTTTGAAAATCTACTTTTTCAAAGTGAGAAAAGTCAAATCGGAGGTAGTCGGGGTGTACCAATGACCCTTTTTGCTCGATATGGTTTCCCAAAACAGTTCTAAGCGCGTGATGTAGAATATGGGTGGCAGTGTGATTGTTGGCTATTGATTGACGCCGATCTTGGTTGATTTGGGCGGTAAATGTTTCTGATGGGTTGGATGGTAGTTTTTCTGTTATGTGGAGGGTCAGGTTGTTCTCTTTTTTTGTATCCAAAATGTCGATTTTTTCGCCCGACTCATTGATGATCAATCCCGTATCACCGGACTGTCCGCCGCTCTCCGCGTAAAAGGGGGTGTGTTGTAAGACAAGTTGATACACAGTTTTATCCTTGGTGGTTACGCTCCGGTAGCGCAAAATCTGTGCCGTACAATGGGTGTGGTCATATCCAACAAATTCCAAGGGTTGAGACGAATGGATTTGCACCCAGTCGCCCTCTTGGGAAGAAGCAGCGTGACGGCTTCGCTCTTTTTGCCTCTCTAACTCCTTTTCAAACGCCAAGAGATCAACCTCAAAGCCCCGTTCACGTGCCAAAAGTTGCGTAAGGTCAATGGGAAACCCGTAGGTGTCGTAGAGCAAAAAGGCATCGGAACCCTCAATTTTTTTGTTATTTTTTAGGTTGGACATAGTGGTGTCCAACAGGCGGATGCCGTTGGAGAGGGTGCGCAAAAAGGTACTCTCTTCTTCTTCGATCACTTTAGTAATCAAGTTTTCTTGTGCTTTGAGTTCGGGAAAAGCCTCTCCCATCTCGCTCACCAATGTGGGAACCAACTTATGTAAAAAAGGTTGTTCAAAAGAGAGAAAGGTGTATCCATACCTCACGGCGCGACGCAGGATGCGTCTAATTACATAACCGGCTTTTACATTGGAAGGAAGCTGTCCGTCTGCAATGGAGAAACTGATGGCGCGAATGTGGTCGGCAATCACACGCATAGCCACATCAGCTTCTGTATTTTGGCCATACCGTTTGCCGCACAACAAGGAAATTTCCCTAATAACTCCTTGAAACACATCTGTATCGTAATTGCTCTGTTTGCCCTGAAGCGCCATACACAAGCGTTCCAATCCCATGCCGGTATCGACATGCTTTTGAGGAAGTGGTTCCAAAGAGCAATCGGCCTTACGGTTGTATTGAATAAAGACCAAGTTCCAGATTTCAATCACCAATGGATGAGAAGTGTTCACCAACAATGCGCCATCCTTTTTAAGGCGCTCCTCATTGGTACGGAGGTCAATATGTATTTCGCTGCATGGGCCGCAGGGACCGGTGTCGCCCATCTCCCAAAAGTTGTCTTTGCGGTTGCCCTGCAAGATGTGCGATTTGGGAAGAAATTTGCCCCATATTTCGGACGCTTCGTTATCCGCATCAAGAGATTCTTGAGATGCCCCTTCAAATACCGTTGCGTACAATCTATCCGGGTCCAACTTCCAGATACTCACCAACAACTCCCATGCCCAGGTTATGGCCTCTTTTTTAAAATAGTCCCCAAAACTCCAATTCCCAAGCATCTCAAACATGGTGTGGTGATAGGTGTCGCGCCCCACCTCTTCCAAATCGTTGTGTTTACCGCTGACGCGTAAACATTTTTGGGTGTCTGTCACTCGTTGATGTTTGGGTGGCGTGTTTCCTAAGAACCAATCTTTAAACTGATTCATCCCTGCATTGGTAAACATTAGCGTGGGGTCGTTTTTGACCACCATGGAAGCTGAGGGAACAATGGTGTGTCCTTTATCGGCAAAGAATTCGAGAAAAGATTGGCGAATTTGGTTTGCAGTCATATTGTAAATAATCAAGATATATTTTAAAAAACTTTACAAAAGTAGCGTTTTTATCAAAAAATATCTAATTTTGCATTTTTAATGAGAGAAAAAAGGATAGATGTTCCGTAAAAAAAGATACCGGTACAACCAAAAAACGTTGGCGTACGAGTTGCATCGCACGTCTGTTAAGACTTTATTTTCCAGAGGATTTGGGATATTTTTGTGTACCGTTGTCGCCTCTGTTGGTTACTTTTGGTTCTATTGCGATTACTTAAAGTTAGACACCCCTAAGATGCTTGAATTAAAGCGTGAGAATGCCGATTTATTGGCAAAACTCGATGTAATGAACCACCAAATGGAAAAAACCGACTACAGATTGGAAAGGTTGAGGCAACGCGATGACAATGTTTATCGTCCGATTTTTGGTTTGGATCGAGTGGCCGATGAGGAGCGAAATGCCGGCTTTGGAGGGGCAGATCGTTACAGCCATTTGGAGCATACAAAAAATAGCGGTTTTTTGACTTTGATGGCCAAACGTTTTGACCAACTGTCCAAAAAAGCAGTGGTGCAGTCCTATTCGTTTGACGAAGTGGGTATTCAAGCAGAGCAGACCGATAAAATGGCATCGAGTGTTCCCGCGATACTTCCGGTAAACATTAGAGAGGCCGGTTTTAGAAAATCGAGCAGCTTTGGACCTAGGAGGGATCCTGTGTATGGAGATATTCGTTTTCACGATGGCATAGATATTACGGGCCCTTATGGTGCGCCTATCCGTGCCACCGGAGACGGAGTGGTGGCCAAACGCGATTACGGGTACAACGGATATGGCAATTTTGTAATTATTGACCACGGATTTGGGTATAAAACGCGGTACGCTCATTTAACCAATGATGTGCCGGTACGAGAGGGGCAAAAGGTGAGCCGTGGAGAGGTCATCGGGTATTTAGGCAGTACAGGGAAATCGATTGGCCCCCACGTTCATTACGAAGTTTATCACCGTAATGCGCATGTAAATCCCGACAACTATTATAGCGAGAATATTGCTTCTGACGAATACAATTTCATGATCAATACGGTTAGAGGAAAGTAAATGAGCAAATATCAGTTTAACCGCGACCAACTTCGCTTTATCGAAGCAGGGCGGGGCATTGGGGGTTTGATCCGAAAAGTGGGTACATGGGTGGTGGTCAGTATGGTATTGGCTGTGCTGTACTATTTTTTGTTCTCCTCATTTTTTCATCTTCCGGAGGAGAGGAGGCTTATTCGTGAACGAGAATCGTTAACCGAGGAATATGATCTGCTGTATGGGAAGATGGAGACGTTAGATTTGGTTATTAATAACTTAGAAGAACGTGATAAGGATATCTACCGCACAGTTTTTAAGTCGGACCCACCCGATATTGGACACTACACACAGTCGACAATCGCATTGTATCAAGCGCTTGGCTCTACCGATTACTACGATTTGGTGTTTCAGACCGATTCGATATTTAGGAGATTGGATCAAAAAGTGGATAGGATAGAGAGGTTATTTGAGGCGATCACAGCATCCATCACTCCCGACATTGTGTCGGCAATTCCCGACATATCTCCGCTACGAGAGTTTGATATTCACAGAGTTGGAGCGACTGTGGGCGTGAGAATTCATCCCTATTACAAAACGATTCGTATGCACACAGGTTTAGATGTGATTGTCACCTTAGGAACCGATGTGTTGGCGCCGGCAAAGGGCGTGGTGACAGATGTGGTGCGCTCCTCTCGTGAAAGTGGGAACACCGTAACTGTTGAGCATGCGTATGGATACAAAACAGTGTATGCACATTTGAGCCATGTTTTTGTAAGGAAAGGACAAGAGGTGACAAAAGGGATGATTATTGCCCGCGTCGGCAGTAGCGGTATGTCGTTGGCCCCTCACCTACATTATGAGATTTGGAAAGAAGAGGTGTTGATGAACCCCATTCACTTTTGTTATGCCCAAATTACTCCGGAGGCGTATATGCAGTTGATGATAACGGGGAATAATAGTGGGCAGTCGTTGGATTAA
>JAITFU010000096.1 GCA_031281125.1 Prevotellaceae bacterium | reverse complement strand
ACCTTTGATACGGCTCAACAGATTAGCTTTTAGTTAGATGAAGTATAAAGGTATCCTCCGACAGCAGAGCGCCAACAATTTTAAAACGATGTTGCTGCTCGTGATGTTCCCTGCTTTGTTGTTGGGACTTACGTGGGTGGTTTGCTTCTATCTTCAAGAGGATGCTTGGGTGTGGGCGCCTGTGGTATTTGGGGCAACTATTTTGTGGTTTCTGATTGCCTATTCATTTCATTCTTTGATGATTTCGTTTGCAACCAAGTCCAAACCGCTCGAAAGAATGGAGAACAAGCGTGTTTACAACCTTGTGGAGAACCTCTGTATGGCCAACGGCATTCAAATGCCTAAAGTAAACGTGATTGAGGATTCTTCGCTCAACGCCTTTGCCAGCGGAATCAACAACAAGAGTTACACCGTAACCCTTTCACGCGGCATTATCGAGAGGCTTACCGACGCCGAATTAGAGGGGGTGATTGCCCACGAATTGACCCACATTCGCAATCGGGACGTGCGCCTTTTGATTGTATCGATCATCTTTGTGGGCATCTTTACCTTTGTTGCTCAGGTGGCTATGCGTGCTTTGTGGTACACGCCGCGGAGAAGTAGCAGCAGTAAAAATGGCGGAGGAGGGGCGGTGGTACTCCTTGTGGTGGCCATTGCGGCAGCGATTGGTTACTTTTTTTCGCTGCTTCTTCGTTTTGCCATTTCCCGCAAACGGGAATTTATGGCCGATGCCGGTGGCGCTCAAATGACTAAGAATCCATTGGCATTGGCCATGGCGTTACGTAAGATTTCTACCGATCCAAAAATTGAGTCGGTTACGCGAAAAGATGTGGCTCAGCTATTTATCGAGCATCCTTTGACCAAAAAAGGGGGATTTTCGACCCTCTTTGCCACCCATCCTCCCATTCAAAAGCGGATAGCTTTATTGGAACAGTTTTAACCCAATTAATTGATAAAGTTCATATAATGAAAAATTTAGCATTAATATCATTGATGATGATTGCCATTTCTGCAACTGCGCAGCAAACCTTTATGTACCAAGCATCTACGGCACAAGTGGTCTTGCTTTCCCAAGGCCAACGCCAAAGTGGACTCAATATTCTGATCGGAGCCACTCCTGAAATGATTGCCCACGTAGCCCCCGACAATACCTACCCAAGCGCTACCAACGCCTTTTTGATCCGCACCCAGAGCGGAAAAAACATTTTGATTGACACCGGTTTTGCCAAAGAGCTTTTTGCCTGTTTGCAGGAGATCAACGTTTCGCCCGAATCGATAGATGCCATTTTGATTACCCACCTACACGGCGACCATATAGGAGGATTGACGTTAGAGGGTCAAAAAGTATTCCCAAACGCTACGTTAATGATGTCCAAATTTGAGGCCCAAAGCGCCAACGAAAATACACTCAAGATTATGAATCTGTACGATTTAGATCTTTTTGACCCCAACGATCAAACCCCCACAGCCGTGTTTGACGATATCAAAGCAATGGCCAACTATGGACACACGCCCGGACACACCATCTATTTTATTGACAACGTGGCAATTTGGGGCGACATGACACACGCCATGGCATTTCAGATGCCCTACCCTCAGGTTGCCGTCACCTATGACACAGATCCCAATACAGCCGTAAAGTCCCGGCTTTCAATGCTTGAATACTTAGTTGCCAACCACTACCACGTTGGAGGCATGCATATCGCTTGGCCCGGTATGGGAAGCATTAAAGAAGGAGAAGAGGGAGGATATGTTTTTAATCCGTTCTAAGAGCATAGCCCAACATGTGCTGATCCACGGTTTTGCCGCAGCACATGCCCTTACCGCCTATCTACTCTTTGGGACACAGTTGGGTGATAGTGCCATTTTGACCATCCTGACGGTCACTATGATACTCTTTATTGCCCGTTTAAATGACTTTCCTGTGGAGGCAAGCTTGGTCTTTGCCGCCTTAAGTTGCTTTGCCGGCTTCTATTTAGGCACCAAAGGCGCCGAACTTTTTTCGCACTATTTTCCTCATAGATCGCACTATGCTCCCCAAGTCACCACCACCTTGGTGACAGAACTGTTAGGATGGATCACCGCCACCATCTTCTACTTCTACGGAAAATCGCACCTAAAAGCGTTAAATGTTGAGATTGTTAAGAAGCAAAAGGCTCGATTTCAATACAATCAATTAAAGCAACAACTCAACCCCCACTTTTTGTTCAACAGCCTCAATGTACTTGACTATTTGGTGCGCATTGACGCCAACCGCGCCAGCGACTTTATTAAAAAGATGGCTGATGTATATAGGTATATGCTTAATAAAGAGAGCAATATGTTGGTCTCTCTTAGAGACGAGATCAATTTTTCGATATCGTACGTTGACCTGCTCAAAGAGCGCTTTGACACCGGATTAGAGGTTGTGGTAACCATTCCTGAACAGTATAAAAGCGAGCGAATTATCCCTTGTGGTGTTCAACTGTTGATCGAGAATGCCACCAAGCACAATGTGGTTAGTACAAATACCCCATTATTGATAAAAATCTATATCGAAGGAGATAAGATTGTGGTACAGAACAACCTGCAACTTCGTCAACGCACCTACGAATCGAGTGGGGTGGGCCTTTCCAATATTGAGGGACAATACGCGGTTGCTTTTAACAAGAAGATCGAAATAATAAAAAGTGCAGATTCCTTTATGGTAAAGATTCCATTAATAAAGTAAAGCCATGAGAGTGTTGATAGTAGAAGATGAAGTGCCTGCCCAAATCCAGTTAGAAAGACTGATCAATATTCATTATCCTCATTTTGAGGTTGTAGAGAAGATACCACCAATCAAAGGGTGCGTCAGTTGGCTAAGGGACAATAAAGCCGACCTTATTTTTATGGATGTAGAGTTGTCGGACGGATTGTGTTACGAGATATTTAAACAAACCAAGGTGATGGCGCCTGTGGTCATTGTCACCGCCTACGATAACTATGCTATTGAGGCTTTTAAAGTCAATAGCGTTGACTACTTATTAAAACCGGTGGGCAGAGACGACTTTGTAGAAGCGGTAGAGCGGGCGCTCAAACGAAATGTCCCTTTGGCCTCTTTGGATGTAAAGGCCATAAGAGAGTTATTTCAACCGCAAACAGAGTATAAAGAGCGATTTACAATTAAATTGGGCGACAAAATCATTGTGCTAAATGTTGGCGATATTGCCTATTTCTATTCTCTGGAAAAGTCAACCTATATGACCACTTACGAAGGGATAAAGCACCTTTCTGACCTTACATTGGATACCATTGAAGAGCAGATCGATCCCAAATACTTTTTCAGACTTTCAAGAGGTTGCATTGCCCATATCGACGCCATCAAATCGATTGTTAAATACTCAAACAGCCGCCTCAAGGTCTCTCTGTTACCCGAACTCAACGAGGTGATTTTAGTCAGCAGAGTTCGCGCCTCTCAATTTCTCAATTGGTTAGAGGGGAGGCACTAAGTGTCTCTATCTTTTGGGTGGGCATAAGCTCTCTAAAGAAAAAACTGTTGAGCAGCAATCGCGTGGATCCAAACCAATGAGCCCTAAAACACGGGTCGTCAGCAAAATAGATGACATTTTTAGAGGCGAGTACACTAGGTGTTTCCGATAACATTTGGATGTTCTTAGCGGTGATGCAACCACTTAACCATGGGCTTTTTTGGTAATAAGCCGGAGCCATAAATTTTCCGGTGGGTTTAGAGAAGATCGTTGCCTGGGTTTTAAAGGTGTTGATGGTGTTGGTCCCGATTCCGTAGGCAATGGGGTGGGAAGGATCGAGATAGCTCTCAAGAATCACACCGCTAATGATGGAGTTGGGATCGATTTCTGTTATTTCAGAAAAGTTGAGATAAGTAGCGTTGTTAGCATTTTCAGCTCCCTTTTGCGTATGGATATTTGCCACATCGATTTCATTTAACAGCTTGAATGCTGGGCCAATGCCAATGATGGTATTGCCTTTGTTTTTTGCCCAGACCTGCAGTTTTTCTACAACAGGCGGGTCAAATGAAAAGTTTCCAAAGAAAACCATTACATTGTACTTATTGAGGTTGATATGGGCATTACCGAGTAGAGTGGACTCCAAAAGAGTAGCGGGCATAGCCATTCGTTGGTCGAGCAGGTGCCAGATTGCCCCAATGCCGTCTGATGCTGCGCCTTGACCGCAAATGAGGGCGATTTTTGGTATGTTGATCTCTTTAAAACGGGGACTTCCAAGGTCGATGGGATCACCCCGGTTGGTATTCACTGCAAAAACTTCAACAGGGATGCCCTTTGCCGCTTCAACAATAGAACGATGCAGTTGATCGTTGGAAATGGTTTGTACACTTCTGGGAATAATGAGTGTTCCGTATCCAAATTGTTGCGCTGTGCCGTTGACTTCAATTTTTATGGGGGTGTCCGTCACCCGAACTTTAATTCCCTTTTCCAAAAGAAGATATAAAAATTTGTAGGAATAAAAATCTTTGATCTCAAAGAGATAAGCGTAGTCCGATAGGGGAGGAGCCGCAAAAGAGGAGGGCTCAATGTGGGTCACTTTTTCTCCAATGAATCCGGCGGTTGACGAGAGGAGCGCTTGGTAGTTCATGCTAAAGGCCAAAGGGATTGTCCAGGTCGATACCCCATAAAAAGTGCTGTCCACATAAGTGTAATCTGTTCTAAAAATGGTGTTGATCACCCTGTACTCTTGCTGGTCACAGGGAACAATGTAAGAGTCGGCTTTATGAAAAGTTTTACCCCCAATGGTAATGTCTCTGTTCAATTGATGTACATTGATATTGTTGGCGTTTAAAATACGAAAAAACTCAACGTCTAACGACTTGTTTTCCGGATTGCTAAAAACGTATGCCTTTATGGGGGATTTGGCCGATTCTAATTGCGCCTCTTTGTAAGCCCTTCGCTGATAATCAAGCAACTCATCCTTCATCTCTACGCCTGCCTGAATAGTGGAGTAAGAGCCAACTGCCTGATTCCTTACTGCATCGGCAAAGCGTAAGGTGACGCCATTGCTAAGCTCCTGAATATGACCTCGTGAACTGGTTTGCTCAAAGAGGAAGCTAACGCCACCCAATAAGTGAGGAAGCGCGTCGCCACAACCGGTAAACCAACCATCATAACTCTCCTTTGAATAGGTGACAGAGCCAATATCGGTTAAGTACTTAGAATGAAATTGCTTGGCAATCATGCTCATAAAGTTGTAGCTCTCTTTGGGCATATCCGGATTGTGGCTTGTTTTGATTCCGGGCGAAAAAAACATGCCGCTTGTGTTGCCGTGTTCGTGAAAGTCTGCCTGTAAAGTGGGATGCCATTCGTAAAAGAGCTGCGACCGGTAAAAACTTTCGGGTTGGTTGTTGGTTACCCAGTCTCTGTTGAGGTCAAACCAATAGTGGTTACCCCTGCTCCCCGGATTGGGCTCCCTAAATTCGCGGGAGTTGGGGTCTTTTACCGCCGTAAAACTGCGGTTGTTATTGACCCAAGTGGTAAATCGTTGAATCCCATCCGGATTGGTGCCGGGTTGTATAATGATAACGGAATTGGTCAAAATTCGCTCAATTTCAGGTCCTTGGGCCGCAGCCAAAAAGTAGGCTACTGCAATCGATGCATTGATGCCACTCGCCTCGTTTCCGTGAACGCTATAACCTAACCATGTGATTATAGGCATCTTTTGAACATCTAACTTGTGCGACTCGCGATGATCGCACAGTTTCTGGTGGTCGATTCGTATCTGCTCCAAGTTGGCAAGGTTTTGCGGCGAACTGATGTACAAAAAGAGAATGGGGCGATATTGATAAGTGCGTCCTCGATCTTCAAAGATCACTCTTTCAGATTTTTGGGCAATCGATTTTAAATAGGCAGTTGCTAAGTCATACGTAATATGCTGCGCACCGATTTCATGACCAAAAAACGAAGCGGGGGTGGGAATACTTGGGTCGTAAGCGTAATTGCCCACTGGTAAAAAGTGAGATAGATCCTGAGCATAAGCGCACACAACGCAACATGCCGTTAGCCATACAAGGAGGTGCTTTTTCATAATGATTGTCGTTTTAGGTGAAGTTATAATGGTGCAAAGTAAACCAAAAAAAACGTCAGTTCATCATAAAAATTCTAAAGTTCATCCAATTTTGCAAAGATATTCCTCAGAAATTACAACATTTGTCACCTATTTATATATTGCATGACGCACAAACCTGACCTTCGCTTTTGGCAAATTTGGAACCTTAGCTTCGGC
>JAITFU010000195.1 GCA_031281125.1 Prevotellaceae bacterium | reverse complement strand
ATCAAAGGTAGCGCGGTCGATACCCAAATCGAACATCTGCGCTTTTGTAAAACCAAACATACCTGCAATGATATTGGAGGGAAATGTTTGAACGGCATTATTAAACTCCTTAGTGGCAGAGTTAAAGAAGCGGCGTACCGATGCCAGCTTGTTCTCAATATCGGCCATCTCCTCTTGCAGTTGCAAAAAGTTTTGGTTGGCTTTGAGGTCGGGATAGGCTTCAAGGGTCACTTTTAATCCCGACAAAACGCTCGACAACTGATTTTCTGCGGAGATCTTTCCGTCAATGGTGGTGGCAGAGACGGCTTGGTTGCGCAGTTCTATGACGCGGGTTAAGGTCTCTTTTTCGTGTTTTGCATACCCTTTGACTGTTTCTACGAGCTGAGGGATAAGGTCGTAGCGCTGTTTCAGCTGCACGTCAATGTCGGCAAAGGCATTCTCTCTATGGTTGCGAAGTCTGACCAATTTGTTATATACCCCAATAAAGATGAAAAATAAGAGGACGGCAACCGCAATAATTACAATAACTGTGATACTCATAATGTTATTTTTTAAAAAATTATTTATTTGTTTTGTCTAATCTGATCTGAAAGTCGCTGATTACGTTCATATAATTAATAAACGCCTCATACGGTGTATTATATGGATTAAAATATTTATGCACCGCGCCGTCCGAAAAGAACTTGGTACACATATAGTAGAAGTGGTCGCTCGCCTGTAAATACCTGAAGCGGGAGAAAAGTTGGGGGTCGTTGACCTCTTTAACCGCCTCTTCCAGTGCGTACAATTTGGTAATGGCTTCGTTTTGCAACTCATTGCCAATCCATGCGCTAACGTCTCGCTCTTCGTCTGCCCAGGATGTGGCAAACGGAGTGTGTAACATAGAGATAGGTTGATGTTTAACCGCAGCTTCAGCCGGGGTGAGCAACTCAAAGTCCCCCTGTTTTAGTATGGCGCCGGGAAGGTGACGCATAAATTCGAAAATTCCTGTGGAGATCGACTGGTGCTCACCAAAGGTTTCGTAATCCATAAAGAGGTTGACGATTTCGTCCTCTTTGTCAATCGCGCTCAACCATCCCACAAATTTGTCGGCGGTTAGGGGCCACCGCTCCCATTCGCGGTTGGAAAACCTAAAGGCAATGTCGTCGCTCAAATTAAAGTTACGCAAAAGGAGTTTTAGCTTGGGATTGACGGGATTGGTGTAGAGATAGTGAGGACTCTTCCACCCCAATATATGCTTGGCACCTTCGGCCAGCATCGTCTGGTACCCCATATCTGCTACGGTGGCGCCAATGGCATCTGAATAGATCAGCTCTGTGTTTCTGAATGTAACCGGCTGCACTCCAAAGAGGCGCTCCACAGTATGGGCATGATGCAGCACTTGACTGCGGAACTCCTCCTCAGACACCAAAGAGGCCAACGAGTGTGCATACGTTTCGGCCAAAAATTCGACGTTTCCGGTTTGCGCCAAAGCCTGAAAACTCTTGAGCACTTGAGGAGAGTTCTCCTCAAACTGTTGCAACGCAATGCCTGAGATAGAAAAGGCGACCTTAAAAGCCCCCTTGTGGGAGGTAATTAAATCGAGCATTAATCGATTCATTGGCAAATAGCAACGTTCTGCAATTCGCTCCAAAAAGTTTCTATTGGCAAAATCGTCAAAGTAATAATCGCTTTTCCCAATATCGAAAAACCTGTACTGCCTCAGCCTGTAGGGCTGATGGACTTGAAAATAAAAACAAATTGTCTTTTTCATTTTATCACCTCCTGATATATTTGGGCTACCAAGGTAGCCGCATGATCCCATTTTAAACTATTTACTTCTTCCAAACCACATCGTACCGCCATTTGAGACAATGCCGGATATTGAAGTAATCCGTAAATCGCATCAGCCATGGCATTTACATCCCAAAAATCGATCTTTATGGCGTGACGCAACACCTCAGCCACTCCCGACTGCTTGGAGATAATAGCCGGGACGTTGGATCGCATCGCTTCTAAAGGAGAAATGCCAAAAGGCTCCGATACAGAAGGCATTACATATACGTCAGAATAGGCAAACATCTTTTGTACGTCTGCCCCGCGTAAAAAACCGGTAAAGTGGAACCGATCGGCAATCCGGAGCTTGGCCACCCGCCGAATGGAGCGGTGGAACATATCCCCGCTTCCCGCCATCACAAAACGCACATTGGGGAACTTCTTTAACACCTTTGCCGCTGCCTCTATAAAATACTCAGGTCCTTTTTGATAGGTAATCCGACCTAAAAAAGTGACAATTTTATCGGATACTCCGCGTTCCACCTCTGCATCTCCTTTTCCCTGAAAATCAACACCATTATGTACAGTAATGACCTTGTCGGGACGAATGCCGTACCGCTGAATCACTATGTTTCTGGTCAAATGACTCACGGTAATCACTCGGTCGGCCTCTTGCATTCCCCGCTGTTCAAGGTCAAACACTTCACGATTGATGTTCTCTCCGCTGCGGTCAAATTCGGTGGCGTGTACATGGATCACCAGCGGCTTACCCGATATTCTTTTGGCGGCAATACCGGCCATATAGGTGAGCCAATCGTGGGCGTGAATCACTTCAAATGAGTGGTTTGCGGCAATGGTGGCGGCAACCATGGCGTAACGCGCCACCTCCTCCATAAGATTTTTGCCATATGTACCGGAAAACGAGTACTTTTTGCCTAACTCATTCCACCAAATTTCCTGTTGTTGAACTACATTGCCATTGGCAATAAGGCCAAACTCTTCCGGCCCCACGTAGGGCACCATCGCAGAGTCAACCTTGAGAAAATGCACCTTTTCGAAAAATGTGTTTAGCTCTTTTACCGTTCTAAACGCCGGAATATCACTTGCATTGATGATCCGTACAGACGACTGGTCCTCATCTCCGGACGCCGAAGGCATCACAAAAAGCACCTCCACTTTCTGTTTGGCCAAAGCAGTAGTGAGGCCCAAGCAGGCCGTACCCAACCCTCCGGCAATATGGGGAGGAAACTCCCATCCAAACATCAATACCTTCATGGTTATCTATTCTTTTGTTTTTTAAACAGTTCTATCATTCTAAGCGACCTCAGGACCTCAGCTACGCCGGCAGCCGATGAGGGGCATCCGTGCGGCTGATGGGGCGGATCGCCGTCATACACTTCTGCGATTGAGCCAACTCCGTGAATAGCAATATCTTCTTCAAATCCTTTTAGCAACTCAGTCGCTTGATCGGCAAACATGACCCCATGTAGCTTAAAACAAGCCTCGATGTAGTGTCCAATGAGCCATGGACGAATCGTTCCCTGGTGGTATGCTTTGTCTCTTGCCTCCTGATTGCCTTCGTAAAACCCAATGTATAGCGGATTTTTGGGGGCAAGGGTTCTAAGCCCTTTGGGAGTTAATAGTTCCGATTCTATCGCCTTGAGTACCATTGCCTTTACTTCATCAGAGATGGGACTGTATGGTAGAGAGCAGGCAAAGAGTTGATTGGGACGCATAAAGATATTTTGCCCTTCGGGCCCCACATAGTCGGCCAAATGTTTGCGCGTTTCTACCCAAAACGCCCGCATAAAACTCTCCTTGGTTCGTTCCGGAACCTGCTCCCAATGTTGTACAAACTCACTATCTCCCGATTGACGTGCCAAATCCAAAGCAAACATCACCGCATTGTACCATAAAGCATTTACATCCACTTGATAACCGGATCTTGGCGTTACAGGCACTCCGTTTACCTCTGCGTTCATCCAAGTGAGCGCCCTCCCTGCCTCCTCGGCCCAAATCAACCCGTTTTCGTGCAACAGAATAGAGGGGTTGGCCCCTAATTCGTAACCCGATAGAATCGCCTTCATAGCCGTTCCAAATTCGCGCCACAAGGAGGGAGGATCGTTGGTCACCTCCAAATATTTTTGCAAAGTCCAAAAGTACCAAAGTGAAGCGTCTGCGCTCTCAATTTTTTCCGGATATTTTTGCATCATAGTGTCTAACACCGCTTTGCAAGTAGCTAAACCATCCGGATGGGACAAGGTAAGTCCCGGCAGCGCCACAAAAGTATCCAATGCAATGTATCCATTCCAGGGGTATCCTGCCATGACGTGCGCCTCGTCGTTTCTATGTACAATAAACTGTTTTGCAGCTATTTCCAAACAATTTCGGTAGCTGTCGCGGGCAGGCCGCATGGCCAATTCGGCATCAAACAACTTATTTATATCCTTTGGATGCTCTCTCTGCACAGAAGCAGAAAAGATGACGCTTTGCCCCTTTTGTATTGAAAATTCAAAGTACCCGGGAACAAAGAGATCCTCTTGCGCATCAAATCCCCTTCTTGCCTCTTCCTGATAGGTCACCCCATAATACCAATCGGGACAAGATACAAACTCACTCGCTGCATCCAACTGCATATAGAGCGGCGGAAAACCTTGATAGAGACAGGAACAAACTCCATTTTCTATTGGCACATACTTTACGTTGGCCTCCATATTGGCTTTGGTAAGGCGATGCGCCTCCCTAAAAGCGAGAAAAGGCTTGATACGAAGGGTGGTAGGAGAGTGTGCATCCAACAAAGTGTATCTAAGCAATACCTGATCTTTGTTGTGCATCAGCAAAATCTCTTTCTTTAGCAAAACGCCCCCCACGCGGTAGGTGACTACGCTGTTTTTATCGATCTCAAAATCGACAATATATTTGTGTCCTCTGGGCTCATAAATAGCTCCGTAACGGTGAATACCCAAGTTAAAGGATTTGTCGTGTTGAATCACCGTCTCGTCCACTCCCGACAACAGAACATGGTTCAGCCCCCCCAATTCGTCAATAGGAACGACTAACAATCCATGGTATTTTCTTGTGTTACAACAAACAATAGTGGTATTGGTGTATCCTCCGGCTCTGTTGGTAGCAAAGATTTCACGTTTTAGCGAGTATTCAAGGTTAACAAGTTCCGCTTTATTAAAAGTCAAATAGGCCATTTTCGCAATGATTTAACCGCGCAAGTTAGTAATTTTTTTTCAATACCATCGCTTTCGCAATTAATATTTCATTTTTAACCACTTGGCAAAAAAGAGATCCGACACCTTATAATGTTGATCTTCCTGATATACAACATCTTTGTCAACAAGCGTTTGTAATATTTTTCTTAGAGAACTTGCCTGCACAAAACCGTGCTTTTTCATGAAAGCCTTGGAGGTCGGTTGACTGACAACTTCTTCTTTGGCAACTGCTTTTAACAAATCAAATTGGTTTGTCGTCAGCAAGTTTTTGTAGTTTAGGAAAATATATTCCCGTTCTTCCAAAAGAATCGCTTTAACCTTCTCAATAAGTTCCTGATTTATTATCTTCACGCCGGTTGCAAACAAACGATTATAAAACGATTGGACATAAAATGTATACACATCGTAGTAATCAAGAATATTTACAATATCCTCCCTCTCAATCTGGCGCTTGTGTTTGGCAAATTGATCATGAATAAATTTGGCGTAAATCTCTTTGGGAATTCTGTTTAAGAACATAAAATCAGTTGATTGATAGAAGGGGCGACCATAATCACTAAACATGGATACAAGTAGGCGTCTGTTGCTCCCAGAAAAGATAAATGAAACATTATTCAACTGTTGTATGTAAGTCCTTAAAATTGCTTCCATGTTTTTTTCTTTATAGTGAACTATTTGTTGAAATTCATCAATAGCAATCACATAACTCGCTTTTTGTTTACCTAAGTAGCCAAAAATTTGCTCTAAACTCATTTCTGCTTCACTATGGTGGGCGTAGCCGATTTCGACGGCAGGAATCCCTGTAACATGGTCAAACACCAATCTTGCCTTAATGTTAGTCAAAAGTCGAGAAAGTTTTTTTAAATAGTCCTTAGAATGTGTTTTTTCGTCCAACAGAATCGCATTGGACAATATCTCAATAAATTCTGTCAACGATCCGCTCGACATGATGTCCACATACAGCAACCTTAAGTTTGAATTTTTTAAATGATAAAAAACATTTTTTATCAAGCCTGTTTTTCCTAATCTTCTGATAGATGTCACGGTAATGTTCCTTCTGTTTTGCAGAGCAGAAATAATTCGATTTGTTTCTTCTTCTCTGTCGCAAAAATAGTCAGGACTCAAATAGCCGGAGATAATAAAAGGATTTTCCATAGAATTTTTGCACTTTTTGTATTATACTTTTTTGACAATACAAAAGTATGTATATTTTTTTATTCTACCAAACTCTTGTCATTTTTTTTCAATACCATTGCAGTTCGTGCCGGTAAGTAGAGCGATAATTTATTATTTGGCGGGCGCCAAATCGTAAAGTGCTCAATACTACTATCAATTCTTGAGAATCCACCAAATAAAGCGGAATCGCTTTCTAAACAAATCGAATATTTTCCGGCATCAACCGCAAAGAAATAATCGCTATAAGAGCATTGTGGGTGAAAATTAAAGACAAAGAGCAAATTGCCACGCTTAAAAATCAACACCTTAGTAGCATCGTCCTGTACCATTACTTTAGGTGGGGCAGAAAAGAGCATTTCCTCGCGTGCTATACGAATCATGGCTGTATCAAATCTCTCTAATCCTTTAAAACGTAGATCGGTATTGTCTGCCAAACTCCATTGGCGACGGGCATATTTATAACTCCAATTGTTGCCTTGGCGCGGAAAGTCAATCCATTCGGGATGACCAAACTCGTTGCCCATAAAATTGAGGTAACCGTCTCCTGCGGTAGCCAAAGTGGCCAATCTAATCATTTTGTGCAAGGCAATGCCCCTCTCCACTTCCAAATCGCAACCCACGGCATCCATATAATGGTACATCTTTGCATCAATCATCCTAAATAGCAATGTTTTATCCCCAACTAATGCCTGATCATGGCTCTCGGCATAACCTACTGTGCGCTCGTCTGCACGTTTATTGGTCAGTTCATAATAGAGTTCGCCCATGTTCCACGCTTCGTCGGGACGCTCTTTGAGCCATTTAATCCAAAGGTCAGCTACACCCATACTTAACCTGAAGTCAAAACCCAACCCTCCGTCAGAGAAGGGCGCCGCCAAACCGGGCATTCCGCTCACATCTTCGGCTATTGTAATGGCGTTTGGATTGCACTCATGCACCAAATGATTGGCCAAACTGAGGTAAGTGATGGCATCTTCATCCTGATTTCCATCAAAATAGGCATCATAACCGTTAAAGTCACGCTCCAAACCGTGGTCAAGGTAGAGCATACTGGTAACCCCGTCAAAACGAAATCCGTCAAAACGGTATTCCTGAAGCCAATAGGCGCAGTTGGAGAGTAAAAAGGAGAGCGTCCTGTCCTTTCCGTAATCAAAACATCTTGAAGACCACGCGGGATGGTCGCCCCGCGCTCCGGCATGAAAGTATAGGTCGGTAGTACCGTCAAAACGGCTCAACCCTTCTGCTTCGTTCTTTACCGAATGGGAATGGACAATGTCCAAAAGTACTGCAATACCCTCTTTATGAGCCGCATCTATGAGGGCTTTGAGTTCGTCCGGCGTACCAAAACGGGAGCTTACGGCAAAAAAATTAGAGACCTGATAACCAAATGATCCGTAGTATGGGTGTTCCTGAATGGCCATGAGTTGTATGGTATTGTAGCCAAGTTGCACAATTCGTGGCAAAACATCTTCTCTAAACTCGTTAAAGGTGTGTACACGCGGCTCTTCGCCTCCCATTCCAATGTGCGCTTCGTAAATTAACGGATGCGTTACCTTGGGCGGCGAATCGTACTGCCACCTATAAGGTTGGGGCGGATTCCACACCTGTGCAGAAAAGATCAACGTTTTGGGATCCTGCACACACCTCGTAGCATAAGCCGGAAGTCGCTCTCCTCCTCCCCCCTCCCACTCCATATACCATTTGTACAACATACCATGATGTAAAGCGTTAGACGAAAGAAGCAATTCCCAATTGCCATTGCCGCAAGACGTAAACGAGAACTCCGGAGTTCGTTGCCATTGATTGGCTTCGTGAATAAGGTAGAGCGCCGTTGCGTTTGGCGCCCATTCCCTTAGTATCCAGCCATCTGATGTGAGGTGTACACCATAAAAGAGATGGTTATTGGCAATCGAGCTGAGTAGCGACATGCCTGCCAATTCCCTTATTTTAAGCACAGTACGTTCATATCGATTACGAATGACCTTTTGGTAAGGTTCTAACCATGGGTCGTTTTCGCAAAGAGGGAGGTGAAAAAAGATCGGGATCATACTCTCTTACAAATTCAGATTCAAATCTTTTGGATACTTAACGCTAAAGCTGATCTGATATGTTTTGGTTTCGCCTGCTGCCAACTCTCCTTCCCAAGTAAGGACGCCAACTTCTTCGTTATTGGTACTCCAAGGGGTTGTTTCTTTACGAAGAAGGGTCACTTCTATACTCTTTTGGGTTGAGATGGGATATTGATCTTTAAGTACCATCATCACCCTTTTGTTCTGGTTGTTCTTCACCGTCAATTTATAGGTAAAGATTTGTATCACATCGTTCCCTAAAAAACGTGTGGTGCTAAAATCCTGCATCTTCTCTCGTTTTACCGTAACCCGCTTGTCGGATCCTAAGGTCAAACTAAGTTTATCCTGTGTAGAAGACGCATTTACATAAGTATCTCCCAAGTAAGTGCCGTCATACGTAAGGTTTGCCGGAGCGCTGAGCAACTCCAATTTTTCACGGTCCAAAAGTTCGGCCAACAGATAGGTTTCGCTGTCCAACTTGGGCGCACAATAGTACTTATATTCGGCTGCAGCCTCTTTTCTTTGTAATTCAATATTTTGCTCCTTTCCGTTTCCGGGGATAGTATATGGCAGGTCTATCGAGTAAACCACATTCATCGCTTGCTCTGTAGCTTTCACATAATCGTCCATGGTGATGGGTGAAGCCATATCTGCCACCTCCATCTCCTCGACTATGGCGTACGAAGCCTGAACATCATAAGAATAGCTGTTCTGCATCGCCATTTTCATCTCTCTTGCCACAGGTATTGGCCTCAGCGGTGCCAAAAACCATACGGAAAAGAGGGGTGCGATTTTGCCGTTGCTTGGTGTGGCGGTAGAGAGATGAAGTGTAATCTTTTCCCAGTCTATTCCTGTGGTTTGCACCACCTTAGACTTTAATATGATTGCCACCGGTTTATCTGTGGAGGTGATATTGATGTCGTAGTAGGGCGACCATGTAGCGGAAGGTGTGTAGTACGAAATCGTCAATTTTGTAGGAGTTGCCGTTAAGGCAGTTACCTTTAATTTGAGTACACCGGACGTTTTGTTGCCCTTTCCCGACTCCTGATTGAGATGTGCCCTCAATTTTTGGATCGACTCTTCGATTTGACGTTTCTTTTGGTTATAGGTTACCTGATTCATCTCCAACACTTCGGACTTAGATTTGTAGTAATCCATCGCCTTCATCAACTCATCTATCCCCAATCCCTTCTCAGAGCCTGATATGTTTTTTTTGATTCCCTCCTGCAATTGGGTTATCATATTGGTATTGACTTTAATATCAATAATCACCTTATCTAAAGCACTCTGAAAGACGCTTATGGAATCCTCAATCTTTTTTAACGTGGGAGCAATCGCTTTTGTAGCAGAGAGGTAATCAATCGAAAACTCAAAAGAGGAGACCACGACGTTGTTGGTTGTCTTGATTTTAAGGCTATTTTTGTCCACATTAGGACTCAAGCCTTCTATTAGCAGCTCATTATCACCCTTGTTTACGGTGGCGTTTGCAGTATAGGTCAACTCTGCCCCCTTGAAAAAAACAGTAGCTTCTTCGAGCTTAGACATGATGGTTTTGGCCTCCTGAGCCGTTGCCGTTGTCATAGCTATTAGCATGACAAGAGGTAGAAAAAAACGAATTGATCTCATAATCAGATAGAAATAAATTATATTTTAAAATTTTGCCTTAAAGGCAGTGATTTATTGCATTCAATTTCCGTACCACAGTTTTTTTGATCTCACGATCTCATTTCCTGATTTGGCAAACTTAAAACCTAACACCGAATACCAAAAAAGCGTTATCCTGAGCGGGGGAAAAAATCAGTTCGACATACACCGGAAGGGCATATTTTGCAGATAGTTGTAGATTTTTCGTAGCTTTTGCCGTGATGGCGGCAATGCCTGCTTTATCGCCATACATCCCTTTTCGTGGCGAAACGCCAATCCCCATTTCAAAGTCTATCTCCTTGACAGAAAACGGAAAACTTGCCGAAATATTGGTAGAGAAGTATTTTTTGCAGACTTCGTCTTTATCTTCATCTCCTGTGAGCAATGTATTGATCTCAAGTGACAAAGGAAACTTTTCGGGAAATGTGAAACCCAAAGTGGCTTCAATATGGTGGCTGCCGCGATCTATAAAATAGGATGTACCTTCTCCGTTCCACCAATAATCCGCTATGCCTACCGTGAATCCACTTATTTCGTATGAAAGATAAAAATCGATCTCTTTAAAAGGTGTCGAAAAGTCGGTACTTCCCCATGCTCCAATGGTAAACCCTAATGCTGAGAGGCTTAGCGTTGGCTGAATGCTAACTCCTGCCTGATACATCCCTCTCCACACGTAGGCGCTTACCAAGTCAGCCCCCACATCCAAGTTCAATTTTCTCTCCGGATGATCTTCCTGTCCGTATCCGGAAACCGTTATGGTAAGAAAGGTGAATACAACGCAAGTCTTTGGCGACAGAAGTTTTGAGATAAACTTTATCATTTCAATTCTTCATGTCGATATATATTTCCATGACACAAGAAATAATCCCATTATGTTGAAAGACTTCTGCCAATATCAGCCCTTCATCCCTGTTTTTTTTGATGATATTTTGAATGATCGCAAAGTCATACAACTCTTTACGTATCATACGGGAAGGGTCGGCAGGATCTTCTATCCATAAAAAGAAATCTGTTTCAAGGCAAACATATCTTGAAAACCATTCATCATTGTTGTTGATCACCGTTACCCTCTCGGGCGCATCTTTGTAGGACGTTCCAAACTTTTGGTCATAAAGCTTGTACCCGGCCATGGCGTCGTAAAAATCGACCTCGCAAAGCAGCACTTCCCACCAGCCGTTCCCAAGATCCTCGCCAAATTTCAAATAGACAACCTTATCGTTAAATACTTTTTGGTCTGCATATTCCTGTAATAATGCCAGCATTTCTATATCTTCACGGTTTCTTGCAACCGTAAAAGGCGTTTCGTCTTGTTTATCTTTGATGTTTATTGTACAGTTATTTTCCATCAACATCTTCACCATCTCCATATTGTCGTTCCCTACAGCCAGCATCAACGGATAGACAATGTACTCAAAACCTGTATCACCTACGCCATCAACATTAGCGCCACTTTCGATAAGCAGCTTGGCGATATCATAGAAACCGTTTGCGCAACATATAGATAATACGGTAAGTCCATATTCGCTATTGAACCGATTGGGATCTGCGCCATTGTTTAGAAGCAGTTTTACCAAGCAAACGTCCTCGCTCATTACGGCCACATAAAGGGCATCCTGAATGGTATATCCATCACTGTGTCCAATGTCTATATCGGCGTTTTGTTGAATGATTTTTTCTGCCATCAGGCAACGTTTGTAT
Source organism: Prevotellaceae bacterium (assembly GCA_031281125.1). Lineage (GTDB taxonomy): Bacteria > Bacteroidota > Bacteroidia > Bacteroidales > UBA932 > WRBG01. The sequence continues at coordinate 3,647 of JAITFU010000195.1, read as the reverse complement.
TTGCACGCATAACCGAGTAAGGAATACTCTTCGTCCTCATCAAGAGGAATCAATAGATTAATATCGGAAAGTTGTGTAATGAGTTTGTCAAAAGTTGAGGAGTCGTCCGTTTGGATTGCCTCTATTAACTTTGCATATAATTCAAACTCTAATTCCGACGTTTTATCGCCTGATGACGATGTCCTTGCACCGCAAGAGGAGAGTGCGAAAATCCACACAATCCACACTCTTTTGAAAACGGCTATCCCCATTGTTGTTCAATAGTTACAAATAAAAAAAAAGTGCCCGTCCGATTAGGGACGGGCACATATCAGTTACGCTGCTTTCTTCTTGAGTTGAAAAGCACCTAACAAGTAAAGTCCCGGAAGTACCAATCCTATTGCTAAACTCGTGAAGTTGAGAGGAAGTCCGCCTACCATCGAAAGGGCATTGGAGGCAACGCACAACAAGACGACCAATGAGCCCCAAAAAATACATTTGGATGCTTTTTGTGGCTTTGAAGCTGCGCCAACACCTACAATACCTGCGATGAGGTTAACTATACCCGAAAGAAGGGCTAAAACGCTTGCAGTCATAAGAAGACCTGAGTTGATGCCGATAGCGGCAATAACCCCTGTGCCAACTACTGCGATGATTCCAACGATAGAGATAAAAATACCTCCGATTATCATCAGAATTGCCGTTACTTTTAGTAACATGTTACTTTTGTTTTCCATTTTGTTAAAGTTTTAATTGATTAAAGATTTATTGGTAAATAACTATTAATAAAAATTCAAAGTTATTAAAAAAAACTTAACTACCAAATTTTATTACCGTAATGTCCGTTGTATAGGTTCAACAATTGAATGCCTTTCTTTTCCCGTATTATACAATTATTTAAAATCCAGAGTTTTATTTAACGTGCAGAAATTAATGCCAAACGGATATACAGAGAAGATATGCAAACAAACGAACGATTTATCTACTCAAAAAAGGAACTAAAGAAGAAAAACAGAGCAACCCACTCCTTTTTTATCCCCGGAGCGTTGCCAATTCGTGAATTGGACCCATCGCGTACCGTACCGTCATTCTCAATTGTGCCAATTCTTGAAAAAGACCTGTTGCGCACTGTACCATCGCTCTCAATCTTGCCGACCGATGAAAAGGACCTATCGCGTACCGTACCATCGCTCTCAATTTTGCCGACCATCGAAAAAGAGCTGTTGCGCACCGTTCCATCGCTCTCAATTTTGCCAATTGTCGAAAAAGATCTATTGCGCACCGTCCCATCTCGCTCAATCTTACCTATTTGCGCACCATTCCCATCGCGCACCGTGCCGTCGCTTTGATTAGACGCGCCTCCCGAACAAACCAAACAAACTAATCCCATACCAATGCTTTTAAATAAAACTTTCATAAATTTTGTAAATTATATTTTTTTAATACCGACACCTCATCAAGGTTATTGCCATACCGGTCGTAAAGTATCAGATGCAACTTTTCCGGATTCGTTTGCATAAGGATGGCGCCCACCGTATTGCCTCCTTCTGTCCAGCGATATTTAATGATATCCTTATTACTCGTCCACTCTCTCATCTCCATACCACGCTCATTATCAGAAGATGGCGCCTGAATATAAACCGTTCCTATGGTGCCGTCTGTTTCGCAATCCCCATAGAGTGCATTGGTGCGGACGTAGATATGGTTATTGGCGCTGATGGCCAAATCGACTTTATACTCGTCAAACAATAATTTCCAACGTGCATAATGCGAATCCTTTCCATCTTCGCCAAAAAACCACTGATAGTGCTCAACTACAATAATATAATCTGCCGAATTGTTTGTAATCACCTCTTTAACCCACTCTTGCGCTAAACTTAACCCTTCCTCATCACGCATATTCTCGTTATTAAGCATAATAAAGAGTGCATTGTCGTAAGTAAAGTAATAGCAAACCCCCTCTTCGCCTTCGTATCCATTTTGAGGATAACTATTTACATATCGGAAGTACTCATTTGTCTGCTTAGCATATCCACGTGCCATATCGTCATGATTCCCATTCACCCCTGCCCACACATACTTTGCAAAATGGGGTTGGGCATACATCGTAGTCCAAAATGAGTGACTACCACCCCATGCGCATACATCTCCCACGTGCAGCATAAAATCGACCTCTCCTCCGTTTTGATTTTCCAGCGTTCCTATCATCTCCATAGCAGCTTCAAGACGCTTTGGCAAAGGAGAATAGGTATGAATATCAGCAATAATACCCATGCTCCATACACCTGACAGAGGTGCCGTTTTAAAAAAGTGCGCTTCGCTCAGTTGGTTCTCTCCCACCCGATACATATACTCACTACCGGGTTCAAGCCCTAACAGAGAGACTGTGCACCTCAAAAAGCGGGCATTTTCGTAAAAATCCTCTCCCAGTGTCCCTTTAGAATAGATGCCATCGAAAGTGGTACAAAGTTGTTGGTCAGCCATCACCGTTTTGGCCTGCAACCAACTTGTATCGCAACGCAAGGTATATTGACAAAAGCTCTTGGTGTTTTCGAGGTCGGTATGCCAATTGATGCGAATTTCGTTACGGGCATTTTGGCCGGGGTTGGCAACAATAGCGTAGGCATCGCCGTCTTTAAATTGGTTTGGGTGGGCGTACGATGTGATGCTTAACGAAATGGATATGAGTAGTGTTAGTTGTTTCATGACTACTTTTCTTTTGTAAAATACGTTCAAAGTTAAGAAAAATTTGAGCAATGGCAAAAATGATGCATTTTTTTTAATTCGTAAAATAATCTTATCTTTGGACGATTAAAAATAGCCTTACATTGCGCTAATATATATGTTAGAGGCAACCGAGGCGAAGCGACAACCCAATCATTACAAAACTTATAAAAAAAATAAAAATTAGAGAATTATGAACGTAATTATTTCAAATCAGAGAATCGTGAGCTTAAAACGCTTACTTATGATTATGGCTGCCATTATGATGGCATTAGTGACATTTACCGCATGTGATGACAAAAACGCCAAAGAAGACGAAAACGGTGAAAACGGAGGCGGCGGCGGTGCTGCGGGGAAAAGATTAAAAGGATATGAGCAAACTTCTTCAAAACCGGAACACTATTTAAAAACGGAATGGTCTTATAACAGTGACGGTACGTTAAATCGCGTCAATCATTATGACAAATCGTCAACATTGGTGCAGTATGTTACTTATACCAACAATTCTGATGGTACACCTTCCAAAATGGTACTACACAATGGAGGTTACGAGACTGAATATGAATATTTTTATAATCCAAACAAAACGCTACAAAAAGCGCAAGTATCGTTTGCGGGTAATATTCTCGTCAATATAGAATACACATTTGAAAACGGAAAAAAAATCCGTGAAGTTGCCAAAGATAATTCGGGCACAGTAACTCAGCTTTTTGAGTATAAGTATGATAACAGTGGAAGAAGAACAACAACAACCGAAACCGATTATTCACCACCTAATACAAGACAATTTACCCGTACTTATAATTCGGATGGAACAATACAAAAGGTAACTTATGCGTATGGTTATGGTGATAACACGCTTGTTACCATTACATTTACATGGGAAAACGAAAAACCGCCTTTTGATAATGAAATGTTCTTTTGCTGGTAGAGTTTGTGCCGTC
>JAITFU010000168.1 GCA_031281125.1 Prevotellaceae bacterium | reverse complement strand
GTAGGTGATGGCTTGTCCTATACGGCTTCCGGGCAATACTGTCGGATAAGTGTCTTTCATCCATTTTTCAAAGGCATCAAGGATAGGCACAGCCAACTTCAGTCGCAAAGCCTTGCGTTAATCGTATGATATCTCCTTTTCATCGGCCATCTGCTCTATTCGGTAACTGTAATGGTGCCCCTTGAGCTAAACTTGCCCTTCCAATAATAAAAGTTCGTTGGTGAATTGGTCATAGGTAAAGAACGGTAGTTGGTAGGGGGCTTGCGTTGCAGATGGGAAATCAAAAGATCACACCGGAGGTGTATCCCAAGTTTCTTTCGAGTATGCACATCACCTTTATTGTTTGTGCCGTGCTTTGCGCGGTAGGGGTGTATGCTTCGTCACGGAGGGCAAAAGGAGGATGAGTGAAACCTCGTTTTTGTCATGTGCCAAAAAATTTGGATTCGATAAAAGTCCCCAAAACAAATAAATTGCTAATTAGTAAAATAAAGAAGCTCCAAAATGAAAATGACATTACTTGAAATTTATTCTTGAAACAGGCAATTATTGAAAAGATAAATAGCAAAGGTTGTAAAAAAAAAAGTAATGGCAATGTGAAAATTTCTCGAAACACTCCAATAATTACAAAATTTGATTTGATAACGTATTCGTTAAGGTAAAGCAAGCAAAAGTATCCAACTACACCTAAACTGATAAAAAAGAATCCTTTACTATTTTTTTTCTCATACATTGATTTCGTACATTCAAGTTACAAATTCTACTTTTTTTTATGCAAAAATACTCTAAATTTTTTAATCACACACAAAAGGAGAAAAGTTTGACTATAAAGGCTCTATGGTACATGGAATTGCCTTATCAGGAATTATTGTTGGATGTTTGACCAATTGTTTGATTTGAACTTGTTTTGGTTGAAAATTTGTGAATTACAAAAAATATTCTACCTTTGACAAAAATTTTGAATCATTTTTGTGCCTACAAGAAATAGGAGATAAGTAGCTATCTATAAAACAATTTTAACTATATAATTTTGAGAAGTTTTTTTACTGTGTTTGGTTTGTTTTGCATAGGACTTTTATGCACATGTAACAACAACCTAATTCTTTCTGTGGATTTTACAGACGAAACCGGGCTTGAATCCACGATTCTTTGCAAAGAATCGTTTGTTTGTATGGACGAAGCATTACTCATTGCCAAAAGTTTCATGGAATGGAATCAAGGAGTTTCTACTAAGGTTTTGCCAGAAAATACAAGGTCATTGAGGAGTACCTCTGTCATAAAATCAGAAAACAAGTATAGAAATGGAAAAATTGTATGTGATACTTTAATGTATGTATTTAACTTTGACAAGGGCTTTACAATCGTGAGCGCTACAAAAGACGCACATCAAATTTTGGCATATTCTGACATTGATTCCTTTGATGAAAACGATACTGAAAATATTGGGCAAAACATTTGGTTAGAGTATATAAAAAATACTATTGAGAAAGTAATAGACAATCCATCCGAAAAGGAGAATATGATGGATGCTTACAATACAATAAAATTTACGGAAAACATTATTGATCATATTCAGACACGTGGATGGGTTTTCTTCGATGAAATAAGATTCTATGAAGAAGTCGGTCCTCTATTGACAACAGCTTGGCATCAGGATTGGCCATACGATACATTTACTCCTATTGTAAACGGATCTCATGTACCGGTTGGTTGTGTTCCTATTGCCGTTTCTCAGGTAGTGAATTATCGTCAAAAGTTAAGTGGCGAAAGCATTAACTGGGGTGCCATAAGTCTAAAAGACACTTCAGAGATAACAAACCTGATGCAAATTTTATTTTATGGAATTGGGATGTCTACTGTAATGGATATTCACGGAGATGCTCAGTCGCATCCTTCTTTATGCTTCCCTGATTTTTTTTGCTATCGATCACGAATTACCAACTATTTAAATAGCAAGGGGTATTATACAAATTGGGTAGATTTAGGCAATCAAACACCCATAACATTGCCTGCTATATATGAAGGATTTGAATCGTGTTTTCTTGGTCTAACTGATTGGTTTGGAGGTCACTGGTGGGTATTAGATGGTTATAGAAAGTATGAGAAATGGTATGGATGGGCAGAAGAAGCAAATATGAGTCCGGCACCACCAACAAAAGGTGGAGAGCATGAACCTCCTCTAATGGTTTGGGGCTATCTTTTCCTACATTTTAATTTTGGATGGAAGAGTACTTCTTCAAACACATGGTATGGAGTATCCGGTTCTTACTTGGATTTTTGTAAAAATTTTAAAAGATTGGATCTCTTTTAGAAATTTCAAATATTAATTACATGAATAAGATAATTAATATTCCAATATTTTTTATTAAATACATTGTAATTACATTAGTGATACTATTGATAATACAATGCGACAAATTTTCGCAGTTTGATTTCCTTACACCTAAAGATTTTATTTTAAATGCATATGCCCATAATATCGATGTCAAAACAAAACAAGAACATATTATATCTGATATTAAAATAAATGGAAAACCATATTATTTCAGTATACTCATTGAGCCATACAAAGATAGTGTTTATCAATTTGATGGTTTTTCAGTTGCTTACTATAGACAATATATCCAGGAAATAAATGGGGAGTGGTTTCACATTGCTCAAAATGGTTGTCAAACACAAATAACCATTGATAAAAATCATGAAAATATTGAGAGGGTTTTAGTGATAATAATAGGGGGTATCAAAAATTTTTCCGGAACAATTACTATCGTACAAAAAGAAAAATAACTCTTTACTGGAAAAGGGAGAAAACTTTGAAAAATCGACTTTCTGTTAGGGGTGGTTGGTCGAGGGCTTACAATAAGCCAATTTTTTCGATAAGATTTGTTTTATTATTTACAGGGACATTTGCAGATTTAACATGTAAATATCTGTTTTTTAAGTCATGATTCTCATTTTCACGATTGGAAAGTTGTTTGTAATAATTATCTATTGCCAAATCTGTGCCTTCTCTTTTTGTGAAGGTTCGCCTTGTTTTATATAATCGTCAAAATTTTGCATCTGTTATTCCTTCACAAAGTTAGTAAAAAAACAATAACATTGATTGCTCAAATGCTTTTTTTTGTAAATTTGTCCCAAATATTATTTAACTTCTGCTATGAAACGGCTTCTTTTACACCCGATCACTCTCTCTTTTACGCTCTTATCCATTCTTTTCTACTCCTGTGGACAGCGTACCAAAGAGTTGACCCCCGCATCCGAATATGCTCACTATATTACCGCCTATACCGGCGGGGTGATTACCCCCTCTTCGTCCATCAGGATTGAACTCACCACTCCTCAGCCTATGGTACAACTCAATAGCGAGGTAAAAGAGTCGCTTTTCTCGTTTAAGCCCTCTCTTAAAGGAAAAGCATATTGGGTTAATAATCAGTGTATTCAATTTATTCCCGATGAAGGGCAGTTGAAACAGGGGCAACTCTATAAGGCCGATTTTAAGATTGGTAAAATACAGGAAGTGAGCCCGGATCTTCAGACGTTTTCTTTCTCCTTTAGGGTCGAAAAGCAAAGTTTTATCATTGATTTGGAGCCTTGTATCATTACAGAAGAGCAGCCTGAATATGCAACCATCGCTGGGACAATTAGGCTTAGTAACTCTGTTTCAATTGATAAGGTACAGCAGATGCTCACCTCCAACTATTCTCAGATCAAACCGACAATTGGTGTTACAGGCGATCCAAAGTCGTTTACTATTCTTTACGAAAACATTCCTCGCCACAAGTCGGAACAAACTTTTACATTAGAGGCAATAGGCAAGCCGGTGGGTATGGAGAAAAAAGAGACGATTGATGTGTTGATTCCAAGATTGGGCGACTTTTATCCCATTGCCATTCACGCCTTACCACCCTCCGAAAATGGCGTGGAGGTGGTCTTTTCGGAGCCACTCCTCTCCGACCAAAATTTAAAGGGATTGATTGTCCCTTCCGGTGTGGGCACCTCTTATGTATTTCAAATCGAAGATAATAGAGTACGGGTCTATTTCGATCGCCGTCCGAGCAGTAAAGTCACTATTGATATCAACGCGGGTGTAAAAAGTGCCACAGGAATGGTTATTGCTGATGATCTCTCCTATTCTGTGGCTGTTGCGTCTCCGCCCCCACAAGTAAAGCTCCCCTTTTCGGGAACGATACTGCCCGATTCAAAAAACCTGATCCTCCCATTTAGGGCCATAAACCTCTCAGCTGTTGACATTAGAATAGTAAGGGTATTTGAGAACAATGTGTTAGGATTTTTACAGAGCAATAACCTAAACACCCATGATGAACTTAGACGTTTTGGACGTTTGATCAAGAAGATAACCGTTCGTTTGGACCAAGAGGTCGATATTAAATTAGACACCTGGCTCGACTTTTCGATCGACCTTGCGCCCCTCATTGAGCAGGAACCCGGTGCAATCTACTATATCGATTTTACCTTTAAACAAGCCTACTCTCTCTATCCGGGGGCCAATCCTAACCGTGTTATTTCGGGTGTCAGTGATTCCCAAAGAGGTATGATTGCGGTGAATGACACAGGGTTGTCAGAAAGAGACAAAGAGTACTGGGATGAGCAAGAGACCTACTATTATCGTAACTATCACACCAACTGGGATCTGTACAGGTGGGATGAGGCAAACGACCCATCCAAACCATCGTTTTATATGAGCAGCGATCGAATTGTCCATTGTAATGTAATGGCTTCAAATTTAGGCGTTATTGCCAAAAGTAATGCAGATAAGGTTTGGGCCACCGTAAGCGATATTACCACATTAAAACCGATTAAAGATGCAGATGTGGTTGTCTATAATTTTCAGCTACAACCCATTGGAACAGCATCGACCAATTCGGACGGATTTGCAGATTTGGAGCTTAGCGGTAAACCGTTTGTGTTGACAGCCAAGTACCAAGGACAAACCACATACCTACGTATTGTTGATGGAGAAGAGAACTCACTCAGCCGTTTTGACGTGGGTGGAAAAGAGGTGCAGCGTGGGATTAAAGGATATATTTATGGCGAGCGGGGCGTATGGCGACCCGGAGATACCCTCTTTCTTACGTTTGTATTGGAAGACAAGTTGCAACGCCTTCCTGCCTCTCATCCCGTTTCCTTAGAAATCTATCAACCTGCGGGACAGTTTTATTACAAAGAGGTTGCCACTTCCGGAACTAATGGGTTCTATACCTTTTCAGTAGCCACAAAAGATACTGATCCTACAGGCCTTTGGAGCGCCTATATCAAATTGGGCGGCAGTACTTTTTACAAACCTTTGCGGATAGAAACAATAAAGCCCAATCGTTTAAAGATCGACCTTAAAATTCCCGGAGAACGAATCGATGCTTATGCTGGTACAGTAAAGGCACAACTCTCTTCTGTGTGGCTAACCGGCGCAACAGCAAGGAACTTAGCTGCTAAGGTAGAGATGCAACTCTCAAAAGCCTCCTTGCCGTTCAAGGATTATGAGCAGTTTATCTTTAACAACCCTGCATCCGATTTTAGCTCTGATCAAACAGAACTCTTTGATGGTCATTTGGACGAAAAAGGAGACGCCATTTTCAACTTTGTGGCACCCGACGGCCACTCTGCACCCGGATTGCTTCGTGCCAATATGGTGTGTCGTGTATATGAGCCGGGGGGAGACGCCAGTATCTTTACCCAGTCGATCCCCTTTTCTCCGTTTAGTACCTACGTGGGAATTAACCTAAATCAAAAAAAGGATTCATGGATGGAGACAGATGTAAATCATCAGTTTGATATTGTAACACTTTCACCATCCGGAGCGCTTAAACCTCTTCAAACAAAGTTGGAGTACAAAATATATAAGTTAACGTGGAGTTGGTGGTGGGAGCACCGCGAAGAGTCGTTTGCCTCATATATACAAAACAGAAGTACAACGCCTGTAGAGAGCGGCAATGTAAACATAATAAACGGAAAGGGCGCCATCCATTTTAAAGTCGATTGGCCATCATGGGGACGCTATTTGGTTTATGTGAAAGATCCCTCAGGTGGACATGCCACAGGAGGTGTGGTCTTTGTTGATTGGCCCTCATGGAGAGGACGAGCTCAAGCCTCTGATCCGGATGGGATTACCATGCTCGCCTTTTCCACAGACAAGGCCTCTTACGAGGTAGGAGAAACGGTATCGGTATCAATTCCTGCTTCTACCGGTGGTAAGGCTTTGGTTGCCTTGGAAAACGGATCGTTGGTTCTTTCAAGAAGTTGGGTTGAGTTGTCAACAGGAGGCGATACCAAATACACATTTAAGGTTACTCCCGAGATGGCTCCCAATTTTTATATCCATATCAGCCTTTTACAGCCTCATGCCCAAACAGCTAATGATCTTCCAATAAGAATGTATGGAGTGATACCTGTACTTGTGGAGAGAAAAGATTCTCGCCTTGTTCCCAAGATCGATATGCCGGACGTACTCAGACCCGAAAAACCATTTACCGTTAAGGTAAGCGAAGAGAGCGGGAAACCAATGACTTACACCTTAGCTGTAGTCGATGATGGTTTGCTTGATTTAACTAACTTTAAAACGCCTGACCTTTGGAGCGAGTTTTATGCACGGGAGGCGTTGGGTGTCAAGACGTATGATATGTATCAAGAGATAGTGGGCGCCTTTGGTGGAAAGTGGGGAACGCTTTTTGGTATTGGTGGCGATGAATCGCTCTCGTCCTCAGGACAAAAAGCCAATCGCTTTAAACCGGTGGTAAAATTCCTTGGCCCATTCAACCTAAAAAAGGGCCAAAAAGGGAGTCATAATATTACTCTTCCCCAGTATGTTGGCTCTGTACGGGTGATGGTGGTGGCAGGTGCCTCAGGCGCTTATGGATCAGGTGCAAAAACGGTGCCTGTGCGCAATCCGCTGATGCTGCTCTCCACTTTGCCGCGCGTATTAAGCGTGGGCGAGGAGATTATGCTGCCTGTAAACGTCTTTGCCATGGAAGATGATGTAAAAGATGTACAAATACAAGTAGAAGTATCCGATAAACTGATTCTTACAGGTGTCCGTTCTCAGTCAATCCACTTTGCAAGCAAAGGAGACGGCTTGTGCTATTTTAAACTTGAAGTGGGAAAATCTCCCGGAATGGCCAAAGTAAAGATATCTGCCACTGGTGGAGGACATTCGGCCACAGAGACCATTGAGATCGAAGTACGAAATCCTAATCCCGTAGTGGTTACAGCTCAGGAGCGACTTATTCCTGCCGGTGGAGAAGATACGTTTACATTCGAAGTAGATCGCACCTCACCGGACAGCAAGGTGACACTCGAAACATCAAGAATCCCATCCATTGACCTGAGTCGCCGTTTTGATTGGTTAGAAAACTATCAACACTGTTGTACCGAACAACTTACTTCAAAAGGATTTCCGTGGCTCTTTCTCGATAAGTTCCGTGAAGTGGACAAAGAGTTGGCGGCGATGACAAAAACAAATGTAACGGAGGCAATCAAACAAATATATGGACGTCAGCTTCTTAACGGTGGCTTTGTTTATTGGCCCGATCAATCGAGCCCCAACGACTGGGTCACCTCTTATGCCGGCCATTTCTTGCTCAAGGCCAAAGAGAAAGGGTATGACGTGAATGCAGATGTGCTTAAAAGGTGGAAAGGATACCAACAGAAAGTAGCCCGAAGCTGGACCCCAAAACAGAACGATTTGGAGCAAGCCTACCGACTTTACACTTTGGCATTAAGCGGATCGGCCGAAAAAGGGGCCATGAACCGTTTGCGAGAGGTAACCACGCTCTCTCCACAAGCAAAATGGAGATTGGCAGCCACTTACGCAATTGATGGTCAGAAAAAAGTAGCTTCCGAACTGATTTGGAATGTAGCGTCCCTCTCCGATCCCAACCAAACTCGGTACTATTCATTTGGATCACCCCTTAGGGATGAGGCGATGGTTTTAGAAACCATGGTGTTGATGAATGAACTGCCCTCCGCTTTTGCTCAGGCGCGTATGGTATCTCAAAAGTTGTGTGCAGCATATTGGTTTGATACACAGTCCACCGCCTTTGCATTGGTAGCCATGGGCGCCCTCACGGACAAAGTGGAAAAAGGGGATATTCGTTTTGATTGGAGTATTGGTGGAGAGGCCCAAAAGTCAGTACTATCGGCAAAAGCAGTATATCAGATAGATATTCCAAACATTTCCAACAGATCATCCGGTACGGTTACCATAAAGAATAAAGGGGGGGGCGATCTTTTTGTGCGGTTGTTGGTCAAAGAGCAACCTTTGGTTGACGGAACCCCGGAAATTTCCAATGGTATCAAGATTGATGTATCCTACACAGACATGAAAGGAATTCAGATCAATCCCACATCCTTGACTCAGGGAACCGATTTGATGGCTTTGGTAAAGGTCTCCAATTTTAGTGGAACCAACTATTCTGATCTTGCGTTAACCCACATTATTCCTGCCGGTTGGGAGGTGTTTAATGAGCGAGTGTGGCAGTCAGAAGATGAGGCAGATTCGCGTCAATTATTTACCTATCAGGATATTCGGGACGATCGAGTCTTTACCTATTTTGATTTGCCTTCGCAACGCTCCAAAACCTTTGCGATTCGTTTACAGGCTTCTTATTCGGGAAAATATATAATACCTGCCGTCTCCTGTGAAGCAATGTACGACACACAGGTACAGGCAAAAACAACAGCAGGATGGGTGTCGGTGGTAAGGTGAGAAAAGTTGTAGCTTTGCTACTGATTCTTTTTTTAATCTTCTTTTACTTCTCTTTACCTCGTACCCTCTTCTGCGCTCCCTACGCCACAGTAGTCACCGATCGAGACGGTGAACTGTTGGGTGCGCGTATTGCCGATGACGGCCAGTGGCGTTTTCCCGTTTCGGAACGGGTGCCGGAAAAGTTTATCATTTGTCTGCTTCAATTTGAGGATCGCCATTTCTATCGCCACTTTGGGGTAAATCCCGGAGCCTTGGTTCGTGCCCTTATTCAAAATGTACGTCAGGGAAAAGTGGTGAGCGGAGGAAGTACCATAACAATGCAAACGATACGTTTGTACCGCAGGGAGAAACAACACATTGCACCTGCCCGCTCCTTTTTTGAGAAGTGCATTGAAATGTTTTTGGCTGTTAGGATGGAGTGTAGGTATTCCAAAAAGAGCATCCTTGCCCTCTATGCCTCGCATGCGCCTTTTGGAGGCAATGTGGTGGGTTTGGAAGCGGCATCGTGGAGGTACTTTGGCCATCCATCTGCACAACTCTCATGGGCAGAGGCGGCTACCTTAGCCGTGTTGCCAAATGCCCCCTCCATGCTGCACCTCTCTCGAAACCGCGATGCACTTTTACGCAAACGTAATCGCTTGCTTAAAAGTTTGTTCGAAAAACAAAAAATAGAAACCTCTACCTATCAATTGGCAATAGAGGAACCATTACCCTCCGAACCCCTACCCTTACCTCAAGTTGCCCCCCATTTGGTGAGTTACTACCATCAAACCCAACGCGGAACCTATTCGGTTTCTACCATTGACAAAAAACTCCAAATCAGGGTTGAGAACCTTTTGGAGCGATGGAGCAATGAGCTACTTGGCAGCGACATCAAAAACGTTGCCGCCATTGTGTGGGACATCCAAGCAGCCTCTCCAATCGTCTATTGTGGAAATGTTCGTTTTGACGATCAATCTTCTGGTAATCAGGTCGATATTATTCGCGCCCCCCGAAGCACAGGCAGCATTCTAAAGCCATTCCTCTATTGCGCTTTGCTGCAGGAAGGAACTATTTTACCTCATACCCTGATTCCTGATATTCCATTAAACATCAATGGATTTACGCCTAAAAACTTTAATTTGCAGCACGATGGCGCCGTACCTGCATCAGAAGCATTGGCTCGCTCACTCAACGTTCCCGCCGTCAACATGTTGCAAATGTATGGACAACCCAAGTTCTACGACCTGCTTAAAAATTTGGGAATACGCACGCTTGACAAACCTTCTTCCCACTACGGTCTCTCTATTATCCTTGGAGGGGCAGAGGGAACGCTGTACGACATCAGTCGGGTCTATTGTTCTATGGCAAAAATGTTGTTACAAGATAGTTTACCATTCCATTCCAACCGCTTGCCATTCAAGCCCGCCGCCATTTGGCAAACATTTGAAGCGCTCAAAGAGGTAAATCGACCCGAAGAGATCGATTGGCGCTCGGTTCCCTCTATGCAACGAATCGCTTGGAAAACAGGCACAAGTTGGGGATTTAGAGACGCTTGGGCTATTGGAGTTACGCCCAAATATGTGGTGGGCGTTTGGGTAGGGAATGCAAATGGGGAGGGAAAACCGGGCCTTACGGGAGCCAAAACAGCAGGACCCATTATGTTTGAGATATTTAGCGCCTTACCCTCATCGTCTTGGTTTCAGCGAGACAAAGAGTTGGTAGAGGCCCATGTGTGCAGGCTTTCGGGACACCTTGCAAGTCGGTTTTGTCCACAAGTCGATACCTTATTGGTTGCACCTGAGGGACTTAATTCTGATCCCTGCCCTTTCCATATTCCGGTATTGCTTACTCCGGACGAACGTTATCGGGTTTATTCTGATAACGCGGAAGTTAATGCTGTTCAAAAGAGTTGGTTTGTCCTTCCGCCTGTTTGGGCATGGTACTACAAACAGCGACATCCCCTCTACCGTCCGCTCCCCCCCTACCTATCGGGTAGCGCTTCCCATTCAGAAATCCCAATGCAATTTATTTACCCACAATCCGGTATGATAATTACTTTGCCCAAGCAATTGGATGGCAGCCGAGGAAGTCTCACCATTCGTCTGGCGCATAACGATCCAAAAGTTACCATTTATTGGCATTTGGATGAAGATTACCTTTGCTCTACCACCGATTTTCACGAGGTGATCCTCTCTCCTCCCGCCGGAGCGCATACACTATCTGTTGTTGATAATTTTGGTCAAATATCTTCCGTATCATTTACTATTAACGAATAGCATTAAACAATTTTCATTTTTTGTTGATTTTTGCTTATTGTTTAAAAGTTTTTTTGCACAATCAACGATTTTTTATTACATTTGCACGTTCAATTTGGTAAAACCCTTTATTTAGATTATGATAACACCTCAACTTATTAATCCTAAAAGTATTGTTGTTGTTGGAGGGTCTGATGACATCCAAAAGCCCGGTGGGCGGGTGGTAAAAAACCTGCTTGACCATCGTTATGCCGGAGACTTATATGTTGTCAACCCAAAGGCCAGTACAATTCAAGGTGTGCGTAGTTATCGCAATGTAGATGAGTTACCCCAAACAGATATGGCGATTATATCGCTGCCTGCCGCCCTTTGTCCAGATGTGGTGGATCGCCTCTGTAATGCAAAGGGTACCAAAGCCTTTATCGTCTTTTCGGCCGGATTTCATGAGGAGAGCCAAGAGGGTGCCCGTTTGGAGGCGCTTATGGTGGAATCGGTAAACAGGGCAGGTGCCGCATTGATTGGACCTAACTGTATTGGTGTTATGAATGAGCACTATACAGGTGTATTTACAGAGCCTATACCCCACTTCTCCCCTACCGGTGTGGATCTTATCTCCGGTTCCGGAGCTACGGCGCTCTTTATTGTGGATGCCGCCATGAGAAACGGAATCTCTTTTGCCAATGTATTTTCTGTGGGCAACAGCGCGCAGATGGGGGTTGAGGATCTGTTGCGTGAATTTGATTTACAATATGTACCCGGCGAGAGCGCCCCTGTCAAACTTCTTTACATAGAGAGCGTAAATAAACCCCAGATGTTGTTAAAGCATGCTGCTTCGCTGATTCGTAAAGGAGTACATATTGCCGCCATTAAATCGGGTTACAGCGAGGCAGGGAGTCGCGCCGCCTCTTCCCACACCGGGGCTTTGGCCTCTCCGGACAAAGCGGTAGATTCTCTCTTTAAAAAGGCGGGGATTATCCGTTGTTACGGTCGGGATGAATTAGTGACCGTGGCATCCATTCTAATGCAGCCGATTCCCAAAGGAAAGTCTATGGCGATTGTTACGCATGCCGGTGGACCTGCCGTTATGTTGACAGACGTTTTTTCTGTGAACAAAATCGAAGTGCCCCCCATTACGGGAGAGAAAGCGGAATCCCTGTTGGGAAAACTTTATCCCGGATCGTCTGTGGCGAATCCTATCGATTTTCTTGCTACCGGAACGGCCAATCAGTTGGGAGATATTATCGATTTTTGCGAACATGAGGCACCCAATATCGAT
>JAITFU010000160.1 GCA_031281125.1 Prevotellaceae bacterium | reverse complement strand
GAGGATGTGATAAATACTTGGGCTTCGTTTTGGGTCAGATTGCCGTCGCCTCTAACAAGAAAAATCGACTGTGGAACCATGCAATCCATCAGTTCGCAACCCCAAAACTGTAATCCGGAGAGTGCAAATAAAAGGTAAAGTTTTCGTTTCATAATTCTAAATATAAGATTGTTAATAATATGTGTAAACAGCAAACTCAAAAGTACGGCGCAAATATCTTAAAAAAAAATGACACGGCCAAAGAAATCGATTATAAAAGTTGCAGGATAAAAATTTTACTCCTATTTTTGTGCGATAATTAAAATGATATGCCCACTGTTTTTAGTTTTTTTGGATTGCGCTTTCTATTTTTCAGCAACGACCACGAACCCATTCATGTACATGTAGTAAAAGGGAAGGGTGCCGTTAAGGAATTTGCCATATTTCAGGTAGTTCCCGATATAAACCTGATAGAAAACAACGGTCTGAATAAACAAGAATTACGATTAGCCGAAATGATTATTGAGGAAAATAGTGATACAATACAAGAAAGATGGAATGTTTTTTTTGGTAAATGATTATTATGCAAAACATTGTAAAAGTATGGACAGATGATAACGCGGTTTATATCCAAACCGACAAAGGCGAAATATATAGTGAACAATTTTCTAATTACCCACGATTACGGACTGCTCTTCCATCTCAGCGTTCCAATTTTGAGTGCGACAATATTGGTATCCGTTGGGTGGACATTGATGAAGATTTAAGTTATTATGGATTTATGTGTAAACCCATAACAGATCAGAAAACAAAATGACATTACAAGCAAACAGGCCGCCCAAAAATCACAACTTTGGTATTCGGATATTTGTTGGACTGTTGATGAGGTAATTTGTTTTTTTTCCTGTCTCCTCTACCCTCAGCATCTCTTTCTCTAACAAGTCTTTCAAATCTCTTAAAGCGGTATCGGTGGAACAATTATGGAGTTTGGCGTAAGTCGAACTACGCAAAAAACCGACTTCTTTATCATAATTGTTATACAAATAGTTAACTATATGGCGTTGACGACTATTTATATCCTTGTTATTGTGGATAATCCAAAACTTTGATTTATCCAATACCATTTCCAGGTTTTTCTCACTTGCAAGCAAAGCCCTTTCTCTTTTCCAAAAGAACCTGACACCACCTTCATTCCCGAAGATCGATATTGCGCCTCAAATTTTGCGGTAAAAATAGGACTTTTTCGCCGCATGACAAAATATTTCTGAAAAGAAAAGGATTGATTGTTTCACAAAGCCATTTTTATGTATAGTGTTATTCAAGCAACAAAAGGCTGTTCAAAAAGTCTTTACAATGTATGTTCTAAAAAAAGTGGCAAATTACAAAGCCTTGAGGTTGAGGCATACCGCAGCATACTAATAGTATGTGAGGATTGCCGAAACCGATAAAATGCAGAAATTTGCCACTTTTTGAACATCCCCTGTTGCAAAAATTTGGGTATGTCTCTGTACTAACGCGGTGTTTCTATTCGCTCTATCGAGGTTATTTTTCTCAAAACCGGGTTGGAACTTATACGCTTTGCGTTTCTGGGTTGATTTTTGTATCTTTGCATTTTATTATTTGTGATATGATAGAATCTCAAAATGTTGAATATAAGTCGTCTTGGCGAGACGAGTTTTTGCGATGGATATGTGGTTTTGCCAACGCACAAGGCGGCACACTTTTCATAGGCAAAGACGATAATGGAAACACCGTCGGCTTGCAAAATCCAAAGAAACTTTTAGAAGAATTGCCTAATAAGATAACCACAATCTTAGGCATTGTCACTCATGTAAACTTGCATGAAACAGATCAAGGTGGTTATATAGAAATTGTAGTTGATCCACAACCCAATCCGGTAAATTATAAAGGGGAATATCATTTTCGTAGTGGCAGCACGAAACAAGAACTGAAAGGGGCGGCTTTGGATAAGTTCTTGCTGCAAAAATATGGTAGAAAATGGGATAGTGTGCCAATTCCCAATGTTTCCATTTTGGAGTTAAAACAGGAGACTTTTGAGTTTTTTAAAGAAAAAGGTATCGAAAGTAAACGCCTTGATGAAAAATGTCGTAATGATAGTCCCGAGCAAATTCTTAACAATTTGAAATTGATGGACAAAGGAGGCTTGAAACGTGCGACATTATTACTTTTTCACCCCGATCCGGAAGAATTTGTAACAGGTGCGTATATAAAAATCGGATTTTTCCGTTCTGAAAGTGATTTGCAATTTCATGATACCGTTTATGGGAATCTGTTTGAGCAAGTCGAAAAAACAATGGAGCTTCTTTTAACTAAGTACACGCGAGCGTTAATCAGTTACAAAGGGCTGTCACGTATAGAAACTTACGAGTATCCCAAAGATGCCTTACGTGAAGCATTGTTAAACGCTGTTACGCATAAAGATTATTCGGGTTGTACGCCCATTCAAATTCGGGTTTACGGAGATAGAATAAGAATTTGGAATGAAGGGCAATTGCCTGAAAATTGGACGGTTGAAGATCTGTGGCAGGAACATTCTTCTCGACCATATAATCCCGATATAGCGAATGCTTTTTTTCGTTGTGGTTATGTGGAATCGTGGGGACGAGGCATTGAAAAAATGGCTGAACAATGCTCAGCTGCAAAAATACCCATACCAATAATTACAAACAGAGGTAGTGATTTTTGGATAACTTTTAGAAAAGATATCTTCAATACAGTTGATTTAAGTTTGTTAGGATTAAATGAGAGGCAGATTAAAGCAGTTATTCATGTTCAAGAAAAAGGGAAAATTACAAATAGTGACTATCAAGAAATTAACCAATGTTCTAGAAATACAGCAAGTTCTGAATTGAACGATTTAGTGAGTAAAACGATTTTTCAGAGTAGCGAAGTGAAAGGAGCAGGCTCTTTTTATCAAATTGCACAAATTGCACAATGATTGCACAATATTTGCACAAATTGCACAACACTTATTCAGGTCACAAAAAGAATAATGCAATTATGCGAACACCGCTCGCACAATTAGAATTGTCTTCAAATCTACAAAAATTAAATTGGGCTCAAATTCAAAGAAAGACGTAGAAAAAAAACAGACTGATTGTGATTTAACGCATAACAGGCCGTTCAAACGAGTTTGAACGGCCTGTTATTATATTCATTACCGTTTTACGGCCTGTTATATGGGTGGAGGTGCCGGTGCTTTTAGAAAGATCGAAAAACCTTCCGATACATCGATATCCAACCATTCTTCCAAAGTCTTATCGCCTTCATTTATAGTCCAATAACGACCTAATCCATTA
>JAITFU010000072.1 GCA_031281125.1 Prevotellaceae bacterium | reverse complement strand
CGCATCCGTGAAAATAAAAATGCTTTTGTAAAAAAAACCAGCATGTAATAGATTAATAAACGAAATAATTTTTCAAAAAAATGACAAAAAGAATTTTCAATTTGAGGAATGTGGTTGCTATAGCAATCTGCCTCGCAGTAACAACAATGTTTTCGGGTTGCGAAAAAGACAAAGACCCGGTAAACATAGATGCCGAACAGGAAGCCAATATCGTTGCCTTCACTTTTGCAGGCATAGACGGTACGGCAACTATTGACAAAACGGCACACACTATTACCGCGAAAGCAAAGGAAACAACAGACCTGACCGCTATTAAAGCAGAGTTTACCCTCTCGAAAAACGCTACCGCCAAAGTAAATGGCGTTACACAAGTAAGCGGACAAACCGCCAACAATTTCATCAGCCCTGTAATTTATAAAGTTACTTCTGGAGATGGCGAAACCATCAATAACTGGACGGTAACTATTACAAAAACAGGTGGTGGAGACAATCACGGGTTCCATTATACCGTGCCTGAAAATCTCAATGCCGTTTATACCTTTACCCAAAATGGAATGCACCTTTGGAGTAATACGGTAGTTAAAGTAGGCGTTGAGTGTTACGCATTAATGGTTACGCATGGCGACCCAGTTGTAACACTTGAAACTTACCTGAAACCTAACACTCCCAATGCAGGAAAGTGGACACACTATGAGAAAAGAATAATAGAAGGTGTCTATAATTCTGGTTGGATTGCAGGGGCAAACCGCGACAATTGGTGGATTTGGTTTAATGATGACACCTTTTTAGGATTTATGGCAAATTGGGGTATTTATAAATACTGTGAAAATGGTGAGGCAGAATTGGTTGGGACAGAGGTAATAGCAGGAGTTTTAACTAACAAATATGTGGGTACACGCTATGATGGAGCAGTTACTTTTATGCTTTGGATAGACCCTGTTACCAAATTAGTTCTCAAATATGATTATGTTAATGCTACCGATACACCTACCTTACATCAAGTATGGGAGGTAACATCATGGAATACTACAGCGGATTTAGGCGGCGTAGATTTACCGTAGTAATGAAAATTGTAGGGGCGAGAAATTTGCCCCTACATTTATTTTGACGAATTCACATTGGTATTAACCTCTCTCCCCTACAGCAATTTTCCCGTTAAAAATAGAGCAGCTATGGTAAAATAGATAACCAATCCCGTAACATCAACTAAGGTGGCGACAAAAGGAGCCGAAGCCGCTGCGGGGTCGAAGCCTATTTTTTTTAGTAATATTGGAATCATGGAGCCGGAGAGCGTTCCCCATAACACAATGAGAATCAACGAGACGGAAACACTGAGAGCCACCCACACCCAAAACTCTCCGTAGTCGTAAAAACCAGCACGCTGCCAAAGATAAATACGAATAAAACCGATACATCCCAAAATAGAACCTAAAATAAGTCCCGAAAAAATCTCTTTTCGCATCACATACCACCAATTTCTCACCGTTAACTCTCCTAATGCAAGCGACCGGATGATAAGACTGGCTGCCTGAGAACCGGAATTTCCTCCGCTTGAAACGATTAAGGGAATAAACAAAGCAAGTACAACCGCCTTGGATATTTCCGCATCGAAATAGCCCATAGCCGAAGCGGTAAACATCTCTCCCAAAAAGAGCAATATGAGCCATCCGGAACGTTTTTTAATCAGATCAAACAAACCCGTCTTGGTATAAGACAAGTCCAACTCTTCCGCACCCCCGAACTTCAAGAAGTCTTCGGTGCTTTCTTCTTCTGCGATGTCCATCACGTCGTCGAAGGTAACGATGCCCAAGAGCGTCCCGTCTGTACTGACGACAGGAAGCGCCACACGATCGTGATCTTGAAACACTTTAACGGCAATTTCCTGGTCGTCATACGCATTGAGCGCTACAAAACGGTTGTCGCTTATTTCCGAAATCTTTTGGTCGGGCGAGGCTAATATTATTTCTTTGATGCGGATGTCGTCAATGAGTTTCCATTCACCGTCAACGATATAAATTACGTTGAGTGTTTCGGAATCATGACCGAAACGGCGAATGTGTTCCAATGCTTCCTGAATGGTGTAGTAAGGTTTTACCGCTACATATTCGGGAGTCATCAAACGTCCGATACTCTCTTCTGGATAACCCAGCAATCGAACAGCAATTTCACGTTCCTCAGCCGACAGCAGATGTATTAACCGTTGAGTTACTTCGTCGGGAAGTTCTTCAAAAAAAGCTGTACGGTCGTCGGGGTCTAAGTCGTTGAGCAAGCCGGTAACTTTATTGACATTAGCCGCCAAACCTTCGATGATGTCTTCCTGTTCGTCGTGTGAAAGGTGTTTAAATGCTTCTTTCGCCAACTCGCGCGGCAGCAGTCGAAATAAAATAATCTGGTCGGCTTTTGACAACTCTTCAATAACCTCAGCTATCTGAAACGGCTCAAGATTATTTACTTCTTGTTTTGCTATTTTCCAACATCTTTCATCAATCAGTTGCTGGAAGCGGATTTTGATTTCATCTATCATAACAATCTCCTTACAATTTGGCTCTGTAAGGAGTGTGCAAAGTCCTTACAGAGAAGTTGATACTTCTTGTTTTA
>JAITFU010000076.1 GCA_031281125.1 Prevotellaceae bacterium | reverse complement strand
ATTAAATAGCTAAAAATAAAAGAAAAACGAAAGAATAAATAAAGAAACAGACCTGAAAAACAAAAAGTAGAAAAAAAACTAAGAAAAATTTGGTCTATGTCTTTTTTGCAAAGGTCTCATTATAGTAATGATACGCTTCGTTTGACAAACTTACTCAACGCTTCTCCTTGCAATAGATTGTTGGATAACAGCGCCAAGTCGGTGGTTTGTCCTATCAAGGGACAGACTTCGGCAAACTCCTCCATCACTTTGCGGCGACGGTTGTCTAACTCCGATATTTTTTCCTGCAGGTGTTGTTCTTGCTCTTTTTGTTCCGGAGATATCTCATCGGCTTTTTTCTTATCGATCTCTTTATGGAATTGATCTAATGCTGATTGAGGCGCTATACGTTCGTTGGCAATTGAGCTGAGCTGATCTAAGCACTTTTCTCTCTTTTGTTTGATAACTTGCTGAATTAAAGGATGATTACAGTTTACCACTAACGAAAAAGATTCAGGCATTGAACCATAAAAGTTCATCCCGCCACCCACGGCAGACATTTCGCGGTAGCGCCGCATAAATTCGGAACGTATAATCAACACGGGTTGATCGTCAACACGAAGGTTTTCAAAGGTGACGTAAAAGTGTCCCTCTTTGGGTACAACTGCTTCAAAGGCCAACCGCAACTCTTGCTGCTCTGTTTCGCTTATAGAGGGTTTCTCCAACTCCTCTTTAACAATCAATTTGCTTGCCACATCGGAATCCACGCGAATAAAGCGAGTCTCTTTCCACTTGGTTTCGAGCTGGTTCACAAAGTGGGCAGTTAGAGGGCTGTCCAAAATCAACACACTATATCCCAAATTCTTTGCGCTTTCTATGGCCGAATATTGCTCCTGCACATTACTTGCATAGATATAGATCAGATGTTTATCTTTATCGGTCTGTTCCGTTTCTATAGCCTTTTTATACTCTTCAAAACTGTAGTAACCGTTATCGGTATCTTTTAAGAGGTAGAATTTTTCTGCCCGCTCAAAAAACTTCTCGTCGCTTAACATACCGTACTCAATAAAGAGTTTAAGGTTGTCCCATTTTTCCTCCAAACTTTTGCGCTCGTTTTTATAAAGATCTTCCAAACGATCGGACACTTTTTTGGTAATGTGGGAGGAGATTTTTTTGACATTGGAATCGCTTTGGAGGTAACTTCGTGATACGTTTAATGGTATGTCAGGAGAATCAATTACGCCGTGCAGGAGCGTCAAAAAGTCAGGCACAATGTTCTCCACCGAATCGGTTACAAATACCTGATTGCAGTAGAGTTGTATTTTGTTTCTAGAGATGTCAAGTTTGTCCTTAATTTTTGGAAAATAGAGTATCCCTGTAAGGGTAAATGGATAATCTACATTTAGATGGATATAAAAGAGCGGATCTTCCAACATGGGATAGAGTTCCCGATAAAAGTTAAGGTAGTCCTCTTCTTTAAGGTCAACCGGTTTACGCGCCCAAAGGGGCTGGGTCTCATTAATTGTCTTATCGTCAAATAGAATCTCCACAGGTAGAAAACGACAATATTTGAGCAGCAACTCTTTAATTTTGGCAGGTTCGGCAAATGATTTGGAATCGTCGTCTAAATAGAGGATCACTTCAGTACCGCGATCCTCTTTGTCTGCCGGTTCTATGGTGTATTCGGGATCGCCCTGGCAACTCCACTTAACGGCAGGCGCCTCTTTATGGTGCGATTTGGTAACGATCTCCACTTTGGAAGCCACCATAAAAGAGGAGTAAAACCCAAGTCCAAAGTGACCTATAATATTGTTGATTTGATCTTTATACTTATCCAAGAACTCTCCTGCACTGGAGAAGGCAATCTGATTGATGTATTTCTCTACCTCTTCTTGTGTCATACCAATACCTCGATCTAAAATGGTGATGGTGCCGTTTTGCGTATCGGATCGGATCACCACCTGAGTTTGGCCAATCTCTTCCGAGATTGTTCCGCTTGTCGCTAAAACTTTAAGTTTTTGGGTGGCGTCCACAGCATTGGCCACCAATTCACGTAGAAAGATTTCGTGATCAGAGTAGAGAAATTTTTTGATAATGGGAAAGATGTTCTGAGAGGTAACCCCAATGATACCACTCGTTTTTTGGTTATTGATTTGATCAGACATAGATTTTTTATTTGAGTAAGTAATATTTGAGCAGAATGTTGCCGACAATAAGCAGCAGCATAAAAAGAGAAGCACCTATAAGCAAAAGCTTGTTGCTGGTTTTCATGGGTTTTTTTAAGAGATTCATAATAAAAAGATTATTTAAGGCGTTCTTTTTCCTCTCCGACTCCTGTGGAGACTTTTTTAACATTGACTCTTTGCGGAGAGTTAAAGGAGTATCGCATAGATAGATAAAGTGTCCGTTTGTCGATGTTGTTGGTAATCGATTTTTGGTAGGTGTCACCGTCAATGTCGATATGTAACTTATTGTAGATAATGTTGTTAATTCTAAGAGTAAGCACCAATTTGTCTTGAAGTAACGTTTTGGTACAACCGGCATGGAGATAGTACATATCTTTGGTGGTAAAGTTGCCTTGAATAGCGCCGGTCATATACATGGCGCTCATTTCCGGTCTCCAACCTTTTGGCAAAACAAAGTTAGATACAAGGTTGGCTTGAATCAGGGGTTTCTGATTGGCCTCTACCTTTCCGCCTGTGGTGTATTCATCTTTAATATAGACTCCCACTACGTTGGTGATCAATGTCCACCATTTTGAGATGGAGAGAGGGGTATAGAGCGATACAAAGCACTGGGTGTGCATTTTTAGATTGATAAATTGGTAGTAGAGGAGATCCGACTCCTCCTCCTTTTCGGTCACCATTTGGGCAAAGTGGTCTTTGGTTAGGGTGATACCGGCGGAGAGGGAGTATTTGTGAAAGAGCGTTTGGGTAAGGGTGAGGTTGAATGATTTTGCGGGTTTTAAATCGGGGCTGCCCAACACAATGCTAAAGTCGTTCAATGGAAGGGAGTAGGGAACAAGGAGGTCGAAGTTAGGTCTGGAAATTTTTCGGTTAGCCGACAAAGAGAGGGTATGACCTTTGGAAGGGTTCGCTAAGAAACTCAGATTTAGGGTTGGGAAAAGGTCAAAGTATTTTTGATCTGTTTTCTCTTCATGTGTTTGGGAATTGAGATTGACCGTAGTATATTCACCGCGAAGCCCTATGGTGTAGTGCCACTTTTTGGAGAAAGAAGAGGCAAATGAGGCGTAGAGCGCACCGACACTTTCTGTATAGGTAAAATTGTCAGTTTTAGGATTATTGATTTCCCATAGAGGATATATAAAATCTTCATATTGGATGTCGTTGCCCAACCTGCTTTTGAAAAATTTGGCGCCCGCCTTGACGTTTCCGCGACCAAGTTTGTAATCTAAATCGACATTTGTGCTTACAATATTGTTGTTGCTGGCGATATGATTGCGATAGGAGAGGGTGTCGAGAGGGTAGAGGGCGGCGCTGCTATAAACGGGCAGAACGCCAAAAAAGGTGTTAAAGTAGCCACGGTTTTCGTTTTGATTGTTGAGCCAATCGGCCATAATGGTGAAGGTTGAGCCTAAGGTGTCCAACTTTTGTATAAAATTGGCAGATAATCCTATTCGATTGTATTGATCGCGTTGCTCGTTGTCGTTGACATAGAGACCAAAGTAGTCAGGGGTGGCGGTATGGGATGTGCCGTTGGTGTTTACGCCGTTTTTTGCATATGCATAGTTGGCCACTAAACCTACACTCTGCTTGTCGCTAATGTCATACACAACACTTACCTCTCCGCCTACCGCTTCTTCTTTTACGTATGTAGTATTGTTATTATTCACACTCATCTTGGTGGTGAAGAAATCTGTACGTTCCTCAAATTTATCCGGTTGGGCATATATATAGTAAAAAAAGTTGGTGATCACACTCCATTTGTCTTTTCTAAAAGAGAGGTTGATATTGGGATTACTTCTTTGTAGATAGGAGCGAGTTTGGGCCATATCGGCAGAGATTGATCCGTAGTAACCGGAAATGGTTTGTTGTTTGAGGGTGATTTTGATGATTCCACCTGTGGCGTTGGCATCATATTCTGCTCCCGCATCCGGAATTACCTCAATACGTTGGATGTCGGAGGCGCGAAGGTTTTTTAGATAGCTTTCTACCTGTTCACGAGGCATATTCAGCAGTCGGTTGTTGATCATTACGCGGGTTCCCGATTTGCCGTTAATGCTGATCCCGTTGTGGGTAGTCACTCCGGGCAGGAAGCTGAGCGTCTCGTGGAGCGATCGTCCCTGCGAAACGGGATTGGCGCTTAAGTTTACAATAAAACGATCGGCTTTACGTTCTATGGTGCGGGCTAACACAACGGCAGCAGACAAGCTTGTGGCAGATACTTCGAGTATCATGTCGGGGAGTTGTACCGGCTGGCTGTCCGTGGCAACAAACTCTTGGATCAGCGCCGGAAGATAACCCAAGCACCGCGCCTCTACCCTGTACCGGTCATAAGGAACAGAAGTGGAAAATTGGCCTAAGTCGTTGGTTATGGCTGTAAAGAGAAGTGTGGAATCGCTTTTAGCCATAAAGATGATGGTACTAAATGGGATGGGTTCTTGTTGGGCGTCAAGAACTTGTCCAGATACAGGAGTTCTGAGAGAAGCTACTGTTTGGGCATTTAAAAGAGGCGTGCATATAAATGCAAGGAAAAGAATGTATAGATATCTTGTATTCATTATTGTATTCCGTTTTTTTGAGTTATATATGGTTTCAGGTCGTCAATTGTCATGTCTAACAGCAGCAGATTTTTAAAGAACAGAGGAAGTTCATGCTCCATAAAGATGGCTTTGCGGTAAACCCTGACTTTTTGGAGCGCATCAATCGAAATGTAGTATCCGATTCCGCGTTTATTATAAATAATTTCCTGATTTTGAAGAAATTCATAAGTGCGCATTACGGTGTTTGGGTTCACTTCAAGGTTGGCCCCCAACTCTCGGATGGATGGGATACGATCCCCCGGATTCCATTTGCCCGTGAGAATGCGCTCGCAGATATAGTCGCCGATTTGAAGATATATCGCTTGGGTTTCTCTAAATTCCATGATGTTAAATTTGTTTTTCCTTCCATTTAAGGTACGAGACCAACCAGAAGAAGAGGAGGACGATACCATAGAGAAGATAATTGATATACACAAGGATACGTGAGTTTATTAGATTGTCTAAGAGACCAAACAGTTTACCTGAAGATATGGAAATGGAAACAACGTCTAAATCGGCAAAGAATAAACGGCCAATAATCATTTGGATAATTGCAATGGCAAAGGCAAATCCAAGAAACGTAACAATCGTTTTGGTGGTGGGATGTGTTTTAAAGATAAAAGAGCCAAGGAAAAAAACAGCATGACCTATTAGGTATTGAGAAAATAGTTTTCCAAGCTGTTCCCATGGTAACAAGGAGGATATGTCAATGACTTCATAGTTGAAAAAGGAGGGAATGAGTGGGGCGATGAGGTTGCCAAAAAAGGTGCCTGCGTAAAAAAGAAGCAGGCAAATAACGGGAAAGCAAACCAACGTAATTACTCCGTAGAGTGTAAATTTTTCCAATCTGCTTGCCGGTATGTGCAGGAAGTGCATTCCGCTTGTTGGACGGTGAATCTCATGAAAAATGCGTGCAGTAAAGCGCATTCCACCAATATAAACAATGATACTCAATAGAATGGCATAGAAAGCATCTGAACTGCCCACAAGTCGAGGCAAAAACGCAAAAGTGAAAAAGAGGGCGCACATAAAGATAAGGTCTCTGCGTGCATGCTCTGCAAGGTAACGAATCGAGAGCTGTTTTATTCTGTGAAAACTAAAAATGTGGTTCATATCTACTTACTAAATAATTCTTTAAATTTTTCTTTATTGGCAAATAGGGCGTTAAACATGATTTCGATGTCCAATTTACTGTCGATCTGTTGTGTATTCTCAAATACGGCGGCAATGCCTTTGAGGCTCTCCTCCGAATACAAAGCATTTTTTGGTGTCTCGGTAACATCAAGCCACTTAAACAGAAGTCGTTTGGTGATCTCATCCACGCCATGACTCATTATAATGTTGTGTTCGTCCAAAACTGTGATGTGGTCAATCAAGCTGTGGAGGTCGCGCACCTGATGGGTAGAGATGATGACACACCGATCTTCTTGAAAAGAGTTGGCCACAATGCGCCGGAACTGGCTCTTGGCGGGAATATCTAATCCGTTGGTAGGTTCGTCCATGATAAGCAAACGGGTGTTGGTCGCCAAGCTAAAGGCGATTTGAATCTTTTTCTTTTGTCCGTGGGAGAGAGTGTGTAGTTTTTGTGTTTTTAAAGGGATCTCAAATTCTTGTGACAATGAGTCAAATTCTTGATAGTCAAAACGAGGATAAAATGGTGCATACACCTTTACAAACCCTTGAATGGTGAGGTCGGGAAGATAGATTTCTTCCGGCAAAAAGTATATATCTTGCAACATGAGAGGGTTACGCTTGGATGGGGTATAACCAAACGTAGAGATGAACCCATGGTATGGAAAAAGAGCGCCGGAAATAAGTTTTAACAAAGTGGTTTTACCCGCCCCGTTTTTCCCCAACAGGCCGTGAATGTGACCTGCACCAAGTTGAAGCGAAAGGTCTTGAAATAGCTCGTTTTGGGTTCTATATCCAAACGAAATATTCTGAATGTCAATCATATTCATTTATTTTAATAAGTGCATGAGTTTAATAGTACACTGCAAAGGTAAGAATGATTTTGATTCGTGCAAATTTTTTATTATCATTTTTTATGTTACCTTTGTGAAACAAAATGACAAAATGAAAAAGAAACGCTCAATTCCACATACTTACGTAATAATTTTTGCCATTATTTTTATATGCGCATTACTTACATGGATTTTACCCGGCGGAACATATAACGGTGCCCAATTTATCCATATTGACTCCCATCCCCAAAGTTGGCAGATTTTTCAAGCTTTGTTTAAGGGGTTTGTCAGGCAATCTGGGATTATTGCCTTTATATTGATTATTGGAGGGGCTTTTTGGGTGGTCAATTCGAGCAAGGCAATAGACGTGGGTATCGTTTCGTTTCTCAACCGACTCAAGCGGTTGGAGCGTTCTAAATGGGTGGGAAAGATTGGGGTTGGGAACATGGTGATTGTAATGGTGATGCTCATGTTCAGCCTCTTTGGAGCGATTTTTGGCATGAGCGAGGAGACGATCGCCTTTACCATCATTTTGGTGCCGTTAGCCATATCTATGGGGTACGATTCGATCACCGGAGTATGTATGGTCTATTTGGCAGCACACGTGGGTTTTGCCGGTGCCATATTAAATCCATTTACCATTGGGATTGCTCAAGGTATGGCCGGAATCCCCTTGTTTTCCGGTATTGAATTTAGGATGATCTGCTGGGTGATAATAAATATTGTTGCGATTGTTTTTGTATTGAGGTATGCCCAAAAGGTAAAAAAGAACCCAAAATCGTCTCCGATGTATGAAGAAGACGTCTATTGGAGGGAACGCAACAAGGAGCAGGGGTCGGAGGTGGTCTATCACAAACCTCTATCTGCGTGGATCAGTTACGGATTGACGGTTCTTGCCCTTCTTTTCTTTTCCATTTTATATCCCCATACCACGGTAAAGATTGGGAATACAATTATGGATATCCCTTGGCTCATTCCCGTCATTAGCCTCTCTTTTGCGGTTATTGCCGCTCTATGTGTACGTAAATCGGTACATTTTTTTGTATTAACGGTGCTTGGATATACCATTATCTTTTTGATTGTAGGGGTATTGGGGTATGGATGGTACCTTGAGGAGATTGCTGCGCTGTTCTTGGCCATGGGACTGATTAGCGGATTGGCCATAGGAGATAGCGGCAACCTCTTGAGTCAAAAATTTATAGACGGTGCCAAGGACCTTCTTTCCGCTGCTTTGGTGGTCGGTTTGGCAGGTGGGATTATTGTGATTTTGGAAGACGGTAAGATTGTGGATACCATCCTGTACAAAATGTCTCAAGCCATGGAGGGCGCCGGAAAAATAGCTACTGTTGGCGTAATGTATGTGATTCAGACATGTATCAACATTATTCTCCCCTCCGGCAGCGCCAAAGCAGCCCTCACCATGCCCATTATGGCTCCCTTCTCCGACTTGATCGGCTTATCGCGTCAAGCCACCGTAATGGCTTTTCAGTTTGGAGACGGATTTACCAATATGATTACACCCACGTCCGGTGTTTTGATTGGCGTGTTGGGTATTGCGCGAATTCCCTACGGAAAGTGGTTTAAGTGGATATGGAAGTTTATGCTTCTCTTGCTTCTCTTGGGTTTTCTTCTGCTGATTCCAACCGTTACTATGCAACTTAATGGTTTTTAATTTATGAAAACAACAACTGACCCCTTGGTCTCTCTTTTTTTGGAATTGATAAAGATTGATGCCCTTTCCGGACGCGAAAAACCGGTAGCCGATTATATTATTCGATTTTTGACTGATCTTGGATTTGAACCTTTTACAGACGATTCTGCCGCGATAACCGGTTCCGATACCGGAAATGTGGTTTGCAAGATAAACGGCGGAGGTGATTTTGTGGTGCTTTGCCACATGGATACGGCGCGCACCACCAAAGAGGTCAAACCTGTTTTTCATGACGACCGGATCACTTCGGATGGTACCACCATATTAGGGGCAGACGATCGGGCGGGTATTTCTGCGGTTTTGTTTGCGTTAAGAAAGGCAGTCGCAGAAAAAAAAGCCATTCGCCCCTTTACCCTTGTCTTTACCACTTGCGAAGAGAGCACCCTTTTGGGTTCTAAGAGTTTACAGTTAGACCCTGCCATAAAATCGGGTTTTGTTTTTGATACGTGGTTACCCACAGGCGGTTTTGTAAATGAGTCGTGCGGGGCAGTAGCGTTGGCGATTGACGTGTTTGGAAAAGCGTCCCATTCGGGCGTTGCGCCGGAGAAGGGGATTAACGCCATTCAGATTGCCGTTGAGGCGCTTGCCAAGTTTTCTTTTGGGCGCATTAATGCCGATACCACAGCCAACATTGGCTTGATTAAGGGAGGTGAAGCCACAAACGTGGTACCCGACCATGTTGGGTTAGAGGGAGAGGTTCGATCCAAAAACAGGGAGATGGTAGAGCAAGAAGCACAAGCGGTAAGGAAACACTTTGAGGAGGCGGCTGCTAAGTATGGAGGAAAAGCCCAAGTCGATATCCGTTGGGATTTTGAGCCTTACCACATTAGCCCTCAAGAAGCAGAATACCAAAGGGTGGAGGGGGTGATGAAACGCCTTGGCCTTGATGCCAAGCCTTGTTTGTCGTGGGGTGGGAGCGATGCCAATTCTTTGAACGCTAACGGAATTCGGGCAATAAACATAGGCACCGGCGCCCAAAATCCCCATGCCAACGAAGAGTTTATCCTCTACTCAGACCTCCACAACAGTTCGCACATTGCGTTGGAACTGATAACTTTTTGGTGATCATTCTCAGATATACAACCTTACGGTACTACTCCCAATAAAGTATCGGGCGTTTAAGCGTAGCGCTCCATACCCATGGGGCGGTGGCGGTTGTGCCAAACGACCAACCGGCGCCAAGAGGTGCGGCGATTTGGTAGGTGGAGGGTGTTTCTGCTGCCGTCTGCGAAATGAGTAAACCGTCTAAATGATTATCTAAAATGCCCGTTGTATTGATTCCTGATATTTCGATGGCACGGTTGTTTTCCAAAGTAACGCTATTATAACCGGTTACACGCCCGATAAACGGATTTCCCGCATTGCCGGAACCAATAGCAACACCTGCATTGAGCGCCACACAGTTAGCCGTATTGCCGCTGTTGCTTCCTACAACTCCTCCGACGCGTACATCACGTCCTCCTGCTAGCCCGATAGATTCTATCTTACCCACGGCGTAACAGTTTGCTATAGTGGCGATATTAGCTCCTGCAATACCACCGGCGGTGCTGTTTCCTGTGGTATTAACGGCTAAAACATTGGCAACGGAATAACAATTGTCGATTACTCCCGTGTAGTGAATACCCACAATTCCACCTGCGAATGAACTATTTCCGGTTGCTGTGAGTACTATATTGGCAGCGGCCACGCAGTTGCGGATCGTACCGCCGTAGTTCGATCCTACGATTCCGCCCAAGTTACAATAGTCTTCTGCAATCGTGTAAGAGAGCGAACCCGCCACCGTGAGGTTTTGTACCAAAGCGCCTGCGCCCAAACTTCCAAACAAACCCACATCGTAAGTACCCCAGAATTCCGGAGTTACCGCACCCATTCCGTCAATGGTAACGGTAAATCCGTTTCCGTTGAATGTTCCGGCAAAGCAGGTGGTAGCGTTGCCACTGCTATAGTTCCCAATGGGTATCCATGCGGAGCCAACGTTTATATTGTTGATGAGTTTGTAGCGAAGTCCGGCTTTGTTGTCGCCTCCGTTCACTTGGACAGACAGGGCTTCCAACTGGTCGGGGGTGGATATCAGGATAGATGCTAAATGTGCCGGCGTTGATGCAGGCGCGGTGGTTTGCCACCAAAATACGGGCAGTTCATAAGCGCCAACACCCATCTTCCACGGGGAGGAATCGGATGAGCCAAAACCCCAGCCATTGCCCTTATAGGTTGATAGCGCTACAGCGTCTTCAATACCGATATCAACGCCGTTAAGACCGGAGTCTCCGCCAAAGGCAAAGCCGATTGCTGTCATACCGTCGTATGCGATATTTTCGTTAAGCGTTCCTACACTCCAGCCTGCTACGCGCCCCAAATTTGAGCCTATGTTTGTTCTTTCGATACTCGGATTCAAGGCAACGCAGTTGGTAACGCTGCCTACAACCCCGCCCGTTACACCGCCCACAGAGTCGCCGCCGCTGACCGCGCCTGTGGAGTAACAGTTGGTCATGTTCGCTCCGTCACCAACTGAACCCGTCACTCCGCCGATCATGTTTAAACCGCTGACTGTAGCTGTTGAGTAACAGTTGTTTATATTACCATCGCTAATCACGCCAATTAAACCGCCAACATAACTGCTTGTACTGGAGACCTTGCCTGTTGAGTAACAGTTGCTTATGTTCCCACCTTCCACAAAGCCCGCAACGCTGCCGCTGTATGAAAAACAAAAAAGATCCACATTTTCCACACCCAAGTTTTTGATGGTTCCGCCCGAGACAAGGCCAAAGAGCCCATTAAAATTGGTGGTATTGTCATTTATGAAAAGGTTGGAAATGGTATGGTTGTTGCCGTCAAAGTAGCCGCTAAAGCGGGTGGTGTTGTTATTTCCAATGGGAATCCACCCTTTGCCGCCGTTCCATAATGTACCGTAATTGCTCAGGTCAATGTTGGCAATCAGTTGGTAGAAGATACCGGCTTTGTTCTCTCCGGCGTTTACTTGGTCTGCTAAATCAGCAAGCTGGGCGGCGGTAGATATCTCAATTACAGCTATCTCATTCTGTGTCACCGTAACTGTGGCTTTTGCCCCGTTAGCGGCTGTAAAAGTAAAAGTGACTTCACGTGGGACGCCGGTAAAATTGGGCTCAACAATCGTAACCGTTACAGGAGTTACGCCCTCAGAACCCGCAGGGTTGGAGTCAGTAAAACCAAACCAGTTTAAGGTCATCCATGAGGGGATCGTCCCCGACATTTTCCAAGAGGTCAAACAGGTCACTTCAAAAGAATCGGTATCGCCTATTTGAGTCAACTCAATATTTTTATTGACATTGATCGTCAAAGATATACAACTATCAATATCCGTACAGCCCCAAAGCATAACTACAGATAGCGAAATAAGTAAAAGAGATTTTTTAAACATAAATATTATGGATTAAAAGAAAGTACAAAAATATAAAAAAATCAATTATCTTTGCGAATTAGAGTTATTTGAGTAAAATGTAATTGAGAATGATCCAAAATAATAAAAAAAATGAAACGATTATCTTTCTTGTGTAGCGCAGCATTGCTGCTGACGTTTGCCGCTTGTAACGAGGCGGATCAGGTTGTGGAGAAACCTAAAGGACACCTCTTTATCATTGGCGGCGGAACCCGTACGCCTCTGTTGATGGACTCTTTTGTAGCCCTTGCGGGTGGAGAAGGTTCCAAAGTTTTGGTGGTTCCCTTTGCCAGTTCGGACGCACAGGGCACCGGAGCGTATCAGGCAGAGGAGCTAAGGAATATGGGGTGTAATGCCCAATTTATCTATTTTGAAAAGGGCGAAGCCGATTTGGAAGTAAATTTAAAGAAGTTAGAGGGAGTGACCGGGATCTTCTTTTCGGGGGGAGATCAAGTTCTTTTGACCGAAATGCTGCTTGGGACCGCCTTTATCGAGAAGATCAGGGAGATTTATTGGCAAGGCGGAGTGGTAGGAGGGACCAGCGCCGGAGCTGCTGTGATGAGCAAGATTATGATTACCGGAGACGAAGCGATCAATAAAGATGAGGAGGCGACTTTTCCCTTTATAAAAAGGGGTAACGCCATCACTACGGATGGATTTGGATTTATCGATTTTGCCATTATAGACCAGCACTTTATCCAAAGAAAACGAGAGAATCGTCTGATAGAGTTAGTAATAGAGCATAACCTGCCCGGGATTGGGATTGACGAGGCCACCGCCGTTATTTTTGGCGGCGACCGCACTTTTGAGGTGTTGGGCAGCCGATCGGTAATGGTCTTAGAGCCGCGCTTTTCCTCTCCTCCCAGAACCGACGAGAACGGCAACCTCTCTGCCGACCGGATTGAGATGCGCCTCCTTTTGTCGGGAGATCGATATTCCATTAAGTAAATATTCAATTGTAATTATACTCTAAATGGCAACATTATCTATTTTTTACGGCATTATTATTTCGATGTTTTACGGAGACAATAAACAGCATAAACTGCCACATATCCACGCAAAATTTCAAGAATATGAAGCGGTTTTTTCCATCCTTGATGGAGAGATAATTTCCGGGAATTTTCCTCAAAAGAAAATGAAATTGGTTCAAGCATGGATCATTATGCACGAAGACGATTTGATGGCCAATTGGGACTTGGCTACAAGTGAGAGAAATATTTTCAAAATTGATCCTTTAAAATAGGCATTATGAATCCACGTGTAAAAAATGTTGTACCACAAAAAGATTATACCGTTTATCTGTGGTTTACCAATGGAGAAGAGGGCGTTTTTGATATGAAGCCATATCTTAACAAAGGCATTTTTAGAGAGTTACAAAACATCTCGATGTTTAACTCTGTTCGCCCTTTCATTGGCACCATTCAATGGGCAAATGAAGCTGACATATGCCCCGATACTGTGTATTTAGATAGTGTTAAGGTTCCATCTATGATTTCCACAAAACCAAAATAATCCTATTAATATCAAATTTATGAGAAAAAAACTATTTACCTCCCTCCTGCTTGCCATTGGCGTGTTGGGCGTGCTCCGAGCGCAGACCTTGGTAACGGGGGTTGTAACCGAAGAGGGGAATGGGGCGCCTATTCCTTTTGCTGCGGTAATGGTGAAAGGGACTACCGTTGGGGTCAATACTGACCTTAACGGGAAGTACTCCATTCAAGTTCCCGCAGGGGCTTCCACGCTCGTTTTCTCGTTTATCGGCTTAAAGACTTTTGAAGAGCAGATAAACGGACGCGCGGTGATCAATGTAGCTTTACTTCCTGACCAACAGCTTCTTGACGAGGTGGTTGTGATTGGATACGGCTCTGAGAAAAAGAGAAATGTAGCCGGTGCCGTCTCCAATATCGGGGGCGGAGAGCTTGCAAAAGCGTCGGTAGAGAACTTTCAAAAGGCGCTTCAGGGAAAGGCAGCCGGAGTGCAGATCACCTCTGCCTCAGGTACCCCCGGCGGCGCGGTCAACATCCTGATTCGGGGACGCGGCAGTTTGAATGCTGGAACAGCCCCGCTCTTTATTGTTGACGGAGTTCAGGTAACCACCGGACAACAGGGCAGCGGGATTCTGTCCAGTACAGACGCCCTTGCCGGACTGAGTATGGATGACATCGAGAGCATCGACATATTAAAAGATGGTGCTTCTGCCTCTATTTACGGGGCGCAGGCGGCTAATGGGGTGATCTTTATTACCACTAAAAAGGGCGCTGCCGGGAAAACCAAGTTCTCCTTTAAATCTTCGATGGGTTTTCAATCGGTTTCGCATCAAGTGCCTACCCTTACCGGCCCTCAGTTCGCCGAGTTGACTCTTTTGTCGTACAAAAACCTCTATGGAGAGACCAGTAATCAATATTTGAATAAGTTATCCCAATATCAAGATCGCGGATGGGGCAGTGACGGTTTTTCCAACGCACCCACCTACGATTGGTTCAAGGCGGTGTTTGGTACGGGATTTACACAGGATTATCAGTTAAATATGTCGGGAGGAAGCGACAAAACCACCTTCTTCTCTTCCATTGGTTATTCTGAGGATAACGGCTCCATGAAGTTTACCTGGTTTAAGCGCATTTCGGGACGTCTGAACTTGACACACGAGATTAACAAGTGGGTGGAGTTTTCTACCTACAACAATTTTAGCAACGTCAGACAGCGCCAAACTACTGCGATTGCTGCGGCTAATGCTTCCCGCTCCGCCATGGTGATTCAACCTACCAACCGGATTTTTGACGAAAACGGAAACTATATCGAAAACTTAGAAGATGGTTATTATGAACACAACATCCTTCAAGTGCTTGATCTAAATAAATTTTTAGGAACCACCAATAAATGGACAAGCGGCAACGACCTTACTTTTAAGATTATGCCCGGACTTACCTTTAAATCGAGTTTTGGTATTGACTATTTGGAGATGCGTGAGCACCACTTTCTCGATCCCCGTACCCGTCAGGGTAAGTCGGTTGGCGGTCGGGTAGAGGAGAGCAACAACCGCTCCACAAGGATGCAAACAGATCAGGTGTTGAACTATCAAAACACTTTTGGGACAGATCATCGTGTAAACGCCATGCTTGGAGTCTCTTATGTAGAAGCGATCTATACCGGAAGCGGCGCTATTGGAGAGGGTGTCTCAAGCCCCGATATGCAGCTGCTAAGTTCTACGGCAATCCCCACATCTGTATATGAATCGTTTACAGGATGGAAAACAGCAAGTTTATTTGGCCGCTTGGGTTATACCTATAAAGATAAGTATATCTTGTCGGCAACAATCCGCCGAGACGGCTCTTCCCGTTTTGGGGTCAACAATCGGTACGGAACATTTCCATCCATTTCGGGAGCGTGGCGTTTGAGTGGAGAGGAGTTTATGCAAGGCCTCACTTTTATTGACGACTTAAAACTCAAAGCGAGCTATGGAGTGACCGGAAACTCCAGTGTGGGTAACTTTATTGCCCGCCGGCTCTATCGAGGGCAGGGTGAGTACGACGGAAAAGCCGCCCTTTACCCCAGTGCTATTGGCAACGATGCGCTTACTTGGGAAGAGAGCCACTCCGTCAACTTTGGATTGACTGCGCAACTTTTTAAGAGTCGCCTTGTCATCGACATTGACGCCTACAATACGGATACGCGTAATTTGCTGTACTATCGCCCAATACCATCAACAACCGGATTCTCTTCCATGCCCTCCAACGTTGGCGGAATCCGCAATCGTGGTTTGGAGTTTTTAATCAATACAGAGAACGTTAAAACCAAGAAGTTCCTTTGGACGTCCAACCTCAATTTTGCTTTTGCCAAAAATGAAGTAACCTCTTTGATTGATGGACTTGAGGTGGTAGGTGATTACAAAGTGGGAGAAGCGGTAACTTCCGATCAGGTTTTTCGTTGGGCTGGAGTTAACCCCAGCGATGGCCGTCCCATGTATTACGACAGAGAGGGTTACATTACCTACACCCCCAGACCCGAAGACCGGATTTGGACGCTTGGCGTGGACCCCGCTTTCTTTGGCGGTTTTACCAATAACCTCTCTTATGCCGGTTTTGAGTTGTCGTTTACCTTCTCATTCCAACAGGGCGCACGCTCAAGGTGGAGCGACAAAGTGG
>JAITFU010000034.1 GCA_031281125.1 Prevotellaceae bacterium | reverse complement strand
TGCGGTTACTGGCACCTCTACCGCTACAACCCTGCCTTGGAAGACGCCGGAAAGAACCCCTTTACCTTAGATAGTAAAGAGCCCGACTGGAGTAAGTTCCAAGAATTTCTCAAAGGCGAGGTGAGGTACTCCTCTCTGATCCAAAGCTTCCCCGATGCCGCCAAAGAGCTCTTTGCCAAGACCGAAGAGTTTGCCAAGTGGCGCTACAACAGTTACAAACGTATGGCCGGTGTTTAGACGATTTCTACTCCCCGGCGTCCTATTGTTCCTGCCCATAATGGGGACTGCCCAAAAGACAGTCTCCATTATTGGTGTGGGTGATATTATGATGGGAACCAACTATCCCGAATCCTCCAAAGGCGCCTATCTGCCTCCTGATGGCGGCATCACCCTCTTTGCCGAGGTAACGCCCTTTTTGCATTCTGCCGACATTGTGTTTGGCAATTTAGAAGGGGTGATTATGGACAAAGGAGGAACCCCCAAAAGCTGCAACAACCCAAATGTTTGTTACGTATTCAGAACCCCTGAATCGTACGTTACCAATTTAACCAACGCCGGATTTAACGTGATGAATATGGCCAACAACCACGTTCACGACTTTGGCAGAGACGGCGCCTTGAACAGTTTACGTGTACTTACCCAAAACAAAATTCATACAGCAGGATTGGAGGGAGTGGCCGAATACACCATTTTTGAACAAAACGGACTCACCTTTGGCTTTTGCGGTTTTGCCCCCAACACCGGAACAGTCAGCATCAACAACTACGCAAAGGTGAGGGAGATCATCCCTCATCTGGACTCCTTATGCGATATTGTGATTGTCTCTTTTCATGGAGGTGCCGAAGGTGCAACCCATAGCCGCGTCCCCAAAAAGCGGGAGATTTTTTTGGGAGAGAACAGAGGAGATGTCTATGAATTTGCCCATCTGTGCATCGATCTGGGTGCAGATGTGGTGTTTGGACACGGCCCACACGTCCCAAGGGCAATGGAGTTATACAAAGATCGATTTATCGCCTACAGCTTGGGAAACTTTTGCACCCCATTCCGCATGAACATGAGCGGAACTTCCGGTTATGCCCCTATGGTAAAGGTAATTACCGATCAAACCGGCCAATTCCTCCGCGGAGAGCTCCAATCTGCAGTCCAACGAGACCGCACCGGCCCAAAATTGGACGAACAAAAGGCTTGCATCAAAGAAATCAAGAGATTAACGGAGTTGGATTTTCCAACAGGGAGGCTGCTCATATCAAATGATGGGATTCTTGGCAAGTAAGAAATTGGGTTGTAACTTGTCGGGGTGAGAGGACTCGAACCTCCGGCCTCCACGTCCCGAACGTGGCGCGCTAGCCAACTGCGCTACACCCCGAATAAAATAGGGGGGCAAAGATAGTGTTTTTTCAACAAAAAGCGCTATTTTTGTATCGTTTTATTTTTGTAATCTCTTTTGTTATCCATCCCATGATCACTTTTGAACAGGCACTACACATAGTTTTAGATGCCGTTGGCACAAAGGACTTTCCCTATGATAAGTGCGAACTGCTTGCTTTGGAGCAGGCTAACGGACGCATCATCCAGCAAGCAATTTTTGCCGACCGCGATATGCCTGCTTTTGACAAGTCAGCCGTGGATGGATATGCCTGCACCTCAATTGATTTGGAAACGAGGAGTCCAATGCGCCTCTTGGAGGTGATACCTGCCGGAGTGGAGCCAAAATACGCTATTGCACAAGGTGATTGCAGCAAGGTGATGACCGGTGCCATGGTGCCCAAAGGGACGGAGTGTGTGCTCATGGTTGAAGATGCGTTAGAGAGAGACGGTTCTATTTACGCTTGTGATAAGCCAAAGATTAAGAGCAATATTTGCTTTCAAGGCGAAGATACATTGGCCAAAACCCAACTCTTCTCTCCGGGAACACTCCTAAAACCCCAACATATTGCCATACTATCCGCATACGGATACACATCCATTCGGGTGGCAACAAAAATTAAGGTAGGCGTCATTTCTACAGGCGATGAATTGATTGAACCTTGGGAAGCGCCCCAAAAAGCACAAATCCGCAACAGCAACGGTTTGCAACTGTTGGCCCAATGCAAAGAATCGGGTGTTTTGCCCACCTATTACGGCATTGCTAAGGACCAAACCGATTCGCTTGCCCCCATTATGGCCAAGGCCATACGTGAGAACGAGGTAGTGCTTGTAAGCGGAGGCGTTTCGATGGGCGATTTTGACATTGTGCCTGAAACGGTAAAGAACTTAGGGATAACTATTTTGTTTGACCGAATAGCCGTTCAGCCCGGAAAACCCACCACCTTTGGTATGGGAGAGGGCCGTTTTTTCTTTGGCTTGCCCGGGAACCCCGTCTCTTCTTTTATTCAGTTTGAACTGATGGTTAAACCCTTTTTAATGAAGCTGATGGGCACTCATTATGCCCCCACATCGCTTTTTCTTCCTCTTGCACATTCTTTTGGCCGCAAACAGGCAGAGCGTTTGGCACATCTGCCCGCTACCATAGATGCTACAGGCTTTTGCAATCTAATTGATTATCATGGATCCGGGCATATTTCTGCCCTGGACAAGGCCCAGTGCTTGGTGCGTATTCCGGTGGGCGTCCACACGCTCTCTATTGGAGCATTTGTAGAAGTTATTTTGATATGACAGACCGATTTGGAAGAGCCATCAACTATCTGCGCATCTCGGTAACCGACCGATGCAACCTCCGATGCCTCTATTGTATGCCACCCCAAGGCGTTCCTCTGTTGCATCACAGCGCTATATTATCTTATGACCAAATTACTGACTTTGCCAAGCTTGCCGTTAGCAAGGGAATCAGCAAGATTCGGGTTACGGGAGGAGAGCCTTTGGTAAGGAAAGAGATCGAAAAACTGATAACCAAACTTGCCCTTATCGATGGAATCGCCGATCTGTCGCTTACCACCAACGGGCAACTGCTCAACCAAAAAGCCGCTCATCTTAAAGCAGCCGGACTGCAGCGGATAAATATCAGTTTAGATAGCTTAGACCCTGAACAATACCGACTTATCACAAGAGGCGGAGAGGTTGGGAATGTGTTGGAAGGAATAAAGGCTGCCCAACGTGTAGGACTATCGCCTATTAAAATAAATTGCGTGGTACATATTGAGCATCACGATACCCAAAAAGAGGTGATGCAACAATTTGCGCAAAGGGAGGGACTGGAATTGCGCTTTATCCATCAAATGTCGCTCCATCAAGGTCATTTTTCTGTGGTAGAAGGAGGCTCAGGAGGCGACTGCGCCCGCTGTAATCGACTTCGACTCACCGCCAACGGAATGCTAAAGCCATGCCTGTTCAGCGATTTGGAATACAACATCCGTTCTATGGGATATGCAGAAGCTTTAGAGGCGACTCTTATCCATAAGCCACCAAAAGGCACCCAAAGCCATTACGGAAGTTTCTATAGGATTGGAGGCTAACTTAATGACCTAATCCCATGCGCATTAGAACAAGGTGATCAAGGTTGGGGCAGATTTCGGAAAGATACTCTCCTGCTGCCTTTAAGCTACCCGGAAGGGTAAAAACTAAGCTCTCTCCCGATAGTCCGGCTACGCTGCGGCTTAGGAGGGCAGCCCTATTTTGGACTCCATATTTAAGGCGAATCTGTTCCATAATGCCGGGAATCTTTTTTTGGAGCAAGGGTTCTACCGTTTCGGGGGTGATGTCGTTGGGACCTATTCCGGTACCTCCGGAGGTAAAAATAAAGTCGCTTTTTTCTATTATTAGTCTCTGTAATACTGATTTGAGCGCTGTGGCATCATCGGGAATTAAATGGGTAGAAACCTCGTGAGGCCATCCTTTTTCTGCACAGAAAATCCGGAGCAGGCGAACCATTTCAGGACCGCTCAGATCGGCGTAAATTCCCTCATATGCGCGTGTACTTACGGTGATTACATCTATTTTATATTTTTTGGGAGAAAATTCAAACAGATCGCCTGCCTGCAGTTTGCCTCCACAAATCACCCGTGCAAAAACCCCCTCTTTGGGCATGACGCAAGCGCCTGTATGTGTAAAAACAGAACAGCCCGTTCCATGGCATTTTTTTCCGATTTGAGTTACTTCCAATTCAACTGTGCCACAGCGCAGTCGGTCGCCGGGTTTAGCAGTAGGGAGCAAAAAACCCTCTGTGGTGATATTCTCGGCAAAATCGCCGTAAGCGAACTTTTTACCCGATTGTGCTTCGAATTGCCTTATGCTTTCGATAGCCAAAAGGCTAACCTGGCGATGTCCCTTTCCAACATGGGCATCCGATTCGATTCCCTCAGACGTTAGTTTGATTTCCTGAACTGGGCGCTTGGCCTCACCCTTTTGAGCTGAAATATTGACGGATAAAATTTTGAAGTACTGCATATTATTTATTTACCTCTTCTTTGGTTTTTTCCAACAAAACAATATCCCGAATAACCATTTGTTTATCAATAGCTTTACACATATCGTATATCGTTAACAAGGCTACGGAAACGGCGGTAAGCGCCTCCATCTCTACGCCGGTGGCTCCTGTACTACGCACCTTTGCAAGCACTTCCACTCCATCTGAGCGTACTGAGGCCTCTACGTCAATGTGCTCAATATACAATGGGTGGCAAAGCGGAATGACTTCCGACGTCTTTTTGGCTCCCATAATTCCGGCCATTCTTGCGGCAGCCAAGACATCTCCCTTGACCACGACTCCGTTGCAAATTTTTTGGATGGTTTGCGGTTGCAGCGTTATGCTTCCGGCAGCTGTTGCGCGCCTTACCATGGGAGGTTTATTACCCACGTCCACCATCTGAAGTTTGCCATGGGTGTTGAGATGAGAAAGTTCCATATTACTGCCGATTCCTGATTACTTTATGCTCTTTCAGGTCGTATTTTTGGCCATGCCGCAGGAAAAAGAATGGCTTTGACTCGGTATCGTAAATGGCTACCACCGACTTCCCCATCACTTCCAATTGGTCTTTGACTACTATAATTGCTGTTGATTCGTCCAAACCGATGCCGATATAGTTAGGCGCCATTTTCACAAAAGCCTCTAAGTCAAACTGTCTGTTTCTTGCCAACAGATGTTGGTCAATCACCGAATTGCGGAGAAAACCAAGCCCCTGGGTATGGTCGCCAAGCAAAATATCCGGCCCCGAAGTGTCTCCCCTCCAAAGAAAAGTGCCCTGAATCGAGGCCCCGGCAGAGGATCCTGCCATCACTCCGCCACGCTCCAAAATATTCAAAAACTCCTGATGAACAAGTGTATTAAGATAAGCATCAGCAATGCGCCACTGTCTTCCCCCCACAAAAAACACACCGGTTGCCTGCCTCAGAGCGACCAAGTTATCTTCATCATTGGCTTCCCTGATCGTCATCAGGTGCATTTGGGTCACCCTCTCCTCTCCAATCCTATTTCTCAACTCTTTGCCCTGATTGGCATAGAGTTGTGCGGTATCGCCGGCTGCATTGGTTATCACCACAAATCGGGCTTTCTCTACACCGCCGGCTAATTCTATAATCTTATCCCATATTTCATCGGTCGATCCGCCTCCGCCGATGATCACAAGGCTTCCCTTTTCAGGGCCATGGCGCGTCTCGGATGGGGATATTTTAATTGGATTCTGGGCAACTCCAATGCCCCAATGGAGTATCAAAAAGATAGTTGCAATTTTTTTCATCTGGTAAGAATTTTTAATAAAGGTAACCGTTTTTTTCATACTACGCAAATTTGCATTACGCTTTTTTGCGTAGTCAGGTTTGTAACTCCCAGCAAAACGTCGCCAGCTCTTCCCTCTCCTGAACGTCATGGGTAACATGGATAATCGTTTGACCCGATTGGTTGATTTTCTTTAAAAAAGTCCTTGAAGCGCTTCGTAACGAAGCATCTAACGCCGACAACGGCTCATCCAACAACAACAATCGTGGCCTTACTACAAGGCAACGCGCCAAGGCAACTCGTTGCCGCTCCCCTCCCGACAAGCCATCCGGAAAACGATGCAGCAACGATTCGATTTCAAATGCACAAGCAACTTTTTTCACCTGCTCCCGTATCCCCTCTTTGGATAGATGCCTCAACCTAAGTGCATATCCAATATTTTGATAAACTGACAGATGCGGAAACAGGGCGTAGTCCTGAAACAACAAACCCAGACTTCTCTCCGCAGGAGGCAAAGCATCAATCTTTTTCCCATCCAACCAAATAGAACCCCCGCCGGGTTTTCTTAATCCGGCAATCAGCTCCAACAGCACCGACTTTCCGGAGCCTGAGGGTCCTAGAAGCATGGTGTAACTTCCCTCTTCTATTGTTAAACTCAGAGGCGGGAGGGTAAAACTACCCACGGTATAAGTCAAGTCTTTAATTTCAAGCATGAGAAATAGTATGGGTTACGTCCAAAGCGAAGTAATGAACATGGGTGTCATGTTTTCACCGGCCTTAAATCCACAATGTTGGTAAAAATCAATCTCCTTATTATATGCATTTAACATAATCCTCAAATAATCCTCATATCTTTCTTTTACCATCCTTATTAACTCTTTTCCAACGCCTTTTCCCTGATACTCAGGATTGACCAATAAATAGTGCACATATGCAGTCATCATTCCATCATCCAAAACGTTTATCAATCCTATAAGTTTCTCATTATGCCAAGCAGTAAACACAGAGCCGGAATTCCTCATGGCAACAACAAGTTTTTGGGGATAATAACCCGACGACCATTCGACCGATAAAAATAACTCTTGCAGTTCTTTTTGTTCAAAAATCTTTGTGTCTTTGTATGCTATATTGTCCATAACTATTGTTTTTCAATCACTCGTTTCAACTCTTCTTTTGAAGGTAAATAGAGTTGGTATTTCGACACAAAGAGGCGCGATGAAATATTGTGCATGGCATATTCAATTACATATTCATCTTTTTCACGGGTCAGCACAATGCCAATAGGAGGGTTATCTCCTGTGTTGTTTTCCTCTTTTTCAAAATAACCGAGATACATATTCATTTGTCCA
>JAITFU010000007.1 GCA_031281125.1 Prevotellaceae bacterium | reverse complement strand
CTGGCCAAATATTAAGCAG
Organism: Prevotellaceae bacterium; assembly: GCA_031281125.1. GTDB lineage: Bacteria > Bacteroidota > Bacteroidia > Bacteroidales > UBA932 > WRBG01. Next base: position 9,591 of record JAITFU010000007.1, on the reverse strand, counting down.
CGTCCATACGGCATTGTAGCCAACCCAGACCACGTACCAAAAGCGATCTTTGTTTCGGCTTTTGATACGGCCCCTTTGGCACCCGATCTTGACTTTATCTTAGAAAATGAGGAAGAGATGTTGCAAACGGGAATCGATATATTGAACAAACTCTCTCCAAATGGTTTAAACTGGTCTATTTCGCACCGGTCACCAACCGGCGGAGTTGTTCGCAAGGTCAAGAATGTACATTTTTATGAGTTTGAAGGCAAACACCCTTCTAGCAATGTGGGGGTTCAGATTCACCATATTGCACCCATCTCTAAGGGTGAGGTGGTATGGACCATCGATCCGCAAGCGTTGGTGATCATTGGTCGCCTCTTTGCCACAGGTAGATTGGATGCCCGTAAGGTGGTGGCAATCACCGGACCTGCAGCCCAACGACCTTGCTACGTCTCTCTATTGTCGGGGACGCCACTAAGCAGCCTGTCTAAAATCGGCCTCAACAATAGTAAAGTGCGCTATATCAGCGGAAACTGTCTTACGGGAGATAACGTGGGATATGATGGTTCAATAGGGTTTTACCATCATCAAATCACGATGTTACCGGAAGGAGACCATTCCGAAATATTTGGATGGGCAAAAGTGATCCGTTCCAATACCTATAGCGTGAACCGCTCGTACCTCTCCTCCATGACGCGAAAAAAGCGATTTTCCTTAGATACAAACCTTCATGGCGGAGTTCGCGCTTTTGTACTGTCAGATGTGTATAAAAAAGTGTTGCCCATGAATATCTATCCCACCTATCTCCTAAAAGCTATTTTGGTGCAAGATATTGATAAGATGGAGGCTTTGGGTATCTATGAGGTGATCGAAGAGGATTTTGCGCTCTGTGAATTTGTATGTCCTTCCAAAATCGACATTCAAGAGATTGTTGCACAAGGCATTGAGTTAATGATTAAAGAAATGTCTTAATACCATAACGATGAGAAATCTTTTTAAAACAATAGGTATGGTAAAGTGGCACGGCCTCCATCTCGCCGATAAATACCTTACAAAAGCAGAGGGATATTCAAAAAAGTATATCAATCTCCTCTCCCTCTTTACACAAAAGATAAAGCCAACCTTTAGCAAAGTGGGAAAACTCTCTTTTTTACACTCCACCTTTGAAGCTTTTGAATCCTTTCTCTTTGTCCCTAACCGAGTTACCCGTAAGGGTGCCCATATTCGTGATGCCAACGACTTAAAAAGGGTGATGACGGTCGTAATCCTTGCCTTGATGCCAACTCTCCTTTTTGGGATGTGGAATACAGGTTATCAGCACTTTCTCTCCACAGGAACCCACGTCGGTTTTTTGGCCGTTTGTTGGTATGGCTTTCTAAAGGTGATTCCGTTGGTTATTGTGTCTTATGCGGTGGGGCTGGGAATTGAATTTGCATCGGCACAGATTCGTGGACATGAGGTAAATGAGGGCTTTTTGGTGACAGGTATGTTGATTCCTTTGATTATGCCTGTGGATGTACCGCTTTGGATGTTAGCCATCTCTGTAGCTTTTGCCGTAATTATTGGCAAAGAGGTGTTTGGCGGAACGGGAATGAACATCTGGAATCCGGCCCTTTTGGCACGCGCTTTTCTCTTTTTTGCCTATCCTTCACATATTTCCGGCGGTACGGTGTGGATTGCGGGACTCACCAAAGGCGTGGGGGTAGTCGATGGCTTTTCGGGAGCTACTCCTTTGGCCAATGCGGCTGCCGGAATAGACATCCCCTCTTTGCAACAACTCTTTATGGGTCTTATCCCCGGTTCGGTGGGAGAGACCTCCACTTTGGCGATTCTTTTAGGGGCTGCCCTACTGATCTTTACAGGAATCGCAAGTTGGAAGATTATGCTCTCTTGCGTAGTTGGGGCTTTAGGTGTTGGATTTTTAGTTAATGGTGTGGCAATCAATCCATATATGGAGCTTCCGGCCTATTACCACTTACTGCTTGGCGGATTTGCCTTTGGCACCGTCTTTATGGCGACTGATCCTGTGACTGCCGCCCAAACGGAGATGGGAAAATGGATTTACGGATTTCTAATTGGTGCCGTGGCTGTCACTATCCGTGTATTTAACCCCGGTTATCCCGAAGGCATGATGTTAGCGATTCTTTTGATGAACACCTTTGCGCCACTCATTGACCACTATGTGGTGCAGGTGTCTATCCGCCGACGTGTGCAACGTGTACAATTAATCGTATCAAAATGAATACAAACAGCAACACCTATACGTTTATATACGCTTCCATCTTAGTTGTGGTGGTGGCGGCGGCATTGGCATTTGTCTCAGAAGTCTTAAAACCGATACAGCAGAGCAATATTGAGAGCGAAAAACGACTTAACATTTTGCGATCTGCCCATTTAGCCTTAGAGTTAAACGGCGTATCCAATAGAAACAGCTATGTGGCCGATATGTTTAATAAGTATGTTACCAACTCCTACTGTGTTGATAATGATCCAAAGTTGCCGGTTTATGAGTGTACTTTGGATGACGGCAGTACCGTTTATGTTGTTGAGGTATCCGGACAGGGACTATGGGGACCGATTTGGGGTTTTATCTCCCTAAAAGACGATATGAACACCATTTATGGCGCTGTATTTGACCACAAGGGAGAGACCCCCGGTTTGGGCGCAGAGATCTCAACCAAGGAGTTTGCACGGCAGTTTGAAGGTAAAACCATTTTTGACAACAACCGATTTATCTCTATTTCTGTAGTCAAAGGAGGTGCCAAACCCGGAGACAACCACGCCGTAGATGCCATTTCCGGAGGCACCATCACCAGTAATGCACTGCAAGAGATGCTATATAACAGCCTTGAAGCCTACATCCCCTTTTTTAACTCCAAAACCCACCAATAATCATGTTTAAAAAGATATTTTTAGAACCCCTCTTTAAAGGAAACCCGATTACCGTATTGGTTTTGGGAATCTGCTCTGCGTTGGCGGTAACGGTAAAATTGGAGCCGGCTTTGGTTATGGCTCTATCTGTCATTATAGTTACAGGTTTTTCGAGTCTTATCTTATCATTCCTGCGCAACACCATACCCAACCGAATCCGTATTATTGTACAGTTGGTGGTGGTGGCAACGTTGGTGATTATTGTTGACCAGATTCTGCGCGCTTATGCATACAACGTAAGCAAACAATTGTCGGTTTTTGTAGGATTGATTATCACCAACTGTATCATTATGGGACGCATAGAAGCATTTGCACTTGGAAACAAACCATGGCCTTCCTTTGTGGATGGCTTGACCAACGGAGCCGGTTACGGATTGATTCTAGTGGCGGTAGCTTTTATTCGTGAGTTGCTGGGGTCGGGCACCCTTTTGGGCGTGCAGATTATTCCCCAAAGCTGGTACATGACTAACGGAGGGTTTTACGAAAACAACGGATTGATCATTCTTCCGCCCATGGCGCTCATTATTTTGGGCATAGTCATTTGGATTCAGCGAAGCATCAGCAAAGGGCTTATCGAAAAACAGTAACGGGACAACAACTTTTGGATTATGGAAAACATCATCAGCATATTTGTAAAGTCGATTTTTATTGACAACATGATATTTGCCTTTTTCTTGGGCATGTGTTCGTACTTAGCCGTATCTAAAACGGTAAAAACAGCCGTAGGGTTGGGTGTTGCGGTGATTTTTGTGTTGGTGGTGACACTTCCCCTCAATTACCTGCTCAACAAATACCTGCTCACCTCCGGCGCGTTGGCATGGATCAGTCCAAGTTTGGCGGAAATGGACCTCAGTTTTTTGAGTTTTATTGTATTTATTGCCGTCATCGCATCGATTACCCAATTGGTAGAGATGGTGGTAGAGAAGTTTGCTCCGGCACTTTACAACTCCTTGGGGATATTTCTTCCGTTGATTGCCGTAAATTGCGCCATTCTTGGGGGATCGCTCTTTATGCAAGAACGTTGTTATGCCAACATTGGCGAAGTGACCGCTTTTGCAGTAGGTTCGGGCATCGGATGGCTTTTGGCCATTGCAGGCATTGCCGCCATTCGCGAAAAGCTCAGATACTCAAATGTTCCTGCTCCTCTGCGCGGTCTGGGCATTTCGTTTATCATCACCGGACTTATGGGCATTGCCTTTATGAGCTTTATGGGCATTAAACTTTAACAATCTACCACCATGAACATCTCGTTTATTATTGCTATATCTGTTGTCGTTTTTCTCTTACTTACCTTAGCTTTGGTGGCTTTGCTGCTCTATGCCAAGGCCAAACTTACTGCGGGAGGAACCGTTCGTTTGCTTGTTAACGGAGAAAAAGAGTTGATGGTTGAGCCCGGTTCATCGATTCTGACCACGTTAAGTAACAAAAAAATCTTTCTCCCATCGGCGTGCGGCGGAGGGGGCACCTGCGGACTTTGCAAATGCCGTGTCACGGCGGGAGGCGGTCAAATTCTACCCACAGAAACGGGCTTCTTTACCCGCAAACAGCAACAGAGTCAATGGCGCTTGGGTTGTCAGGTAAAGGTGCGGGAAGATTTGGAAATCGAAGTTCCGGAAGAGGTGTTGGGGGTAAAGAAATGGGAGTGCCAAGTGGTGAGCAACCGTAACGTGGCCACCTTTATCAAAGAGTTTGTGGTAAAGTTACCTGCGGGTGAAGCGCTCCACTTTAAGTCGGGAGGGTACATTCAGATTGATGTTCCCAAATGCTTGGTTGACTTTTCAAAGGATGTAGAGGTGGAATCAGAATACCGTGAAGACTGGGACAAAATGAGGATTTGGGAGTTGCAGATGAAAAATAGCGAACCTACGTTTCGCGCCTACTCCATGGCTAACCACCCGGCAGAGGGCAACATTGTGATGCTCAACATACGGATTGCTACTCCCCCTTGGGACAGGACAAGAGGAGGTTTTATGAAGGTAAATCCGGGCGTATGCTCTTCTTATCTCTTTTCCCTCAAACCCGGCGACAAGGTGTCGCTCTCAGGCCCCTACGGGGAGTTTTTCCTCCGCGACACCCAAAACGAGATGATGTTTATTGGAGGCGGCGCAGGTATGGCGCCCATGCGGTCGCATCTTTTTCATCTTTTCCATACCTTAAAAACCTCCCGTAAGGTAACATTTTGGTATGGAGCTCGTTCTAAACGAGAGGTTTTTTACGAAGACGATTTTCACGCCATAGAAAAGGAGTTTCCCAACTTTAGCTTTCACATTGCCCTTTCTGAGCCTCTACCTTCCGATAACCACACGGGTCTAACAGGTTATATCCATCAAGTAATTCATGACAACTACCTTACCAACCACCAAACGCCCGAAGATATTGAGTATTATCTCTGCGGCCCGCCCCTCATGACCAATGCCGTGACCAATATGCTCGACAACTTGGGCGTTCCAATGGAAAACGTGATGTTTGACGACTTTGGGTCGTAGAAAAGAATACAGTTATTGAGGCAGGCTCGTTACCCCTGACGCCACATAAAGGTACTCTTTGGTTACGGCAACACGCATCGCTATGGACTGCATCACCTTTGCGGTAGATGTCATTCCGCTTGCGGCCATGTTTTGAACCAACCGCTTACCCCTTGATCACCGCCAACGGGCTAAGTTCCACTTTTATCTTTACCAAATCGCTTTGGAGCGCCATCACCTGTGAAATATCCTTGTAGGCAGACGACGCCTCCTCCAAATCGTTTTTGTGGCGAATGGAGTGGATAATGCCCATCTCATCTAATTTGCGCTTTTCTTCCTCAAGGTCAAGGTAACGGATGGCGGCAGAACGGCTCATCAAACGACCAGCTCCGTGCGAACAGCTCATAAAACTATCGGGATTTCCCAAACCTTCTACAATGTACGATTTGGTTCCCTGTGATCCGGGGATAATGCCCACTTCACCCTCTTTGGCCGATGTAGCCCCTTTGCGGTGCACAATCACTTTGGCATCAAAGTGGGTTTCCCAAGCGGCGTAGTTGTGGGCGATGTTGATTACAGGCTCATAATCAACATGGTCAAGTACAGACGTTACCACTTTTTGAATGCGTTCCATCATTAGCTTGCGGTTGGCAAGGGCAAATTGGGTGCAGTACTTCATCTCCTGATAATAGGCGTGCGCTTCGTTTGTCTCAAAGGGTAAAAAGGCTAAATCGGCCTTGGGATTGACCAATGAGAAGTACATCTCATTCAGCTTTTTAGCCCTCTTGTTGTAGTGTTCTGCCACCTGCAACCCAAAATTTCGGCTGCCGGAATGGATCATGATCCAAAGAAAACCATCGTTACAGCGTTGCAATTCAATAAAATGATTACCTCCGCCTAAAGTGCCCAACTGTTTTAGGGCGGCAAGGTACTGACGTTTTACAATCAAAAGCTCGTCAAGGTTAAAACCTTGGGGCATGAGCGATTCGTCTTGCCGTTGTTTGTGGTGGTCAAATCCTAACGGAATCACCTCCCTTACCCCGGCCATGATTTGTGTCAATTGACTGCGTTCCAAACCATCTACAAGCACATTGGTCTTAACCGCACACATACCGCAACCAATATCAACGCCTACGGCATTGGGAACGATCACGTTATTAGCAGCCATCACTCCGCCGATCGGCATTCCGTAACCTTGATGGGTATCGGGCATCAAACAAATATGACTAAATGCAAAGGGCAGATTGGCAAGGTTTAGCGCCTGCTTTATGGCGCCCTCTTCGGGCTCGTCTAACCACAATTTAATGGGAATTTTTTCTGTTGATATTACTTTTTGCATAACGAATCATTGATTTCAAAAGTAGCAATAATATATAGTCATCTTGCGTTTTTACTGCATTAACACCTATGTACATAGCATTTTAATTTAAAGATTGATATCCACAGAGGATTTTTTCCCTGATAACGCACGTGAATATGAGGTGGATTAAGCTCTTTGGGTGCATAATACATTTCAATAATCAATCCAAAAAACATAGAAAGCGTTGGTATGCCATAATATTTTATAATGCCTGATTCTGTCTACGACCTCAAACCAGAGGGCTGGAAAGTGATCGAAGCGCCTAACTGTGTAATGTTGATTAAGGTTTGTTCCCTTATTTCTGTCAAACTCCATCCGTTGTTTCAGTATTTATCTTTCTAATTTCATAAAGGTATTCAGGAGCAAAATCAACTCCATTTTTCCAACAAATCGTGTCATTTGAAACAGTAAAAGAATTAAACGTATTGACATCCTGTAAATCCCTGATAATAGGACGATGGTCATTTTCAATAGTGTTTGTTAAATCAACTATAGTATTTTTGCCATCATTAAACTTAATCAAGATTTCATAAGTTCCGTTCGCTTTTTCTGCGTCTATTATCCACATCATAGTATCTTATATTAAAGGGTTTATTCTTTTATATGGTGTCATTTCATTTTTCCTTTACTCTCCCGTTTTCGCTTTTGTACTTTGGATTGTCGGGGTGTACCGTAACAAAAGCCGGACAGCGCTCAAAAGCAAATTCACTGATTTCTGCTACAGGATTAGGGATGTAAAGAGTGGGTAAACAGGCACAATTTAAAAAAGCATAAAACTCAATCTCAATAACAGAATCGGGGATTGTAACGGATGTTAACCTGTAACAGTTTGAAAAGGTTCCCGCTCCAATTATTGTAACCGAATCGGGAATAACATAACACTCTTCCTTTCTTCCTATAGGGTATTGTACCAACACTCTTTTGGCTTTATCGAACAACACGCCGTCTATGCTTGTGTAAACTTGATTGTTGGGATGCACCGTAATGGTGGTTAAGTTGATACATTCGTCAAAAGCAAAACTTTCAATTTCAGTAACTGATGCAGGAATGGATATGGATGATAGGTTACATCCTTTAAAAGCAAAGCGATCAATTTTTATAACCGAATCGGGGATAGTAATAGATGTTAGCCTGTAACAATTTAAAAAAGCAGAAGGCCCAATCTCTGTGACCAAATTGGGAATAGTTATGGATATTAAACCACTACAACCGTAAAAAGTATCCCTCCCAATCTTTCGAACCGAATTTGAAATAATAATGGACATTAGCTCCTCACAGTCAGTAAAAGCACCATTTCCAATTTCAGTAACAGAATCAGGGATAGTGATGGAAGTTAAGTCACTGCTGGAAAAAGCACAACGCCCAATGGTTGTAACCGAATCGGGAATAAAAACCGAGCATAAATCGGCAAGGTAGAACGCGTTGTCCCCAATTTTAGTAACCGAATCTGGTATGATATAACACCCCTCTTTTCGCTCTCTCGGATATCTAATCAACTCTGTTTTTGCTTTGTTGAACAATACTCCGTCTTCGCTTGTAAAAAATAGGTTTTGTGAACCTACTGTGATGGTGGTCAAACAAAACTTTAACGTACTGATATCAATTTCTGTAACCGAATCGGGAATGGTTAACGAATTCAAGGAGCTTCCCGTAATGGCAAGATTCGGAATTTTGTTACCCTCAATCGATGCGTTGCCCAAATCGAGCTCAAGCAGGGTTTTGCCCATTTTTTTACGAATATACTGGAAATCGTCAGCGGTAAGTGTGCCGTAGATGGTTAATTTGGTAACTTCTCGAGGTTTTTTTACTCCTGCCTGCTTCAATGCTTGTTCAAGCGCCTGTTCTAATCGGAGATTAGCAGTCAAGGTTACGGTGATGCTGGTGTTTGTTTTCATATCTATTATAAATTTTGACTTTTGATGCAAAGATAGTTTTTTTTATCAAAAAAGGTAATGAGCTACTGCACATCCACATTTCATTTTTTCTTTACTCTCCCGTTTTCGCTTGTAAAAAATAGGTTTTGTGAATCTACTGTGATGGTGGTGTTTGTTATCATATCAATAATAAATAAAGTTTCTACTACCAAGACAAAAATCGATGTTTTGAACCAACCGCTTACCCCTTGATCACCGCCAACGGGCTAAGTTCCACTTTTATCTTTACCAAATTGCAACGAATCATTGATTTCAAAATTTCTATAGTTGTAAATTCCACGTTCTGATTGGTTAACCTCCATTTGGCCATCGTAAATCACCGCTGAACGGGTAATTTTTATTTAAAAGGTGCTCAAATAATTTTTGTAATATGTTCTGTTAAAAATCTATTAATCAGTTTCATAGATATTAATTGGACAAATTGAGTAGTTGAGTATAAAATTTGGCCAAAGATAGTCATTTTAACTAATAATGGTAACGTTCATTCATTTTGTTAATGACTTCTTTCATCTCCTCTCTAAACCAGTCGGGTGAGGTGACTTCGATTTCATTGCCGTGCGACAGGAGTTCCTGCTTAAAGTCAAAGGTAGGCGACAGAAAAACAGTGAAAACGGACTCATCTTCAGAAGTTTTGATCTCTTTCTGCGAATGGTGTAAAGGCAGGGTTAGCAAATATTTTGACTTGTTTCCAAAGGCTTTGATGTGAATGGTATATGGTTTTATCTCCTCTTCGACAATAATGCCAAAAGCATTTTCAAAATAAGTTTCGGAACAAAAGTCTTCCGGCAGCCTGAACCCTTTATCGGTGGTTTGCAGGTTTTGAATCCGGTCAAGAGAATAGATACGGATGGCGTTGTAGTAGGGACTTTGCGCTACTAAGTACCACCTCTGCCTGAATATCTTAGCACAGTACGGTTCC
>JAITFU010000177.1 GCA_031281125.1 Prevotellaceae bacterium | reverse complement strand
GTCGCCCGCTGTGGTTACTGCACAGCATACAGCGCCACCAAAATCGCAATACTACACCGAAGCATCTAATTCTCTTACAGAAGAATGGATTGAAAGATTTCATATCAATGATATTGCTGGCTTGTTGCAACTTGTACCCGGCCTGCGTGTGCAACGTGATCCCCTCAATCCATTCGGGTCAATTTCTGTTATCATCCAAAGTATAAATACGATACGTGGAGGTAGCGCACCTTTGCTGTTGGTTAACAATGTGGTCACAGACATGTTTTGGCTTGACAAAATCGATGTCAAAAGAATTTCAAGAATTGATGTGCTAAAGGGCGCCGATGCTTCTGTTTTTGGTATGCGTGGTTCAGGTGGGGTCATCTCAATCTTTACCAATGACCTTGACCAATCCAAACTGATCGAATCCACACCTTTCCATATTAGATCCATACTCTCCTTAGGCCATCAGCAACCTGTTGAGTTTTATGCGCCCCGATACGATACCTCGAAAGAGTACAATGCGACAACGCCAGATTTGCGCACCACCGTCCACTGGCAACCTGTTGTACAGACAGACAGTCAAGGCGTTGCCTCATTTGAGTTTTATGCCGCAGATGAGTCGACTTTCTATACGGTGATTATCGAAGGTGTTGCAGATAATGGACAGATTATCAGACAGGAAGCAAAACTTCGGCGAAGTGATGAGGATTCAAAAGTTGCATATTGATTTGAATATACATAATTCTTATCTATTAAAATCATGAAAAACAAAAAACTATCATTAAACAAAGAGGTGATTGCCAGCTTTGACAACCGTGAAATTAATCGTTTTGTAGGAGGAGATTACTTTACAATCTTGGATTTAACCTGCCATATTTGTCATACAAGTTCTGGTCTCTGTACGGATCCTTGTAATACCGATGGGGTATGTGGTATGACAGATTATATATCCTGTCCAGGTTGTTGGACAGCCGGAGGCGGTGCCCCTACTGCAGGCCCTCCAACTTGTGAATGTTCGGACATTTGCGGTTCCCCTACTATTCCAACGGAATTTTGTCCGACAAATCCGCAAATCTGCATTGTGTAGATACCTGAAATGGACCAACCTCTTCTTACAAAAATTGATGAAATCGCCGACTTGTTGCAAAACAGGAGCAATGAGGGAATTGGTCTTTACTCCGGCAAAGCCGGCATTTCCCTTTTTCTCTTCTATTACGCCCGCTTTAAAAACGCAAAGGCCGTACATCAACAGGCAACTGATGAGTTGGATGGCATCTTTTCCCAAGTCGAAGAGTCACCGCAACGATTGTTCTCTTTTTGCTCCGGTATTGCCGGAGTCGGTTGGTTACTGAATCATTTATGCAAGTATGGCTTTTTGCAGGAAGACCCAAATGAACTATTATCGGATGTTGACGAATATCTTTTTAAAGCAGCGATCAATGACTTAGATCGTAAAAATTTTGATTTTCTCCACGGAGCCATGGGTGTGGTTCTCTACTTTGTTAAACGAAACCGCAGTGATTATCTGCTTCATTTGGTTCATGCTTTGGCAAACATTGCCGTTTGGGATGGTGAAGGGGCAAAGTGGAAATCTGTGTTAAAACACAAAGGGGGATTAAATGGCTATAATATTGCAATGTCGCACGGCAGTTCAAGTATTGTACTGATTCTTTGCAAAATACTCCAATTTTTACCAAAAGATGAGGCAACTACAAAGTTGCTTTATGGAGCCGTTACCTACATCCTTCAACAGGAAATCTCGGTAAGTCAATACGGTTGCTATTTCCCTTCTTTTTCCATAGAGAGCCAACCGGACATATTAAAAACCCGTTTAGCCTGGTGTTATGGAGATCTTGGGGTAGCACTAGCTCTTTGGAAATCTGGAATAGTGTTACAACAACAAGCATGGATAGATAAGGGCATGGAGGTTTTGCTCTATAATTCGAGAAGAAGGGGATTACCCGAAAACGGTGTACAAGATGCGGGAATATGTCATGGCACTTCAGGAATTGCACAAATCTTCAATAGATTGTATCGCCACACAAAACGTATTGAATTTAAAGATGCTTCAGGTTACTGGTGCGGTAAAACACTCAGCATAGCAACCTTTGAAGATGGCTTAGCCGGTTATAAAACATGGTACACACCAGAACACGGAGGCTGGCAAACGAACACTAACTTTCTTGAAGGCATTGCCGGAATCGGCTTGTGTTTAATGTCTTTTGTAGCGCCTGAGGATCCTGCATGGGATGAATGTTTATTGCTAAGCTGATAAAAACGTTTTTCTATTTTGTTACTAACTTGATACATACATGCCCATCATGAAAAAGATCACCCTCACCCTCACCCTATTGGGAGTTTTTTCTCTATTGCATGCGCAGCGTAGTGTTCCGGACAGCTTGCTGTGGTCTTTTCATTCCCAACTCTCTCTCTTTCCTCAGGAGAAGCTTCACCTTCATATCGACAAATCCTATTACCTATCTGGCGAAAAGATATGGTTTCGAGCCTATTTGGTTGATGCCACCACACATAAACCCACCACCGATAGCCGGTTTGTGTACATTGAGTTAATCAATCCCC
>JAITFU010000163.1 GCA_031281125.1 Prevotellaceae bacterium | reverse complement strand
CCCTTACGGACGAAAACAGTTGGGTACTTGACCCATTTGCAGGAGTAGGTTCAACGATAATAGGAGCCGTAAAGAATAATCGAAATGCTATTGGCATTGAAAAAGAAAAGTATTATTGTGAAATCGCCAATAAAAGACTCAATGATTTGAGAAAGGGTTATCTAAAAATCAGGCCAATAACACAACCAATCCATAGTCCTTCCGAAAGAGACAAGATTGCCCAATTTCCAATGGAATGGAAGCAACTTGCAATGCTATAGTTTAATGAACAAATCGGCAATAAAATGAAAGTCGCACAAAAATATTCACATTTAAATGGGGAAGAATATCTTATTGTTCACCACAAAAAACTCTACAAAGAAATTTGCAAGGTAATCGAAAGTATTGATGCCGATATATTTCTTACAAAAGAGAGTAAAGAAAAAACAATGACAGGAAAAATGTTCTACAGTCCGATCGGAATCAACGAGGCATTCAAACAAAAGTTTAATAACTTGAACTGGAATGAGAGTCGGTATCAATACTATATTACAACTGAACGAGCTTTACTTCCGGAACTCATCTCGTTACCATATGATAAACAAAAGGATTTTTTGATCTCCAAGGGAATTGCTGATCCCATTTTTTCATATAAACAGACAGATTTTGTAAAAGAACAGGTTGCCGTTGAAGTACAATTTGGAAAATATGCTTTTGTCGCATTTGACTTATTTGTTAAGCATTTACTGTTTTATTCAGGAGGAGTGATCAATCTTGGCATTGAAGTTTTGCCTACCAAAAAAATGCAATCACGTATGAGCAGTGGGGTAGCCTATTATGAGGGTGAAGTTTATAACGTTCTGAGACACGGAAGGAACAATCCTCCTGTACCTTTGTTGATTATTGGGATTGAACCATGACTGATAAAACCTTGCCGATAACAATTTCTTTTAATATCAAAACATAAACGTTCTTCCTTTGTATGCGATTGGGAATGTATTCACCCACCTATTGGTACAAGTAGTATTTAGCCGACTTCTTTTTAAAAGATTCGTCGTCTTTGTGCCAATAGTCGCGAATGGAATCAAAACGATAACCTTTAGAGAACTCGTTAAAGATGAAATCGCTTCCACTTACTTGATTCCACATTCGGATTCGGTTTGGAGCCATTGAAAAGAAGTCGAGTTTGGGATTTAGGGCATACATCTCTTGCATGATGTAGAACTGGATGTCGGACAGCACCACCTTCACAGGGTCTATGATGTGGATTTGAACCCCTTGATAGTCTAAGTCTTTTCCTACGGAGTAATAAGGCTTAACATAGATAGGTCTAAAGAAAACTCCTTCGATCTTAATGGAGTTTAACCGGTCTGCCAGCTCCTGAGCGGAGATCAAATCCGAAGCTACCAATTGGAAGGGTAATGTATAACCCACGCCGATTGACACTACATAGAGTTCTCCCAAAATTCCGGTGGTCACATAAAAGAGAGAAGATACAGCTTCGGGTATGTGGGGCGAAGTGGGGACCCAAGATAGTCCTGTTTGGGTAAAATCCATGCTTCGATTCCATCCCTCCATGGGCACCACCGTTAGCGCACATCTGCCTGAGATCATCTCTTCTTGGTTAAGCATAGTGGCTAATTCCCCACATGTTAGGCCATAGACGTAGGGGATTTTAAACTGACTCACAAAAGAGATATTCCCGTCTTCGGTAAGGCACCCCTCCACCTTCTCTCCGCCCAACGGATTTGGACGGTCTAATACTACACACTCCAATCCATAATCGGCACACGCCTCCATCACTAACCCCATGGTACTGATGTAGGTGTAGGAGCGGCAGCCAATATCTTGAATATCATATACCAACACATCCACATCTTTGACCATTTCCCGTGTAGGCTTACGAGTGGCTCCATATAACGAATAGATGGGTAATCCCGTTTTCTCATCTTTGGCATCTTCAATTTTCCCGCCTCCCGGAACGTCCCCTCGTACCCCGTGTTCAGGTCCGTAGAGGGCTACAAGTGTCACATTTTCGGCTTCAAAAAGAATATCCACCGTACTTTTAAGAAAACGATCCACACCGGTGGGATTGGTGACCAAGCCCACGCGTTTGCCTTGCAGGATGTCAAAGTTGCGGTCGCGTAATACGTCAATACCTAATTTTACTTGAGGTTGGGCACACAAAGCCGTCCCGGAAATCAGCACGATTGCTGTAAGAAATTGTTTTTTCATACGTATAAGATTGATTATTATGCTTTTTGTTTTTTTCCAAATGTCGGTTCTATCTTCAGCAACGCCGTAGCGATCAGCGGGATAATGCTGCACACCATCACATATTCAAAGAATCGTGCATATCCTAACTGTTCTTGCATCCAGCCGGCAAACATACCGGGAATCATCATGCCAAGAGCCATAAAGGCGGTACAGATGGCGTAATGGGATGTTTTGTTCTCACCGGTGGCGTAGTACATGAGGTACATCATATAGGCGGTAAAGCCAAAGCCGTAGCCAAATTGTTCCAATCCTACGCAAAAGTTAATAGTCCAAATGCTTGTGGGTTGATAGTAGGCCAAATACATAAAGGTGGCAGCGGTGAGGAGCATACTTAACGCCATGGGCCATAGCCATTTCTTTAGTCCACCGCGTGAGGCTACAACTCCTCCAATGATTCCTCCTATGGTAAGGCAGATGATGCCAATGGTGCCGTAAACCAATCCCACTTCGCCGGTGGTCAAACCCAATCCGCCAACCTCTTTACTATCTAATAAGAAAGGACTTACCAATTTAAGTAATTGCGCTTCGGCAAAACGGTAGGTGAGCATAAAAAAGATACCTGCTACCACTTGTTTCTTTTGAAAGAAGGTGGCAAAGGCGTGCAGAAAGCCCTTGAGGATTCCCGAAGGGGTTGTATCGGAGCCGGGTTTGTCGCCGGCAGGTTTGGGCAGGGCAAAGCGGTGGTAAACAAAGAAAGCCAAAAAGAGTCCGGCCATTATAAAGAAAGTGATAGACCAAGCAAAAGGAATGTTGCCTGACAACCCGCGAAAAGTGGCCTCTGAGGAGCCTGATAACTTGGGATCTAACTGTATTGCCAACCATGCCGGCTTGTCCCAGTTATGTTCGTTAAATTCCAATCGACCCAATCCAACCTGCGAAATGCTCTTGTCTCCCTTGCTAAAAGATGTGATCAACACCCTTGATTTACCCGGTTCCGGTTTTTGGGTAAGCCTGATTTGCACCAACGCAATATTCCCCACCATATCAGAAGTTTGTACCTCTTTCTTTTCACCAAAGCGGGTACGGATCCAACTTCCAAAGGGTCCGGAGATGCTTGAACTCCACCAGGATGCTTTTTGCTCTTTGGCAGCAGCGGTCTCTTCTACCGGCAAAAAACCATGTATCTGATTTTGCTCCAAGGCAAATTTAAGTAAGGTTTTGGCGCTATCGGTTGGGATGTTGGTCGTGTTGAGCGATACGGTTTGGGGAAAAGCAACAAAACATGCTTTTTCTGTTTGGGAACCGGGAGGAGTATAGGCATCTGCATAGATTTCATAAGCAGAGGCATACGGATCTGCATTGACTTTGATCTCCAGTGGTGACAACCCTGTTGTCAATTCGAGCAGTCCGGCGAGCATTACCAACCCGCCTTGTGACAAAACGGTGGCTGCCCGATAAAATGTGCTTCTAATCCCTACGTACATGGCCTGATCGTGCGGCTCTAAGGCAATCATATAAAAACCATCTGCTGCAATGTCGTGTGTAGCAGAACTAAAGCCCATGAGCCAGAAAAAGGCGAGCGTTGCTTTAAAGAAGAAGGGTAGTGGAAGCATAAAAGCTATACCGGCCAAGCCTGCACCAATCAAGACTTGCATAATGAGTATCCACCAGCGTTTGGTCTTAAAGATATCGACAAAAGGGCTCCAAAAGGGTTTGATTACCCAAGGGAGGTACAACCAGCTTGTATAAAGTGCTATATTTGCATTAGATATACCTAATCGTTTGTACATCACAACCGATAACATCATTACTGCTACGTATGGAAGTCCTTCGGCAAAGTATAGCGAAGGTATCCAGCTCCAGGGAGATTTAGTTTTTGTCATATTAGTAGGTCTTTTTTAGTGTGCTTCCAAGAAAATAGTGAGAAAGAATTTCGCGGTAACTGTATCCAGAAGAGGCCATTACTGCTGCACCGATTTGACAAAGTCCTACGCCGTGTCCCCAGCCGGCGCCTAGAAGTAAAAAGCCGTCCGAAGTTTTGTCCACTACAAAAGCAGAGCTGTAGAGGTGCGATTCGGAGAGCGCTTTTCGGATGAGCAACTCTTTGCCAAGTACCATCGTTTTTTTGCTTCCCACCACTTTAAGTCGTGTGATTCTGCCTGATGTCCCTCTTTCTAAAGGAATAAGGTCGATTATGGTTCCAAAATCGATTTCGGTACGGCGGTGGATAAGGTCTGATAGCTCTTGGGTGGTGTAGGAGACGCCCCATCTAAAGAAGTGAATGGTTTCTTGATCGTAACTATTAAGCACTTGCGAGAGAACGGCTTGATCCTGAGTGTGGCAAAAAGCGGGAGGAAAACTGCGTATCCATACCTCTGCAGCCGCTTCCTGTGTCAGGTCGGGAAGGGGGTGGGGGAGGTCTTGATGTTTTCCATCGTAACCTTTTGTCAAATAGGGATATTGTACAGGCTCCCAGTTGTACTGAAACTCCTCAAAGACACCTCCGCAGCACTTGGAGTAGCGGGCGTCGCAAATGGCATTTTTATACATAATTACCTCCCCAACTGTCTCCATCACGGCTTGTGTAACGACTTGCAGCGATTGGGATGCGCGGGTAATTCCTTGATAACGTTGGCAATGATCGTCTGCACACACATCAAAATTTTGATGATCTTCGCGGTCCCACCAACGGATCCACTCCGTTTCGGTAACACTATTTGTCACATACGAAGCATCGGAAATCTCAATGGCCTGCCTCTTTTCGATTTGGGAGAGGAGCCAGCTTCGCGAGATGATGGTGTGCGCTTTGAGCAGTTCGATGGAGCTGGTGGCGCTCATTTCGGAAGCGATCACGCTGATTAAGTAGGTGTCAATCGGTAAAATATTGATGGCAGTGATCTTTTGCTCTTCTACAATAAATTCGAGTGTTCCCTTAAAGCGTTGGTCCTCTTTTCGTTCCCAATGAAAATGGATACCGATTACTACATCCTTGAGAACAAAGGTGTCGTCTTCATTCAAAGGAGAGAGGGTTATTTTATTAAGTAGTTGGCCGTCAAAGGCGATGAGGCCATCGCGAAAGGAGACGGTTTGTTCGCCGTGGTAGCTTTTGCCGGAAAAGCTGTACGATCCGTCTAAAAAGAAGGATATTTGAGGCTGAAACATGATGCCGACAGAGATGGTTGGTGACATAGTTATGAGATTTGTTTAAAAATATCGGTAACATCTTCAACAGACAGTTTGTTGAAGTCTTTTTGTAAAGGGGTAATTAGTACACCTCCCAAGTCTATAGTGCCGGGGCTAAGGAGGATATGTGCATCGCCGGTGGCATAATATTGTGACGGGCGATGGAGTTTGCGGGGAAAGAGGATGAGATGGTACTTGTTGTGGCTCTTCCAACAGAGAAGGTTAAGCATAGGTTCAGGATCTTGAATACCGCATGTAATAGAACCAGGGTTTTCTGACTGAAAGTGGGTGAAGGAGAGGGGGTAACCCTGTGTGGAGCGGTCGCTGTCAATAAGAATCTGAATGGGTAAAAAACCTTTATTACCGGCCTGAAAATGAAAATGATCCGGAGCCGAAGCGCCGCTTTTTGGCCCATTGTACAAAAGCACAAAGTCGGGTAGGAGATCGGCCAATTCCAACATATCATCGATTCGTCCCGATATGCGTTGATCAGTATGGTTCACATCCGGAATGGTGAGGTGATGGGGAAAGATGGGGTAGGGGTTGCACAAAACCGAGTATTGATGTCCGCTTTGGGCGGTAAAGGGCAGCACCTCCTGTTCGGGAGGTAAGTGGTGGAGACAAAGGAAACACCTGCGTTCCTGAATGGTTTGGGTATCTATTTGGGCGGCTGTAGAGGTGATTCGTGCCGGATTGAATTGGACAACAAAGTCAAAACCATTGATCGTCAATTTTTTAGTTTCGACTTGTGCCAAGGCTGTATAGTTGGTCGCTGCCAACGGCCACGTTTTGACCTGTCGTTTAAACATTTCATCTACCTGATGGGCTATTTGCATAAGCTACAAATGTACCTATTCTTTTTTGATTCGCAAAAATTCGGGAGAAATTATTAGATTTCGTAGATTAAAGGTTATTGTAACTTTGCCCCTCTGTTCGTACACGGTCATTGAAGATATTATCCTGTTCGGCAATCCTCTCTCTAAAGCGTCCAAAATTAGCCCGCAAGGTCAATTTAAAAACACGTCCTCTCTGTTCGCGCTGCGTGGTGTAGATAAAACCCGAACCGGTAATGGTGTTGCTAATAAAACGACTTGATTCAAAAGGATTATCCAACGAAATGGCGGCAAAGAGTTTATTTTTCAAAATAGTTTGTTGCCAATAAAAACTATAGTCGTTATAATAGTTCATCTTGACGACTTGAGCATAGGTTGTCACCGGTTGCAACCGGTATGAGCACGTAATAGATCCTCCTTTCCAAGGAGTAAATTTGACGCCCAAGTCTATACTCAGGCTCTGCACGGTGTTTGACCCCACATCCGGATTGCTGCTTTTATAGGTTATGAGCTTGTAAGAGGGGAAGATTCCAAAAGTAATCCATTTAATCATGTTTATGAAAATCATATCGGAGATTTCTAAGTTATTGCGCCTTCCAAGGTTGGAATAGGAGATGAGCCCAACCCCCTCTGTTGATACCGATGTTACCTGCTCCACGGCGTTGGTGATGGTGGTATATCTGACCACAGGCGACATTTGTATTTTGTATTTAAGTAAAAAAAGAGGCAATGGATTGATTAAAAATGTATGAGAGTTTTCCGGGCGTAACCGGGGATTGCCTGTACGGAGGTTCAGCGGATCGCTGTCATCGAGGTATGGATTGAGTTTTTCCACTCCCGGACGAGTCCTTGTATTATAGTAACGAAAACCTATGAGAAGATTTTTGCCGGGTTTCCAAGCTAAATTTGCGAGTGGGCTGATCTTTGCATAGTTAAAATCGAGAGAGGAGGGGGTAGGATTGAGAAAGAGGCCATGATTTGACTCGTATCCTCCACCTGCTCCTATCGAGAGTGAAAACTTTTTAGTAACAAAACGATACGATACATTGACATTAGCAATCCGCTGGGTATAGGAAAGCCCGTTGTTGGAATCAAAATATTGGGCATAATCCCCTGTCGTATCATCCCAATGCCAGTAATCCGAAAGGTTGTCGTATTGGCGATGTGCAAGCTGTATGCCGGCATCAAGGTGGTGTTTGGCCAGCGTAAGGTTTGCCGGAGGATTTAACACTATCTCTGTTGAATGCTCTTTGATTCCGGTGGCGGTTTCTGAACGGCGTCTGCTTTGCTCACCGGAAAGGGTTTGGAGCGTAAGGGTCGAGTAGTCGCTTTTGGAGTAACTGTCAAAGTAGGTGTAGCGAAACCTCAGTCGGTACTTGTTTGGAAACATTATCCCATAATCTGCGCCCAAACCCAAGCGTGGAACCGTTTTGGTTGTGTTGTTCGACTCGGTGGTTTGAAGGTTTTTCTCCACACCGGCAGCATCCAAAAACAGAGTCGATATCTTATTGATTCCAACATTCTCTCCAAGCGAGGTATTGGCGTTAATAGAGAGGGTGTTGGAAAATACCTTAAAGCTGGTTCCAAAGCGAAAATTGTGGTTGTTTGAGTAGCCGTCAGAGACCCCTTCGCTCTGTTGAGAACCGGTCGGGCCGGTGGTGTTGAACAGTTCTCGTGTGCTGTAACTGTGCAATTTGGGACGATCTGCATAGCCAAGATGGTAGCCAAAACTCACAATCGCAAAGTCGCGTATTTTGGAAACAAAGTTGAGTTTTTCGTTATATGCCTGCTCGGTATTGGCGTCTCCCGACACTTCAAAGGCAAAGCCGTTTGGAAGCGCCCGTGATGTAATAATATTAAGGATTGGCTTGTCGTTGTTGTACTGGGGCGAGCCGGCCGGAATGATTTCTATTTTGCTCATTACATCGGCGCGAATCAACCGCATGGGAAACTGGAGGGATGTGTTGATCATCGCGTTCCGCTCCCCGTCTATCAGGATCAGTTGAAATCCAGAGCCGTTGTACTCAAGCGCTCCGGTTGGCGTATTGGCGTTGAGGCCCGGAATCTTCTCTATGATTTCTGTCATCTTCTTACGTTTAGCTTCTGGATCGCGTGAGACGTCATATACATATCTGTCCACCAAACGGGCCAATAAAGGGCGCTCTGCCGTCACTACCGCCTCTTCTAACCGAAGAGAGGGCATCGAGAGGTCAGGAAATAGTTTAATACTACTCAAAGTGGTGTCAGCGCTTACTGCCACAATCAGAGAATCCGTTATATAACCATCTGCACGAAACACCAATTTGTACAAACCCGCTTTTGGCGCCTGCCATGAGAGGGAACCATCTGGTTTGGCATAGCTTACTTTGAGTACCTGCTGCCTCTCCCCTTCATAACTCCACATAGAGACCCATCCTATGGGCAAACCGTTGGTACGGTCAACTACTTTGGCGCTAATCATAGGTTTTACCTGCCTGTCTTGACCCTGTGCAAGCAGTGAGAGCCAGGTAAACAAGAAAAAGAGAAGAATGCGCATCACTTTATTTTTTCCAAAGGTACGTTTTTTTTGAGATAAGATAATTTTTGTTATATTTGCAGTGGGTTTCAATCTCTTTTTTAGGAGTTTTCTCACGCTTTTACTCTTATAAAAGAATGAAACAGAAAAAAATAATCAAAAGCGTCAAACAAAAATATTTCATAATTATGAAACCCCCATGACGTCATAAGACGCCAAAGCGAATGTAAATTGAGACAACAGGCTTTGTACCTTTGTGGATTCAACCCACAAAAAGTTATACAATATGGAACAAGTTACATTCAATCAAGTAGTATCCAAGGGATGCGGACTTGATGTTCATCAGAAAGTAGTTGTAGCTACGATTGAAGGCGAAGGGATTCGCAAGGAGACGAGAGAGTTCGGCACTTTCACAAGTTCTTTGACAGAATTAAGAGACTGGTTATTGGGACATGGGATCACCCATGTTGCGATGGAAAGCACAGGTGTTTATTGGAAGCCTGTTTATCACATTTTGGAACCTACAGGGATGAAGGTATGGATAGTCAATGCGCGTCATGTCAAGTATGTTCCCGGACATAAGACAGACAAAAAAGATAGTGCGTGGCTATGCAAGTTACTTTTGGCCGGCTTACTCAAACCGAGTTATATTCCACCTCGTGAACAGCGAGAGTTACGAGATTTGACCCGATACCGCAAGAAGTTGATAGAAAACATATCTGCCAACAAGAACCGCATAAACCGCATATTGGAAGACTGTAACGTCAAGTTATCGAGTGTAATGAGCAACACGAGCGGTGTCGTTGCCACCAAGTTGATCGACAAGCTGATAGATGGAAAGCAAGTGACGATGGAGGACATAGACCAGGTATATCACCGTAAATTGCAGGCAACTAAAGAGGAATTGCTTGAAGCATGTAACGGTTACACTACAGAACATCACGTTTTTATGTTACAGACCATTCGTGCAGATATTGCCTCTATCGAGTCGTTTATATCTAAGATCGACACCCGCATCAAAGAGATGCTTGCTCCTTATGAAAACGTTTGTGAGTTACTCAAAGAAGTGCCCGGACTTAATACCAAAAGTGTTGAAGACCTTGTTGCCGAAATTGGATTAGATATGAGCGTTTTTCCGAATGAGAAGCATTTGTGTTCATGGGCCGGTATTGCACCCGGCAACAATGAGAGTGCGGGCAAAAAAAAAGTGGACGCATAACACATGGCAACAAGCAAGCCAAAGCAGCGATTGTAGAAGCAGCCTGGGCAGCAACAAGAACAAAAAACACCTTTTATAGTGCGAGGTATCAACGGTTGGCAGCAAGACGAGGCAAAAAGAGAGCCTTGATAGCAGTAGGACATTCGATCCTGAAGTCTGTTTACCACATACTGAGCAACACAGAAGCATATCGTGAACTTGGAGCTGATCATGTCAACCTACGTGCAGAAGCCAAACGCAAATCGTATCTCAAAAAAGAACTTCAAAAGCTTGGATACGAAGTCTTACTCACAGATTTGAAAACCGGATAATCCAAAAAATTAAAGGTCGATTTTTACTGACACACGTTATCTGAGGATAGCATATAAGTCGATTATGAAACTGACCTCAACAGCTAAGCACCAAAGATTGTGACCTAAGAGCACGTGTATGAAATTTTAATATTCTTGGCTGTTTTCATTCTTAAACCCAATAATCTGCACCTATCAGCCCGATAAGTGCTCTCTTAGATTTTGTTGTAATTTATTGAATAACTAAAATATATATAAAATATCAATTAAAAAACCAAATTATTTACGTATGAAAAA
>JAITFU010000131.1 GCA_031281125.1 Prevotellaceae bacterium | reverse complement strand
GATATATCCGGCCAATAACTTTGTCACCACCAAAGAGCGAATGCACGCAGCGATTCGTCAGATTCAGGACGATATGACACATCAGGTGGAGTACTTTATTGGGATAGGGAAAGCATTGGAGGCTTCACGAATAAAACAACGAGTAGAATTTGATATTGAGATGATTAAAGAGCTTGGCTATTGCTCAGGTATCGAAAACTACTCCCGCTATTTTGACGGTCGTTGTGCAGGAACGCGCCCCTTTTGCCTGCTCGACTACTTTCCCAAAGATTTTTTAACCATTGTGGACGAAAGCCATGTCACCTTGCCGCAGGTACGCGCCATGTATGGTGGAGACAAATCGCGGAAAATCACTTTGATTGAGTATGGATTCAGGCTTCCCGCTGCAGCTGACAACCGTCCCCTTACATTTGAGGAGTTTACGCAAATTGTTGGACAGAGGGTATTTGTGAGCGCTACCCCTGCAGAGTATGAGTTGGCCGCTTCCCAAGGATTGATTGTAGAACAGTTGGTTAGACCTACCGGACTTTTGGATCCACCTATAGAAGTACGGCCTACCCGTAACCAGATAGATGATTTGCTCGAAGAGATAAGGATCAGGGCAGAGAAAAATGAACGAATTTTGGTTACCACACTCACCAAAAGAATGGCCGAAGAGTTGCATAAATATTTGGAACACATAGAAATACGCTGTAGATATATCCATTCAGATGTCGATACTTTGGAGCGTGTACAGATTTTGGAGGATTTTCAACGCGGATTGTTTGATGTGTTGATTGGGGTAAATTTGTTGCGGGAGGGACTTGACTTACCTCAAGTCTCCTTAGTGGCTATCTTAGACGCTGATAAAGAGGGATTTCTCCGTTCAGAACGGGCACTTACACAAACAGCCGGAAGGGCAGCAAGGAACATCGATGGACGCGTGATTATGTATGCCGATACCATCACCGAATCGATGCAAAGGACTATTGACGAAACCAATCGCCGCAGAGCCAAACAGATGCATTACAACACAATACATGGGATCGAACCCAAACAGATTGAAGGACGGATTCGCTCTATGATTGAGTATCGTAGCAATCAAGAGGTTACGTCAGGTCTTTTGGAAGATCCTGTATGGGTTTATATGAGCCAAAAGGATCTGATACAGGCAATTGCTTTGGAGCGCACCAAAATGGAAGATGCCGCAAAATCGCTAGACTTTTTGGCAGCAGCCCGCCACCGCGATGCCATGTATGCGATGCAAAAAAGGATTGAATGATGGAAGATCATCACTATATAGAAGCTGCATATAAATTGGCAGAACGTGTTTTGGCACAGGAGTATCGAAGCAACGGAACGCCCTTTATGGAGCATGTTTGTGCCGTAATCGCCATTGTGACAGAAGAACTAAGCCTCCCCCCGGTAGCTGTGATGGTGGTGCTGCTTCACGAGGCAACGCGAAAACATCCCGAATTGTTGGTCGAAGTCAAACAAAAGTTTCCGCCCCAAGTCTATTCTATGGTTTTGGGTTTAAATAGAATATCCACAATCAATCCAAATGACACCCGCCTGCAAGCCGATAACTACCGTAAACTGATCGTGGCCTACTCTACCAACCCCATTGTGGTGCTGATCAAATTGGCAGATCGTATGGAGGTGATGCGCTCCCTCTCCATTTTCAGTAAAACCCAACGAGAAAGAAAAGCAACCGAGACGTTGATGCTCTACGCGCCGTTGGCCCACCAATTGGGTCTCTACGCCCAAAAGAGTGAGTTGGAAGATTTGGCTTTTCAGTACAGCGAACCGGAGGAGTTTAAAAAGATTACCGCCAAAATAAAAGCATCAGTAGGTGCCCGAAAACAGGTATTGATCTCTTTTACAGAGCCGATTGAAGAGGAGCTCTCACGCGCCGGTTTCTCTTACGAACTCAAAAGCCGCACCAAAACGGCCTATTCGATCTGGAAAAAGATGCAGGCCCAGCAGGTGCCTTTTGAAGGAGTCTTTGATATTCTTGCCATTAGAATCATCCTTGACGCTCCCCCCAACAAAGAGGCCGAACACGATCTTTGCTGGAGGGTCTATTCGATGGTTACCGGCCTCTTTACTCCTGATACCCAACGCCTGCGCGACTGGCTCTCCCATCCCCGCTCCAATGGATACGAATCGCTGCACATTACGGTGTCGGATGCCTCAGGCAGTAACGTAGAGGTGCAAATCCGTACCAAACGTATGGACATCATTGCGGAAAGCGGAATGGCGGCGCACTGGCTCTACAAAGGAGTGAAGCGGGCAGATGCCATACAAGAGTGGCTCAACCGAGTACGAGAGCTTTTGCAATCCGATACGGCACCCGATCAGGAGACAAGACAATTTTTCTCTCACTTTAAGATGGATGAGATATTTGTCTTTACCCCCACCGGAGACCTCTTTCGCCTTCCCGCAGGAGCCACCGTGCTTGACTTTGCCTTTGCCATCCACTCCAACTTAGGTGTCAAGTGTATGGGAGCCAAAATAGACAACAGAGTGGTGCCCATCCGTGAAAAACTTCGCACAGGAGATGTGGTAGAGGTGATCACCTCCAAAAACCAACGCCCCTCAGCCGATTGGCTTCAGGTTGTGGTGACAGGAAAAGCCAAATCAAAAATAAAACAACAACTGCGCGAGAATGAGGGAAAACATGAGCTTATTGGTCGTGAGTTGTTGGAGAGACGTTTAAAAAATTGGAAAATGGAGTTAAACGACGAGGTGCTTAGTCGGTTACTTCGGTTTTTTAAATTCAAGAAAATCAGCGATATATATGTAGCATTAGCAAACGAAGAGATCGGTGTAGATAAGATTAAGGAGCTATTGGAACGGCCGGAAGAGGAACCCTCTCGCCCAAAAGTAAAAGAGGAACCCTGCTCATCCGTAAAATCATCATCAGAAGACGATTACTTGGTGATCGACAATAAATTAAGTCACATTTCCTACAAAATTGCCAAGTGCTGCAACCCCGTTTTTGGAGATGAAGTTTTTGGATTTATTTCGGCCAAAGAGGGAATAAAACTACACAAAAAAACCTGCCCCAACGCCGGACAGTTGCATGAAAAATATGCCTACAGAGTCATTCAGATCCAATGGAAACGATTATAAACGATTATATACATATAAAGGGCGCCCGAACGCACAACCTCAAAAACATTGAGGTGAAGATTCCGCGCAATCAATTGGTGGTGGTGACGGGGCTGTCGGGATCGGGCAAGTCCTCGCTCGCATACGATACGTTGTTTGCAGAGGGACAGCGGCGTTACGTGGAGAGCCTATCGGCCTACGCTCGTCAGTTTCTTGGCCGAATCAGTAAACCGGATATCGACTTTATTACCGGAATTCCGCCTGCCATAGCAATTGAGCAGAAGGTAAATACGCGCAATCCACGCTCTACTGTGGGCACATCCACTGAGGTGTATGACTACCTGAGGCTGCTTTACGCCCGCGTAGGAAAAACGTACGATCCGCGCTCAGGCGAGGAGATTAAGCGAGACAATGTGGATGATGTGGTTCGATTTCTTGTTGATCAACCCTCAGATTCTGAGTGGTATATTTTGGCTCCGATAGGGTGGGAGGAGGAGTCTATACGTACCGAATCGCTATTACAGTTGCACGCCCAAGGATTTAGCCGTCTCTTTGATGGCGAAGTGATTCAGCGACTCACCCACGTAATGGCTCATCCGGAACAATTTATGAATAAGGAGATGATGCTGTGTGTTGATCGTGCGGTACAGAAAGATTCTGATCTTCAGTCTCGTTTGGCCGATTCGGTGCAAACTGCTTTTTTGGCCGGGGATGGACGTTGTCGGGTGCTCAATGGCTTAACAGGCGTGTATAAAGATTTTTCTTTGGGTTTTTCGCACAATGGAATGCTGTTTGAAGAGCCTGTTGAGCAGCTTTTCAGCTTTAATAGTCCATTTGGCGCTTGTCCCTGTTGCGGAGGTACAGGTACGGTGATAGGGATTGATGAACAGTTGGTTGTGCCCAACCCCGCCCTCTCTGTTTATGAAGAGGCCGTGGCGTGTTGGCGTGGAGAGCGCATGAGCCACTATAAAGATCTCTTTTTGATGGAAGCAGCAGAGATATTGTTTCCTATTCATAGGCCTTACAAAGAGTTGACAGAGACTCAACGCTCTTTTCTATGGCAGGGAGGTGAAGGGCAGGGTGGAATTAACGGTTTTTTTGCTATGTTGGAGCAACAGAGGCATAAGATTCAGAATCGTTTTTTAATCAGTCGCTACACAGGAAAAACACGTTGTCCCGATTGCAAAGGCGCCCGTTTGCGTAAAGAGGCGCTTTATGTTCAGGTCAATGGTTATACAATTGATAAATTGCTCAATATGCCAATAACGGCGTTGGCTCCTTTGATAGATCACATCCAATTGGACAAATATGAAGAGGCATTATCCGGGAGGATTTTGGTTGAATTAACAAAACGACTTCATCTGTTGTTAGAAGTGGGATTGGGATACCTCACCCTCAATCGTCCCTCTTCTACTTTGAGCGGTGGAGAGAGCCGAAGGATCAATTTAGTCACTTCGTTGGGAAGCACCTTAACGGGTTCGCTCTATGTGTTGGACGAACCGAGTATTGGGCTTCATGCCCGCGATACGCAACGGTTGATACATGTATTAAAGCAGTTACGGGATATTGGCAACACTGTTTTGGTGGTGGAACACGACGAGGAGATTATTAGGGCTGCAGATCAAATGATTGAGATTGGGCCTTCTGCGGGTACAGATGGTGGTGAGTTGGTCTATCAAGGATCCCCATTAGCCACAAAATTTCCTAAAGATGCGCACACACTCAACTACTTACATGGATTTGAACAAATTGAGACACCCACTCCTGATCAGCGGAGAAAGGGCAATGGTTACATAGAGGTAGTTGGTGCAGCGGCGCATAACCTCAAAAGCATTGATGTACGTTTTCCTCTTCAGACCCTTACTGCGGTCACCGGAGTGAGCGGGTCCGGAAAATCGTCATTGGTAAAAAACGTTCTCTACCCCCTGTTGTCAAGGCGATTCATGGGTGATGGGAGCCAAGAAGGGACATTGGGTACGTTAAGAGGAGATCTCCACAGAATAAGAAGTGTAGAGATGGTGGATCAAAATCCCATTGGTCGTTCATCCAGGTCGAATCCCGTTACCTACATCAAAGCTTGGGACGAAATCCGCAAGCTCTACTCCGACCAGCCATACGCCAAACAAAACGGTTACGGCCATTCGCACTTCTCCTTTAATATTGATGGAGGACGATGTCCGGAGTGTCAAGGAGAAGGAGTGATTACGGTTGAGATGCAATTTATGGCCGACGTGACACTTACGTGCGAAGCATGTGGTGGAAAACGGTTCCAATCCGATATTTTGGAGGTACGCTATCAGGGAATAGACATTAGTCAACTACTTGAAATGACGGTAGAAGAGGCGATTCACTTTTTTGGGTCACAAAAGGGAAATCAACCAAAAAAGATTGTGGAGCGGTTGTCTCCTTTGCAGGCAGTAGGGCTATCCTACGTAAAGTTAGGGCAGAGCAGCAGTACCCTTAGCGGGGGTGAAAGTCAGCGTGTTAAATTGGCATCATTTCTATCAAAGGAGGGGAGCGCCCATCCTCTTCTCTTTATTTTTGACGAACCTACCATTGGTCTTCATTTCCACGATATTAAGAAGTTGCTAAACTCTTTTAATGCACTTATAGCCCGTGGACATACCGTATTGGTAGTGGAACACAACATGGATGTAGTCAAAAGTGTGGACTGGGTAATCGATCTTGGTCCCGATGCAGGTGATAATGGGGGAGAGTTGGTTTTTTCAGGAACACCGGAAGCGTTGGCGTTGAGAGAAGATTTGGCTACAGGCAGGGCGTTGGCTATTCAGAAAAATTACAAAAAATCCTGATTTATGAGAATAAACCGATTAAT
The DNA here is from genome assembly GCA_031281125.1 of Prevotellaceae bacterium. Classification (GTDB taxonomy): domain Bacteria; phylum Bacteroidota; class Bacteroidia; order Bacteroidales; family UBA932; genus WRBG01. The sequence continues at coordinate 18,992 of JAITFU010000131.1, read as the reverse complement.
TTCCATCTTGTTGATATCAACGTCTTTTTGTCGATTATTTTCGCAAGACCTTCCGGTGGAGTTTCGTACCGTAGTGCGCGATACGCTCTATCTGCATGAGTGCAACGTTTCGCCGCAAATAGGTACCGATATTGGCGGAGCCATTCCCATCCCCTTTGGGTCGCAAAAAATCAATGCTTTTCCCCGTCTGTCTCCATCTATTGGCGTATCGTTTGGTTATACCTATCAATATCGGTGGAACTTGTGTGTTGAGTTGACTTACAAACGTATAGCTATGGATGCCGATGCACGTGTATCCAACCAGAAGTTCAAAGGCGAGGGGATGGTGCAGTTTTTTACCGGTACGGCAGAGATGAATATGTCCTTTACACTGATCGAGATTCCCCTTTACGTCAAGTATATGTTTGGTGCCAATCGGCAACATGGTGCGGCCATTGGCGGCTATTTTGCCAAAAATCTAAAAACCACTTTTGTCTCTACAGCAGTAAAGGGTTTTACCGGCCCGCTCTCCGATGTAGTAGAGAGCACTATATCTGCCCCTATGGTTATGGATTTCTCCTCTACGTTGGATACATGGGATGCCGGCATTATGTTGGGATACTCCTCGCGTGTTTATAACAGCGTAAATATGGGTGTAAACTTCCTTATTGGATGTAAAGATATTTTTACACCCGGTTCCGACTTCTTTGACTACAAAATGGTTCCCATACGTGGATCCATCACATTGAATTACAACTTATTTAGATTTGGAAAACAACGCATCTATCCCAAACGGAGGTAGTCTCTGTCAATAGTTCCTTAGCCACGACCTTCTAGTGGCTAAATCGTTAGCAACAAGGTAGATCAACTGTGTTCGCTTCTCTAAAACGGCCAAATTCAGGAGGGCAGGGAGGTCGGTGGGTTTGTTGGTATAGGCATGGATTCCGGATGTAAATAATATCGACGGGATGCGGCGTTTGGAGAGATGTATCTGATCACCTATTTGAAAAAAGAGATCAAAAAATGTTTTACTGCCGTAGAAAGTGTAATCAATATCCAAACCGATCTTACCGTAATGGTTGGCCACATCAATAATCAACTTCATATCGCGAGAGGGGTGCTCTGCGCCCAATACCAATAGATATTCCGACTTCCGGTTGGGAGGCTCTAAAACCGTTCCGATTTGGTCAATATTCAGATTAGCAATAACTTGATATGGATAAATAGTAAGTGTTCGGGCAAAATATTCCGAGCCGGCCAAATTATGCTCCTTGGCATCGTAGGCAACAAAGATTACGGAACGGGGAGGGGCATCGCCCGCTTTTGCCCTAAGACCAAATATTTCCGCGATTTGCAGTAGAAGAGAGACGCCAGAAGCGTTGTTGTCGGCACCCGGATAGACCGTTCCATTGATCTCTCCCAAATGGTCGTAATGAGCCGAAATGATCAGGTATTCATCAGGATATACTCGTCCTTTTACCATAGCAACCACATTCCGTCCTACCAATCCTTCTGTGCGAAAGCTTTGGTAATAAGAGTTGCCGGAATAGGGGTGTAAGCCATAGTTTTGGAACTGTTTCATGATATAATTGGCTGCAATCAAGGCACCTTGAGATCCGGTGGCGCGTCCTTGGGTAATGGTGTTTGCCAAAAGAGATACGTGGGTAAAAAGTTTTTGCTGTGTGATATGAATCAGATTTTCGTCCACCCGTTCCCACTGTCCCAAGAGGGTGTGCGAAAAGAAAACCGAAATGGTTAAAAAAGAAGCAAAAAGAGAGATTCGTTTCATGTTTTTTAAAAGAAATGCAAAGAAACAAAAAATAATCACTACATTGCGCCCATGAAACCAAAAAGAGCACTTTTTATACCACTCCTTTTATTTGTGAGTGGCGGATGGCTGTATGCACAATACGATAAGCAGCAATTCTTTTTTCGTGGTCGCCAGAATCTGATGGAGGGGAAATATTCCCAAGCCATCGAAAACTTTAATATGCTGACCCGAATGGATACAACTCTTTACGAAGCGTTCTTTTTTCGCGGAATTGCCAAATACAACTTAAGCGATTTTATTGGCGCTCAGGTTGATTTTGACCGTACCTTACGAATAAACCCCGTTTTTACGCATGGATACCATTACCGAGCCATAACCCTTAGTCGAATGGGAAAGTATGAGGAGGCGCTAACAGATCTTGAGGAGGCTGTGGCATTACGGCCCGGCTATACCGGTCTCTTTTTCAGCAGGGGCGTCACCTACTTGTTGTCTCAGCAATTTGACAAAGCGGTATCGGACTTTAATCGCTTTATCAAATTTGAACCCAGAGTGAGCGAAGCGTATCTGAACAGAGGCGCCTCTTATCTCTATTTAAACGACACTATTAAAGCGTTGGATGACTATAATACCGCTGTTTTGTTAAACAAATTTGATCCGGAAGGATATATAAGGCGATCACGTGTGTATGTTTTGCAGGAGCGGTATGATGAGGCACTCTCCGACCTCTCCAACGCCATCACATTGGACTCTACCAATACCTTTGCCTACTTTAATAGAGCATTGGTTTACAACAGTATGAAAAATATCGGCGGCGCCTTATCCGACTTTGATCAAGTACTTAAACATGACCCCGACAACGCCCTCACAAGGTACAACCGCGCCCTAATCAGGCAGCAGATTGGCGACTACGAGAACGCGCTGCTTGACTACGACAGGGTACTTGAAGTCAATCCAAACAACGTCTTAGCCTATTACAATCGTGCGGCACTTTTTATCGAGACGGGGCGCTACCGAGACGCCATTGCCGACTATACCCGCGCCATCGATCTATATCCTGATTTTGCAAACGCCTATATGAACCGCAGTTACGTAAAATATCAAATGGGACAATACGCATCTGCTCAGGACGACCGCGAAGTAGCCAAAAGAAAAGTACAGGAACACGCCCTGTCGGCCTTTGCCGACACCACGCAACGCTTTGACAAACTGTTGGCTTTGGATGCCGATTTTGCCAAACGAGACTTTAACAACGATCTGTTGCAGTATAGAGACGTGGACATCAGGATCAAGCCGCTTTACAAACTCTTGGCAGGCGTTGCCGAGCGTCCCATCAACCTTGAACATTCATACTATTATCCTAATTTAGAGCGATTTATTCAAGAACAGCCCATTTCTGTAGCCCTCTTTAGCGTTTCGCCAACCACTCTTTTGCAAACCATGGAGCGAGAAGATGAGTTGCTCATCGGGCACCTGAAAGAGGATCAATCTCCTAACCTTCTCTTTTCCAAGGGGATTATCGACTTTCAAAACAAACAGTTTAATTCTGCCCTTTCCTACTACAATCAAGCCATAAACAAAGAGCCCAATAATCTCTTTTTTTACATAAACCGCGGAGCGTTGCAAAGCGAAATGATCGAATTTATCTCCTCAATGGACAGTAACGTTCAGGTACTCACATTAGATGATGCCGGCACCACCCGAGCGCGGGTACAAGAGCAAACTCGTCATAGTTACGACTATTCGGCTGCAGTTAAAGATATGGAAACAGCAGCAGCCATTGCACCCGACTTTGCCTACGTCCACTACAACTTAGGCAATCTTTACCGCCTCTCTGACCGTATGCCCGAATCGATCAACGCCTATACCAAAGCCATTGAACTCTACCCATATTTAGCCGAAGCCTATTACAACCGTGGGTTGATTCAAATCTATCTGAAAGATAAAGAGAAAGGGTGTATAGACGTGAGCACCGCCGGCGAACTTGGGGTTAAAGATGCCTATAGCGTGATAAAGAAATATTGCGTTTCGGCGGAATAAATTTTTTGTTTTAAACAAAAAGAGTATATTTGCTATATAATTAGAAGAAATACTAAAGAAATACTAACAAATACATATCATACAAACCTAATTACTAAAAATCTATGAACAAAAAAATCACTTTGATGTGTCTGCTGCTCCTCTTTACAGGAGTGTTGCTGGCACAAAACCTAACCATTCGCGGAAACGTCATAGACGAGGTTAGCCAGCCTCTGATTGGCGCTACTGTGATGGTAAAGGGGACAAAACAAATTGCAAATGCCGACCTTAACGGTAATTACTCTTTGTCCAATGTCCCTTCTAACGCAACGCTGGTGTTCTCGTTTGTTGGCTACAAAACCAAGGAAGAGGCGGTGAACGGGAGAACACAAATCAATGTTCAACTGCTGTTGGATGCTACTGCGTTAGAAGGAGCCATTGTAACTGGTTACCAAACAATTGATAGAAGATTGTTTACAGGTTCGGTGGCAGTATTAAAAGCAGAAAGTGCCCTTATTGACGGTGTGGCAGATGTGAGCCGTTCTTTGCAAGGAAAAGCCGCAGGCGTTTACATTCAAAACGTATCCGGAACATTTGGTGCATCGCCAAAACTAAGGATCAGAGGTGCTTCTACTATTTATGGAAACCAGAAACCATTATGGGTAATTGACGGAATTCCATTAGAAGAGATTGTGGATGTGTCGCCGGATGACCTATCTTCGGGTAATGCAGAAACACTCATCAGTTCTGCCATTGCCGGATTAAATGCCGACGATATTGAGACTTTTCAAATATTAAGAGACGCTTCTGCATCTTCTATCTATGGAGCCCGAGCTATGAATGGGGTCATTGTAATCACTACCAAAAAAGGAAAGAGCGGATCGATGAGGATAAACTATACCGGAGAGTTTACTGTCCGAGCAAAGCCATCATATAACAATTTTAATATCTTGAACTCTCAGGAACAGATGGCCATATATAAAGAAATGGAAGATAAGGGATGGCTAAACTATGCGAGTACTTCCCGCAGCAGCAGCGGTGGAATCTTTAGAAAGATGTACGACCTCATTTCTACCTGGGATGAAACCAACGGGCAGTTTGGATTGCAAAATACCCCTGAAGCAAGGGCGAAATTTTTGCAACAATACGAAAAGATAAACACGGATTGGTTTAACATACTCTTTAAAAACTCTTTACAACAAAATCATTCTCTGAGTATTTCAGCAGGTTCCAACCGTGCTCGCTTTTACGGTTCTATCAGCTACTTTGGTGACGAAGGTTGGTCAATCCGTGACAAAGTTCAACGTTTTACCGGCAACACAAACGCATCATTTGACGTAAATAAATATGTTACAATTTCTCTCCTGACCAATACTTCTATCAGAATGCAAGAAGCGCCCGGTTCACTTGACCGACGGGTAAATACCGTTGAAGGCACCTTTATACGTGATTTTGACACAAATCCATACAGCTATGCACTCAACACGAGTCGCGCAGCCCGCCCATACGATGAAAAGGGTAATTTGGAGTACTATATTATGAACTATGCTCCGTTTAATATTCTTAACGAGCTTGATAATAATATTTTAGATGTTTCGATGTTTGATACAAAGGTTCAGGGCCAGTTAGATATCAAGCCGATGAGAGGATTGGAAATTTCGGCCATAGGCTCGTTTCGATATGTGCGCAGTTCACGTGAACACAAAATAATGGACAATTCCAACTATGCAATGTCATTTAGAGCCAATGAAGATTACTATATAAATGATAACAATAGAAGGCTTTATAAGGACCCGGACAATATTAATTTACCTTCAATAGTGGTATTGCCGTTCGGTGGTTTTTATAATCGCTATGATGATGTAATGCCTACTTTCTATGAGCGTACAATGGCTATCTATAATATCGATTGGTTGGGAGACCATCTAATAAACATTTTAGCGGGACAAGAAGTGAGATCAACCGACAGAACCAGATCCAATTACATGGGTGTGGGATACCAATGGGAGAGGGGAGGCGTTCCGTATATCGATTACCACGCAATCAAACAGATGATTGAGGGAGGAAACGATTACTTCTCGTATGCTCCTAAATATGATCGATTTTCCTCTTTTTTCTCTAAACTAACTTATGGTTATGCGGGTAAATATGTGGCCAACGCCACACTAAGGTACGATGGCTCAAATCAATTAGGTCGATCGACTCAGGCGCGATGGATGCCTTCTTGGAGCCTTAGCGGACAATGGAATGCGCATAATGAGAGTTTTTTACAAGACAGTAAGATCATATCACAATTGGTGGTCAGGCTTGGACATAGTGTAAACGGCAATATGCCCGGAAATGTAAGCAACGCTTTAGCCGTCTTTATGAATGACGTTAAGTATCGTCCAAAGCAATCAGAAATGGAGAACATGATTGTGATTTCTCAATTAGAAAACAGCGAATTAACTTGGGAAAAACAAAAAGAAACTTCCTTAGGTTTTGATCTTGGCCTTTTATCCAACAGAATCAGTCTTATTACCGACATCTATTCCAAACAGGGATTTGATCTTATTGGCAACATTCGTACATCAGGTATTGGTGGGCAGATGACAAAGAGGATCAATTACGCAAATATGAAGAGCCGGGGGATTGAGTTCACCCTAAATACTCGAAATGTTGTATTAAAAGATTTCTCATGGACGTCAAACTTTGTGTTTGCATACAACAAGAACGAGATTACCAACTTGGAAGCGCGTCCAAGGGTTATCGATTTGGTTGTTGAATCAGGTTACCCTCGAGAGGGTTACCCGCAACGCAGTATGTTTTCGATTCCTTTTATGGGGTTAGATGAAGAGGGTCTCCCCTTGGTGACAAACGAATCAGGGCAAATAACTGTTGGAAATGTAAACTTTCAAGAAACTATCAACACCGGTTATCTGATCTATGAAGGCCCGATTGACCCTCCCTATACCGGAGGTTTTGAAAATAGTTTCAGATACAAAAACCTTAGATTGAGCGTCTATCTGAATTATCAATATGGCAATGTGATTCGCCTTGACAACGCTTTTGCTAGATCATACTCAGATTTGACAGCAATGCCTAAAGAATTTATGGACAGATGGATAAGACCCGGTGATGAAGCTTTTACCACCATTCCGGTCATAGCCTCCGTCGGACAAAATCAGCTCAATTCGAGGTTGGCACAAGCGTATAATGCTTATAATTATTCTACAGAGCGTGTAGCAAGCGGCTCTTTTATCCGCCTTAAAGATGTGACCTTATCTTACGACTTTCCAAAGAAATTGATTTCCGTTGCAGGAGTGGAGAGCCTTCAATTACGCTGTGTTGCATCGAACTTAACGCTGCTCTATGCAGACAAAAAGCTGAAAGGACAAGATCCTGAGTTTTTTAAGTCAGGAGGAGTGGCCATGCCTGTTCCAAGACAGATCACCTTCTCTGTAAGGATTGGATTCTAAATCATAACCATTAAGATAATGAAGAATATGAAAAAGATAAATTACATTTTAACCATCGTAGCAGTTGTTTTTTGCTACTCTTGCAATAAATTTTTAGATGTCAATCCCGACAACCGCACTACTCTTGACAGCAGAGAAGCCATCAAGGAGTTATTGGTCTCGGCTTATCCTTCGATGCAGTATTACTCCATTTGCGAGGTGATGAGTGACAACGTGATTGAGCGTAACTTTGTTCCGAATTCAACAAGAGTTATTTTTAATGAATCAATGTACTCTTGGACAGATAATTATGATGTGGGGACTGGTCAGGATACTCCTGTATATGTCTGGAACGCATTATATTCGGCTATTGCTGCCGCAAATCAGGCTTTAGACGCTATTAAAAACGCACCCAATCAGGATCAGTTTGCTGCTCAGAGAGGAGAAGCGCTTGTGTGTCGTGCATACGCACACTTTTTGTTGGTGAATATCTGGGCCTTACATTATGACCCATCCACAGCAGGCAACCTGCCGGGCGTTCCTCTAAATGATGAGCCGGAAAAGCAGGCTATTAAACAATACATCCGTCATTCAATAGCAGATGTGTATAGCACGATAGAAAAGGATTTGGTCGAGGGGATTCCCCTCATTAACGACAATGAGTACGTTGTGCCAAAATACCACTTTACCAAAGCAGCGGCTCATGCATTTGCCTCTCGTTTTTACCTGTACAAGGGAGACTGGGATAAAGTGATTGAACACGCCAATCGTGTACTCCCTGCTGCAAATATCTCCGAAAAGTTGTTGGATTTGCCTAATAAAGAGTTTTTTGAAGCAGCAGCAGCGGACTATCGAATCAAATACAGAAGTGTGGAACAACCAAATATTATTATGTTGGTTAGCGCAATGAGCTGGTGGGGTCGCGACCACTCCACTACTTCATATGTACAAATGGGAATGAGTACAGAGCACAGCGCCCTATTTTCTGCAACTTCCGTAGCTGGATATCCTGCCACCTATTACAGAAGATGGGTAAACTCAAACCTTTTTGTAAACTATACCTACAAGATATACGAGCACTTCAGATATACCGAAGCAGGATCTTCTACCGGATATGGGTATGTAATGGGTGCGCATCTCACCATGGAAGAGGTTCTGTTGAACCGTGCCGAGGCATTTGCAATGAAAGGCGACCTTACAAAAGCCTTATCAGACGTGGACATTCTGATTGGCAAGCGTGTAAATACAGGCAGAACGGCTGTAGCCGGAGGCGATCCCAATCCTCCTCCTGCTCCCGTCACTTTAGAACGTGTGAAGACCTTTTATGCCAGCACAACTGCCTTCCCGGATCTTGACCCTTTTTATGTGGCAAACATCGCCCCTGATCAAATGTTTGTACTCAAGCATATTGTACACTGGCGCCGCTTGGAGTTCATGCAGGAAGGTTTGCGATGGTTTGACATCAAACGCTTTAATTTGGAAGTTACCCATAAATTCCCAATTTCCAACCAACCCGATATTGTGTTGGGTAAAAACGATCTTCGAAAGGCTTTGCAAATTCCCATGGAAGCGCAGGCGTTTGGAATAGAAAAAAATCCAAGATAGTACCAGCAATTTAAAATTAACTATTATGATACGAAAACTTATTATATTTTTTACTGTTATTGGAGTTACCTGCTTTTTCTCCACGTGTGCAAAAGAGGACGAAATGGGATCTTCCATTTTTGATACCACCCCTGCCATTCGTACAGAATTGGATCAATGGATATATCAAAATCTTACCATCCCCTATAATTTGGAGATTACCTATAAATGGAAATATACAGAATCGGAATTAACTAGAAACCTGACTCCTCCAAAAGAATTGCAGGCAGAGGGATTTATTAAAAATCTCATTACAGAGGGATGGATAAATCCTTACACAAAAATTGCAGGACTTAATTTCTTTAACAAATACTCTCCCAAACAGATATTTTTGGTTGGAACTACTGCGTATAACAGCACCGGAACCATCACCCTTGGAACTGCGCAAGCGGGTAGAAAAGTGGTGATATACGAAGTGAACCAGTTTGATACAAAGAATAAAGACCGATTACGCAGGTATATGAAAACAATTCACCACGAATTTACCCACATAGTAAATCAAAAAGTGAACTATGACGTTGAATTTGAATTGGTCACGTCTGGAGGCTATAGATCGGACTGGAATAATGCAACTGAAGCATGGTGTAGAGAGAACGGTTTTATTACACCCTATTCGTCAGCTTCACCAACGGAGGATTTTGCAGAAATGACAGCCATGATGCTTACCAACTCGGCAAGCGAATGGAGGAATTTGATAGATGTTAATCCTTCTAGTGCACAAGCAGTTGCTCTTTTGCAAAAGAAAGAAGAACTGGTTGTTCAGTACTTCAAAAACAACTGGGGATTTGATATGTATGACCTCCAGGCAGAAATGGAAAATGCCATCATCAAAATCACTAACCAATAAAATAAAAAGAGATGAAAAAAATTATATTTCCATTATTACTTTGCCTCTTTTTTGTAGGCTGTACTAAGAATGACGATCGAGTTTTTGATGAGACTGCTGCTGTTCGAGCAAATCAGGCCGTGAATGAAACCTATTCAACTCTAAAGGCTTCACCCGAAGGATGGAAGATGGTTTACTACCCAAATGCTTCGTTATACGGAGGTTACCAGTTTTTCTTTAAGTTCAAGGAAGGAAACCGCGTGGATATGGCTTGCGATTTAGGTGTTGAAATTCAAACGAGTTCTTATCGGGTTGATTTGTCACAAGGTCCTATGTTGATCTTTGACTCATACAATTACCTCCATCTTTTAGCAGAGCCAAGCACTTCGCCCATTCCTTCTGGACTAAATGGCGATTATGAGTTTTTACTCAAGGAAGTAACTGCCGATAAAATTACGATGACAGGACGTAAAAGAGGTGTTACCGTTCAGTTAGAGCGTGCGTCATCTCAAGATTGGGCTGAACTTGAAAAAGCATTTACCGCACAGAATTCATGTGCTTTGCAACAATATGAAAGTTGGCAGTTGTTTATCAAAGGAGAGAAAAAGACGGGAGAACTTTCTTTGGATGTGCTTAGGCACAACTTTAACATCACCGTTGGAACAAATAGTTCACGAGGAACTTATTCGTTGACCTCTGCCGGAATGACGTTTGACAAACCGGTTACGGTCAATCTTGGAGATGGCAACAACTTGACTTTTGATGGGTTTAAGATTCAACAGGGAGCAACTTTTGCCGACCGTACCATCATGTCAAACGATCCTGCCGGAACTTTATTGTTTTCGATCAAGCTAACTTTGCCGGGCGAACCCATCACTCCAGATAATATCGTTAATTATGAACCAGATCCTGAGACCAACACTGTGAATGCCTTCCTGAATTTAAAAAATGCAGGTGCTGCGTCTCGATACAAGATCACGTTGATGTCTACTAGATTAGAGGCATGGCGCAGCAACCTAATGACACTCTACCCTGTTTTATTAGAGTTTCGAATCGAGGCGCCAAGAAGCACATATCTATTGTCAATCACCATGTTTTGCGAAGACAGCGGAGCAAAGTACTATTATTGGAATTGCACAAACGGTTTGACACCTTTGTCTGGGCCAGGTCTTAATCCTTACAACGATGCAGCGTTTGCTTACTCCGGTGCCTCTGTAACTTCCGGATGGACGGCTCCTTTTACTGCTCATGCTGATTTTGTCAGCCTTAGAACAGTAATCCAGGCTGCTACAGGATTTACGGTTCTTCAAGATGAAAATGTCTTTTGGTTCCGCAGTAATGCAGATCCAAACGATTGGTTTAAGTGCGAGCCGTACTAAGCTGCTAACTAACTTCAATAAAGGCGTATTTTGCCATCAAAATGCAAAATGCGCCTTTTCTGCAGTTACGAGTAAATATCCTTTTCTTATTTTTCGCACTTTTTTCCCAATCACTGAAAAGCAATAATTTTCTCTTTTTCAATGATATTTGATGAATGGGGCAGCTCTAGCGGCTCCATTTTTCTATTACATATAATAATATTTGCATATGTATAAATATATATATATATTTGCAGAAAAATATACGAAAATTTAAATTATTAGCTTATGAAAAAATTGTTTTTAAACAAAGAAACCATTACCCAATTAGATCGCAACGAGCGAGTCAGGCTAATGGGTGGAATTACACAGAATGAATATGGATGTCCGCATTATACAGATAATCCAGATGAATATCTCCCACCTTCAGCAGCAGATACGGGGTGCGGCACAGGTACTTATACAGTTACATGCCCTCAACAAACGGTGGGGTGGGTGTGTCTACCACCTACGGCGTGGGAATTGTGCGCTTCAGAAACACCAGGTAATTGTGAGGAAAAACCGGTAACAGAGCATATGTGCGCATTTGAAGATTCAATCTTAGAATGTCCCGAATAGGGAAGTTATGACATCCTATCTATGTGACAGCATTGCAATGATTTAAAAAAAATCGTATAGAATTACATTCAGGCGTTTTTTTTAAGTAATTGTACTGATGTTGTAAGCGAGATGAAAAATATTATCATTAATACAACAATGCTTTTTCTTCTTGAGTGTCTTTGTGGCTACAAAGAACTCCTTTGAAAAATACTCAATGTTGTTAATCCATCCCAATGTTAAGCAGTCAATTCAAAAAAAAATTGACGAAATCGCTGCCCTTCTATTTGAGACACTCCAAGTAAGGGATATTGGACTCTATACCGGTAGCTCCGGCATTGCTCTTTTTCTGTTTTACTATGCCCGCTACAAAAAAAGTACTGTCATACACCAAAAAGCGGTGGAAGTAGTGGACGGTTTGTTTACTCAAATTGCTGCAATGCCTACACCTGTGTTCACTCTTTGTTCCGGTATTGCAGGCGTAGGCTGGATGCTGGACCATCTGTGCCAGCAACGTTTTATTCAGGCAAACCCTGACGAAATATTGTTGGACATAGATGAATATGTGTACGCCGCAGTGCTCAATGAGCTTCATAAAGGACATTATGACTTTATGCACGGAGCTACGGGTATGGCGCTCTACTTAACCAAGCGAAATTGTAGAGACTATATACATCACTTTCTTAAGGCACTGAATAGTATTGCCGTTTGGGACGGAGATTGTGCAAAATGGCAATCCACGGTCAAAAACGAGTATGAAGAAGAGAAAACGGTGTTTAGTGTTGCCCTTTCTCATGGCAGCTCAAGCCTCGCGCTTGTATTGGGTAAAATTTTAGAAATCATGCCGGAAGAAGAAATGGCATGGAAACTGCTTAAGGGAGCTGTAGCGTATATCTGCAGTCAGGAGATATCTGTTGACAAATACGGTTGCTACTTTCCTTCATTTTCCATAGAATACCAGCCAAAACTCTACAAAACCCGTTTGGGGTGGTGTTATGGGGATTTGGGAACTGCGCTGGCTATTTGGCAATCCGGATTGCGTTTGCACAACAAAGCATGGACGAAAAAGGGGATGGAGGTATTGATCCACGCTGCTAACCGTAGGGGTTTGTTAGATAACATGGTAAGGGATGCGGGAATTTGTCACGGGACGTCAGGACTTGCAATGATATTTAACAGATTGTTTTTCAGTACAAAACAAATGGAGTTTAAGGACGCTGCCGATTATTGGGGCATTGAAACACTACGGATGGCAAAATTCGAAGATGGTTTAGCCGGTTATAAGGTGTTTCGGATGGAAAAGTATGGAGGCTGGAAAACGAGCAATTGCCTGTTGGATGGTATAGCCGGAATCGGTCTGTGTTTATTGTCTTTTATTACAGAGGATGATCCTGTTTGGGACGAATGTTTTCTGCTCAGTTAGTACAGCGGCTATGAAATCAAATACTCAAAACCCTTTTCAGCCTTTTCCCTCTGCGGTATTCCGGAGCCCTTATTTTTCTATAACGCAGTATATTGAGTGGCTTACTAAGTTGGATGCATCTCCCGATTACCTCAAAGAGATTCTTTTATGTCCTGATATTCAAGAAGCCATTTTCCTCGCTTCTCCTGTATTGCATGATGAGGTATCCAAATACCTTGAAGACCGTCTAAAGCCAAAAGATAGAGAAAAGTTTTTTTACTCTTTCCTAAAATATCTTGCACGTATGGCCACTCGTTGTACCCCTTTTGGACTCTTTGCCGGTTGTTCGGTGGGACAGATCACAGACCGTACTCAAATCTTTTTACCCGTTCCGGATGACTACTTGCGGCATACTCGCTTAGATATGAACTATCTTTGCGCCTTGGCTCAGAATATTGCAAAGAGAGAAGATGTTAAATACAAATTGCGCTATTTTCCCAACAACAGCAGCTATGTGGTGGGAGATAGACTTCGTTACGTTGAATACCGTTATCACAACGGAAACCGCAGACACAGTATTGTAGCAATAGACCATTCTCCATACATTCAACGCCTGCTTGCAACTGTAAAAGAAGGCGCTACGGTTGAACAGTTGGCAAACTCGATTGTAGATCACGAAATCAGTCAGGAGGCGGCCATTGAGTTCATAGATGAATTAATAGATAACCAAGTAATTGTAAGTGAACTCGAACCAAGTATTACCGGCCCGGAGCTTTTAGACCAAATCATCGCTACCTTAGAAAAAATGGAAGGTCTAAGTGAGCTACAGGCATCATTAAAATCTCTGTTGGTAGCGCTAAAAGACATAGATGCACATTCAATTGGCAGTTCAATCCCTTTGTATGGCCAAGTCAAAAATCTAATAAAGGCATTGGGCACTACTTTTAGTGAACACCACCTGTTCCAGTCCGATATGTTTAAACCATGCGAAAAAGCCGAAATATCCCAAAAGATTACAGACGAGATTTTAGAGGCCATTACCTTTTTAATCAATATCTCTCCTGCAGGTAAACAGGAAACCTTTTTAAATAAATTTGCCAACTCTTTCATTGAACGGTATGGGGGCATGGAGATGCCATTAGCACAACTACTAGATACTGAGATGGGGCTTGAGTTTCTCCAATCCGGTAACAGCGGGGATTTGGCCCCATTGATAGACGGAATCCCTTTTAGCATCCGACAGCAAGAACATAGCTCCCACAGCTGGAGCGGCCTTCAATCCCTGCTGCATCGCAAGGTGATAGAAGCGCTTGCAGAAAAGCATCAAGAAATTGTCCTAACAGAAGAAGACGTTATGCGTGTAACTCCCAAATGGGACGACCTGCCTCATACTATTGGCGCCATGTGCAAGCTCTTCTCTTACACCCAAGATGAAGAAATCAAGCTTTACCTTAACTCTGTTGGAGGGTCCAGCACTGTCAACTTGCTGGGTAGATTTTGTCATGTAGACGAACATATATACAATACGGTCAGAAATTTTGTCCAAGAAGAAGATCAATCATTGCCTGACGATAAACTACATGCCGAAGTGGTGCACCTGCCCGAATCAAGAATTGGCAATATATTGGCAAGACCTGTGTTGCGTCCGTATGAAATCCCCTATCTTGCTAAATCAGGAGTTGATGCACCATTTCAATTGGGAATCGACGACTTGTTGGTATCGGTAAAGAAAGGGAAGTTTGTGTTGCGTTCAAAAAGATTAGAAAAAGAGATAATTCCTAAACTTTCTACAGCACATAACTATTCTCATCTCGGATTAATGCCCATATACCAATTTCTGTGCAACCTGCAACACCAAAATACTTCGGGGAGAATCGGACTGTCATTAAGTGGGTTGTTTAATGAATTCCCGTTTTTGCCGCGAATTTCGTACAAAAATATTATTTTGTCGCTTGCTCGCTGGTATATTAAACCCGAAGAAATCAAACAAATAGTGGAGAATAAAGAAAGCTTGACAGCGGTTGAGATGCTCAATCAATGGAAAGCCCATACTGGAATCCCTCGTTTTGTGGTCTTGCCAGACGGAGATAATGAACTTTTTACCGACACTGAGAGCCTGATCAGTTTGAGAATGTTGTACAACGTAATAAAAAAAAGACCGCAATGTACCCTAAGAGAGTACCCGTTTGACTTGGAGAATGCCATCTTGAATAGCAAGGCAGGCGCTTTTACCAACGAATTTCTGTTTACTTTTCATAAAAAACGGCAGGTATGAACGGGCTACAAAGATCATTCTTTCCTGGAGATTCATGGCTGTACATTAAAGTATATACTGGATACAAAACAGCTGACCGACTGCTTAGAAATGAAATTCCGGCTGTTGTTGATCGATTGCTTGACACTCAAGCGATCAGTAAATGGTTTTTTATTCGTTATTCCGACCCTGAACTGCATTTGCGTTTGCGTTTTCTCCTCACGGACAACGCTAAAGTTGGCATACCCATCTTATTGCTTAACCAAGCGCTCAACAGATTTGTAGAAAATGATATGGTTTGGAAAGTCCAATTAGATACCTATAAACGTGAAGTTGAACGTTATGGAGCAGATACGATAGAGTTTTCTGAATCGCTATTTTTTTGTGACAGTGTATGCTTTACCCAAATATTAAACGCCTTGCATGGAGAAGAAATAGAGGTTGAGTCATACCGTTGGCGTTTGGCGTTGGCTTCTATAGACTACTTGCTTAACGATTTTTCTTATAATTTAAAACAGAAAGTGGAATTTGTTTCCAAGGTTAAAGATAACCATGCCCGCGAATATGGCTTGATTAACAGTAGATCGCAACTTTCGAACAAATTCCGCACACACAGGAAAGAGATTGAATCGCTTTTAGATGCACAAGATGAAAAACACCGCGCTTTTCACCTTATAATGGAAACAAGGTCAAAAAAGCAAAAATCAGTTTGTGAAAAAATCATACAACTTATCCCCCAAAGCGAGAAGCTGAATGCTCTGTTATCCAACTACACCCACATGATGATGAATCGCTGGTTTCGCACAAAACAGAGAATGCACGAAGCCGTGGTCTACGATTTTCTACTAAAATACTATAAGTCTAAAACTGCTAAAGAAAAGCTACTTTGATTTCAAAATTCCCTTTTACCCTCCAGTTAGACGCAATGGATTGCGGACCCGCCTGCCTACGCATGGTGGCCAAGTATTTCGGCCGCAGCTACACCTTGCAAACGTTACGGCAGCGATGCTTCATAACGCGGGAAGGTGTGAGTATGCTGGGGATCAGTGATGCAGCAGAGAATATAGGATTTCGCACTACAGGTGTAAAAATTAACTTTGAACAATTGTGTAGCGACGTACCACTGCCTTGCATTGCCCATTGGAATCAAAACCACTTTATAGTGGTGTACAAAATCAAACGGAAAAGTAAAGGAAAAACCATTGTTTATGTGGCAGACCCTGCCCACGGATTGGTACATTACAATGAAAAAGAGTTTATGCGCTGCTGGGGAGCTACCAAAGTGGAAGGCAAAGAGTGCGGAACTCTGCTTGCTCTGCAACCTGGCCCGGAATTTTATGATGTCGAAGACGAAAAAAAAGTGGAAGATAAAAATATCGGTTTCTTTTTTCGTTACCTGCGCCCTTATAAGGCTCAGTTTATACAGTTGGCATTAGGTATGCTCGTCGGCAGCCTCTTGCAAATGATTTTTCCTTTCCTGACGCAAGCGTTAGTGGATAATGGCATACGTAATCATAACCTTGGTTTTATTACCTTGATTCTAATTGCACAGCTGATTCTATTCCTTACACGACTTTCTGTCGATTTAATTCGTAGCTGGATCATGCTTCACATGAACACACGAATAAACATTGCGCTCATATCGGACTTCTTGGCAAAACTGATGAGGTTGCCAATGAACTATTTTGACACCAAGATGGTGGGCGACATCATGCAGCGTATTGGCGATCATGGACGTATTGAATCGTTTCTTGTTGGTTCGTCATTTAATATTATCTTTTCACTTTTCAACTTTGTTGTCTTTGGTATTATACTGGCATATTACAATATAACAGTACTTACTGTTTTTTTGATTGGAAATACCCTCTATGTGCTTTGGATATTATCGTTCATGCGCTGGAGGCGTCAATTAGACTTTAAGCGATTTGCTCAGGCATCGGCCAACCAGAGTAATGTTGTACAGTTGATTACCGGCATGCAAGAAATCAAGTTAAACAACTGCGAAAAACAGAAACGCTGGCAATGGGAGCGTATTAAAGTTAAGCAGTTTAA
Source organism: Prevotellaceae bacterium (assembly GCA_031281125.1). Taxonomy (GTDB): domain Bacteria; phylum Bacteroidota; class Bacteroidia; order Bacteroidales; family UBA932; genus WRBG01. The sequence goes on along the minus strand of JAITFU010000131.1, from coordinate 1,656 downwards.
AATCAGTATACAGGGGATGACACTTGGGCAGTACCAACAGTTAGGCTCGGTATTCTTTAGTCAAACAACCGGTATTCTCATTTCGTTTATTGCAGCTAAGTCAGTGGTAGATGGACAGATGACCCTTGGGATGATGATGGCGCTTACGTACATAGTGGGCCAAGTGAGTGCACCAATAGGAGAGTTTATCAATTTTGCTCGCGCCTGGCAAGATGCCAAAATAAGTTTGGAGCGCTTGGGGGAGGTACACTTAAAAGAAGATGAGGATCAGCTAAACGCCATGAGCGCAATCGAACTCCCAAAAGATAAGACTATTCATATTAATGATCTCTATTTTAGTTACGACGGTGCCGACCGTGACTATGTTTTAGAAAGTGTCAACCTCACTATTCCACACAACCGAGTGACGGCTATCGTAGGCGCAAGTGGAAGCGGAAAAACCACATTGGTCAAGCTGATGCTTGGGTTTTATAAACCTAATAAGGGTACTATAAAAATTGGCGAAACATGTATTCTCAACATAAATCCCCATGTTTGGCGTGCAAAAACGGCAGCTGTACTTCAGGATGGCTTTATTTTTTCTGATACTATTGCAAATAATATTGCCGTGGCAGATGAAGTTGTGGATAAAGAGCGGTTGGCAAAAGCAACCCGTATTGCAAATATTGAGGAATTTATCGACTCTTTGCCGTTGGGTTACAATACCAAGATAGGTATGGAAGGCAATGGAATCAGCCAGGGGCAACGACAACGTATTTTGATTGCCAGGGCCGTGTACCAAAATCCGGAGATAATCTTCTTTGACGAAGCAACCAACTCGCTTGACACAAAGAATGAACGACAAATCATGGAGCACCTTGTGGGTTACTACCAAGGCAAAACAGTGGTAGTGGTTGCACACCGACTAAGTACTGTACGTAATGCCGACAACATTGTGGTTTTAGAAAAGGGAAGGGTTGTCGAACAAGGCACGCACAAAGCGCTAACTGAGAAGTGTGGAGCATATTATGAATTGATAAAAAATCAATTAGAACTTGGAAATTAGGAACGAATGGCAAATGACAATCAGTATTTTAAAGGTCAGTTAGAAACAAAAAAACTTCCCGAGCTCCGAAGCGAAGAAGTGCAGGAAGTACTCGGGTGGATTCCTCCATGGATACAACGCGCCGGAATTACCGTACTGTTCGTGATTGTGGTTGTATTGTTAATAGGCAGTTGGTTCTTCAGATACCCTGACGTGATAGAAGCTCCGTTGGTAGTGACTTCCAATAATCCTCCTGTACAGGTCAATGCCCGTGCCAATGGTAAGATCACCCATTTGTTGGTAATTAACAAGCAACAAGTGAAAGAGTCAGATTACTTGGCAGTGATCGATAATCCTGCCAATATTCATGATGTAAGAGATCTACGTATAAAATTGTCTATGTGGCATGAATTGGTTAGGAACGAAAATTTCTTTTTTACATCGGAAGAATTAAACCAAAAGTATGAATTGGGTGACTTGCAATCTTCCTATTTGGGTTTTATCCGTTCGGCAGAAAATTACCAGCAGTTTACACTGCTGAACTATTATCCCAAACGTATTTCTGCCATTGAAGAACAAATTGGCAAACAGCAGCAACACCATGAGAAGTTGCTTGAACAGTGCAATGTAGT
>JAITFU010000066.1 GCA_031281125.1 Prevotellaceae bacterium | reverse complement strand
CTCCTCGCGGAGTAATATGTCTTCAACATATTGGGTTGTCCCATTCGGATATCTGCGGATCAACTCTCGTTTGCAAATCCCCGCAGCTTAACGCAGCTTACCACGTCCTTCTTCGCCGGTAGAAGCCTAGGCATCCCCCATTCGCTCTTTGTAACTTCTTCTGAAATTGTAGTCCGCTATCGTATAGGCAAATAATTATTTGCCCCAACAACAGACCCAATCTTATTTTATTTTGTTTTCGCTCGAGACAAATCTATTTTTATTTTGATCTATCTCTTATTTGTTTCTTTACCTCTTATTCTCTCTCAATATGTCAAGGAACTGAAAACCGTTTTCACAAACGGGCTGCAAAGGTAAGGAGTTTTTTTAATCCTGCAACTTTTTTTGAAAAATAAACTCAATTTTTGGGAATTATCCTCGATTGAGAATTTTAGAAAATGCGAATATGTCACTTTTTTACTATTTGCCGCATTTCAGGCGATACTTGAGGTTACTTTGTGCAAAAATATTTTATGGAAATAGTTAAATTTAGTGATGTAGAAGACAAGGTCATCAATATCAGAGGAAAGAATGTGATTTTAGACAGCGATGTTGCTGTGCTGTATGGGGTAGAGACAAAACGCGTAAATGAAGCGGTAAAAAACAATCCTGAGAAGTTTCCTAATGGATATGTTATCGAGCTCAATAACAGCGAGTTCTATGACCTGCGGTCGAAATTTTCGACCACAAATTTAGAGAAAACACGGAGCCTGCCCAAAGCCTTTACCGAAAAGGGTTTGTATATGCTTGCAACCATCCTCAAGAGTCCAAAGGCAACCGAGACTACCATTACCATTATAGAAGTCTTTGCCAAATTTCGAGAGTTGTCTCACAATATTGCAGAACTATCTCAAAGCCCTGATGAGTTTCAACAAAAACGCCTTATGCAAAAAAGCGGCAGTATAATTGCAGACATTTTTGGAGAAGACCTAAAGGCAACGGGTTCGGAAACAAGTTTTGAATTAAACTTTGCGCTTTTTAAAGTAAAACATACTGTCAAACGTGAAACGGAGACATCATAACAATTGAGAAGTCGAGGTGCGGAGTTTTTTTAATCCTGCAACTTTTTTTATAAAAATTTTCTTCATTTGACAAATAAACATAACCATATTATGAGCCAAGATCAACCTATTCAAGGACTTTCCGAAAATGCATTGGGTGGGAACGTGATTATACAATCGATAGGCTCGTGCTCCGGAGCCATTGTAGCGGCCGCATCTCCGCTGTACAGGCTTCTCACTAAATGATTAACACCACTCGCCGCTCCGCTGATGTAACCGTCTCTTGAAACACCATCCATACCACGCCATTTGGCGCTACTTCTACAATTTCGAGGCGATAAAGATTTTTGAGTCCGGACTCCGTTCGTAGTTGTCCATCTGCGGGTTTGCCTTTGGCAAGGGGGCCGGTGAATTCAACGATTTCGTAGGTACTGCCATCGGTAGCGGTGATGCGGCCGATCTTGTATTTGGCTAACGAGGTGGCGGTAAAGAGGTTGCTGCCTTGGTCGGTGATAAAAGTATAGCCGCTTAGGTGGTTCTTCTCTATGGTGGCGCCGCTCTCCCACCGTGGTGTTTCGTCTGCTTTACATAAATGTAAAAAAACCAATATCCGCTATTTGGAGAAAAATATCCTCTATTTGCAAACGATTGATAATGAATGCATAAACAAACATGTTTTTCATCTACTTTCCTCCCCCAAAAAAAACAATCCGGATTTGAAAAGCAAGGGTGTATGGATTTCAGTTTTGAAACTTTTAGAGGGCTATAAAGAAATTATTTTCTTGAAAGTATCTATGTCTGCAACATTTATTTTTGGAAAATCAATACTTTTCAACACATTAAAGTGTTTGTCATTTGTTACGATGAAATCTGCGCCGGCATTGAGAGCACAGTCCACAAATTATTGGTATCAAGGACAATTTTCATTGTTTATAGGGTGTTCTGTGATGAGAATTTAACAACTCATCTATTTTTTCTTGACTCATCCCGTTCTCTTTCCACCATTTGTCTGATTCTTCATCCATTTTTTTTTGAATGTAATCAAGATATAAAGAAGTCAATTCTTCTCTTGTCTGCTCGTTTTTTGCTACAGCAAATGTCTGAAAAACAAACATCTGTGCAGAATTCATTGAACGTTGGGTTATTCTTGCATCCATATTCCTGCATTTTTATTATTTATAATGACCTACAAAGATAAGAAATAGTTTTCAGCTTTTAGTGGCAAATTGTCAATTTATTGGGCGAGTTCTGATAATCTTCCATGTTCCATTCGTTTTTAAACTATTATTGGGGCTGTGTCAAAGCGGAGGCTGATTCTTGTGAGAATTTTCTGAAATCGGAGGGCGACAGTCCGAATTTATCACGAAAGAGTTTATGAAAAAATTTGTAGTTTGACTTGGCTTATGCTATCATAAGCAAAATCAAACCCTTAGAGTCCTTCACTAAAGAACGCAACGGAGCAAAAACCCGGTGTTCTTGCTGTTGGTGCCCTGAGGGTTGACGTAGCCATCCGTATTGAAGTACAAAGAGTAGCCAGTACTGTCCTCAGACTGTGACCAATAGTAAGCGGCCGACCCCTGAAAGAGCAACAAACCATCCGGAAAGCAAATGCCGCCATAAGCGCCACCCCAACCATCGTCAGTTTGTTTTTCTAATATGTCTCTCACATCGGGAAAACTACCGCCACTTGTGCCGGT